>JAAELP010000150.1 GCA_024226535.1 Planctomycetota bacterium | reverse complement strand
GGTGTTCACGCCGTCGACATAGAAGGCGTTCTCGGCGCCGGTGGAGCCGTAGAAGGTGACGTTGTCGCAGGCGTCGGCCGAGATGTACGAGGACGCAGCGCAAGCGTCGGTCCCGGCACCGGGCGCGATCCTGGCCACCGCAAAGGCGTCGCGGTCGGTGGCGAGGTCCAAGAAGGTCGCCGCGGAAATGTTGAGGCCGAGCTCGGTGGAGCTGGTGTCGACGACGGGCGGCTCGGAGATGACTTCCAGCGCTTCGGTGAAGACCGAGGTCATGCTCACCTCGAGCCGAGCCGTGCCTCCGATCGGGACAGCTACCGCCTCCTGCTCGACGGTCTGGAAGCCTTCGAGGGCGAAGGTCGCCGCGTACGAGCCCGGGAGCAGCGCCGGAAAGCGGAAACCGCCGCGCCGGTCGGTGAGCTCGATCCTTTCACCCTGTAATACGGGCGATTGCAGCTCGACCGTCACACCCGTGGGCGCCCCACCGGCATCGTCGACCACGGTGCCCTGGATGTGC
>JAAELP010000149.1 GCA_024226535.1 Planctomycetota bacterium | reverse complement strand
GCCGCGAGCAGGCCGCCGACGTCGCCTTCGGCTGGCCGCTGCTCGTGGAGACGGTGCGTCTGCACGTGGGGCAGGCGATGGCGGTGCGCGACCGTGACGTGATCGCCGTCGAAGCGATCGAGGGCACCGACCGGATGATCGACCGCGCCGGGGGTCTCTGCCGCGCGAAGGGGTGGACTCTGCTGAAGACTTCGGGACCGGATCACGACATGCGGGCGGACGTGCCCACGATCGGGGTCGGCACCATCGAGCGACTCGCCGCCGCCGGCGCGGGGTGCATCGCCCTGGGCACCGGGCGTGTGATCCTCATCGACCGCCCCGAGGTGATCGCGGCGGCCGACCGCGCCGGCATCGCCGTCGTCGGGGTGCCATGACCTCGTTCGTGTCGCGGGCGGGGATCAAGCTGGAGCACGCCCTCGAGGCGTTCGAGCTGGACGTCACGGGCCTGCTCTGCGCCGACTTCGGTTGCAACGTCGGCGGGTTCACCGACTGCCTGCTTCGGCGTGGTGCGGCGCGGGTCCACGCCATCGACACCGGGTACGGAACGCTCGACTACCGCCTGCGCACCGATGACCGCGTCGTCGTACGCGAGCGGACGAACGCGTTGCATGCCGATCCGCCGGGCGGCGGGGTCGACCTCGTCGTGATCGATCTCGCGTGGACGCCCCAGCGGCACGCGATCCCCGCGGCGCTGCGGTGGCTCCGGGAGCACGGGCATCTCGTCTCGCTCGTCAAGCCGCACTACGAGCTGACGCCGGAGGAGAAACGCGTGCGGCTTCGGGCCGGCCGGCTCGACGAGCGCGATGCGTTGGAGGTTCTGGCCCGAACGCTGGACGCGATGCCCGACTTCGGCGCCCGTCCGCTCGCGGTGACCCGCAGCCCGATCACGGGAGCCAAGAGCGGCCGCCGCGGGCGCGGGAACGTGGAGTTTCTCATGCTGGCGGATCGGGCCGACGCCGACGCCCAACCGGCTCGCCCAGCCGGGGCTTGATCCGGCCGATGGCGGCGATGGCGAGCATGACGAGCAGCGCGACGGCGAAGGCCGCCGTCACCCGATCGCGAAGCGATGGCAGCACGTCGAGGCTCCCGGCCTCGATCGCCGCGTAGAACTCGGTAACACGCCCCCGCGACAACAGGTGCATCAGCGGGAGGGCGGCGGCGAGGAGCACCGCCTTGACGCGAAACCAGCGCATCCGCAGGAACTCACGGGGGTGCCGGAGCCAGAGCACCACGCCGGCCGCGTTCGTGACCATGAGCCCGGAGAACAGGCACGGCCAGAAGACCGCCCGCATCGTCTCGCGGAGTTGATGCCACCCCGCCGGATCGGCCGGGTCCGGCCCGAGCACGCCGATCGCGACGAGCGAACCGAGCCCGCCGAGAAATCCGATCAGGCCCAGGACCTTGATCTGGATCAGCAGAGGCCGGGCTCCGCGACCGCGCCGACGTCGGGGGTGAGTGTTCTCGTGGGGCATGTGCGTAGGTGGCCGGAGATCATAGTGAATACGCGGTTTCGGCTACAATGCACGCCTGACCATGGCCGACGAAAACGCCACCAACGAGGGCCCCGCCGAGGGCAACGGAACCGCCGACAGTGCCAACGGCATCGGCACGCTGATCGACCGCGAGATCGATCGTGAGCTGCACGACAGCTACCTCACGTACGCGATGTCGACGATCACGGATCGCGCCCTTCCCGACGTCCGGGACGGCCTGAAGCCGTCGCAGCGACGAATCCTCGTCGCGATGAACGACCTCAGCCTCGCGCCGGGCCGGAAGCACCGGAAGTGCGCGAAGATCGCCGGCGACACGTCCGGCAACTACCACCCCCACGGCGAGTCCGTCATCTATCCCACCCTGGTCCACATGGGCCAGGACTGGAAGATGCGCGTCATGCTCGTGGACAAGCAGGGCAACTTCGGGTCGATCGACGGCGACCCGCCGGCGGCGATGCGATACACCGAGGCGCGGATGACCGCGGCCGCGGTCGAGATGCTCGCGGATCTCAAGCTGGAGACGGTCGACTTCCGTCCCAACTACGACGAGACGCGGCAGGAGCCGACGGTCCTGCCGGCGAAGTTCCCAAACCTGCTCGTGAACGGTTCCAGCGGTATCGCCGTCGGCATGGCGTGCTCGATCCCGCCGCACAACGTCAACGAGATCTGCGACGCGATCGTCGCGGTGATCGACAACCCGGAGATC
>JAAELP010000148.1 GCA_024226535.1 Planctomycetota bacterium | reverse complement strand
GGGCCGTTGTCCGGCATCGTGACCCCACCGATCGGGACGGCGCTCTGCAACACGCGCTTGTACGTTCTCGACGCAGCGCTCGAGCCGATGCCGATCGGCGTGAACGGCGAGCTGTATGTTGCCGGTGCGAGTCTGGCGCGCGGATATCTCCATCAGCCGGCGTTGACGTCGGAGCGCTTCGTCGCCAATCCCTTCGAGCCTGGCACGCGGATGTACCGCACCGGCGACCTGGCGCGGTGGCGTGCGGATGGCACCCTCGACTTCCTCGGCCGCGCGGACCAGCAGGTGAAGATCCGCGGCTTCCGCATCGAGCCGGGGGAGATCGAGGCGGCGCTCGTGACTTCGGCCGAGGTCGCCCAGGCGGTCGTCATCGCCCGGGAGGACGGCCCCGGCGGCCAGCAGCTGGTCGCCTATCTGGTACCCGCCGGCGAGACACCCCCGGACGTCGACGGTCTGCGTAGGGAGCTGGGCGAACGCCTCCCGGAGTACATGGTGCCGTCGGCCTTCGTCGTCCTCGACGAGCTGCCGCTGACGCCCAACGGCAAGCTCGATCGGGCCGCGTT
>JAAELP010000147.1 GCA_024226535.1 Planctomycetota bacterium | reverse complement strand
GATCCGTTTCCGCAGCGCCGCGTTCTCATCTTCCAACTGCTTGAGTCGAACATCCTTGTCCATGGCCCGCGTTGTAACGCGCTTCAGGCAAAAGCGCAAACCACTACATCTTGTGGTCTGTTGACCCGTGAACGGTTACCATCTGCCAAAGGCGTGAGAGAAGAACAGGATCTCGGTCGAGTACTGCACTGTCCCCGATGTGAGGCCGACGAACTCACACCAGTCCGATGGACCGGCAGCTCGCGGGCAGAAGGTGCAATCGTCGATGTATGCCGCAAGTGCCGTGGTGTCTGGCTCGACCAGGGCGAGCTCGCCAAAGTACGCGGTGGATTGCATCGAAGTGACGGCCCGGATCCCGATGACGGCTGGTTCCGCGGCCTCCTACAGGAAATCTTCCTGTTCTTCCTTCCGTAGGCCGTCGCCCAGCAAATGGCTGCACTCCATCGTCAGGTGCCTAAGCGACACCGGTAGCTTGTCCGATGGCGACGCCAAATGGACACTTGGTCCATCGCACAGTCGGGCACAATGGTCGTCATGCAGTCCGATTGGACCCCGCTAAGAGGCCTCGTCCGGGCCGCGATCGCAGGCAGTCTCGCTGCGTTCGTGCTCTCAGCTATCTCATTCTGCGTGATTGCTGTTGCTCCCACACTGTTCTTCTACGCGATCCTTCGCGTCACGATCGCTCTGATCGTTACTTGGATTCTCTTTGGTGTTGTTCACAATGCTGCCGGCATGGTGGGTGCGGCGTGCTCGGTCTTGGCTGTCATCCTGGTCACAACTGTCATGCTCTCTCATCACGCAGCATGGTCGGTGTTCGGTGCCCCTCTCTCGGGCGAACCCGAGCTAGTTCGTGGGTGGGCGTTCTGGTTCAGTCCCGGCGTTCTGATCGGAGCGAATCTCTTCGCCGCAATCGGTGTTGGCTTCGGTACGGTCCTATGCCACAGCGGCGTGCCGGGCCCTGATGTAACGGGTTACGTGGCGAAGCTCCCTTGGTGGCCACGCGTCCGAATCTAGCTCGTTGCTCACGCTGGGCTTTCTTTCGTATCATGGCGGTGGGACCGTGGCACCGTCGCCCGGCGGCCCGCAGCCGGAGTTCACAAACGTCTGGATTGGAGAGCACAACACCCTTCGCTCTGAGAACGGTTTGGCGTTGCTACCACTCCAACTGCCGTGAGTCCAACCGTTTGTTCGGCGACTCCCGCTGCGCGCAGCGGGGCTCGACATTTGGCAGTGCATTAACGCCTGCGGTCGTTCTGTTGGCTCCCCGCCTGTGTACGGTGCTCATGTGTGCACCGCAATCACGCACGCCTTCGTTGCTGTCGCCGCCGGCCGCGCAGCGTACCCACGCAGCGTGCCGTTCAAGTTCTGGGTCCTGGCTATTCTCTGCTCGGCGGGCCCCGACCTTGATGTCGGCCTGCACTCCTATGGAGTCTCGTACGACGGTCTCTGGGGCCATCGCGGCCTGACCCACTCGCTCTTCTTCGCCGCATCACTCGCGTTCATTGTGGTGACATGGCTCTTCCGCACTGACTTCCGCTTCCTCTCACGAGCCTGGTGGAGCTTCTTTGCGTTCTTCTTCCTCCTCACCGCATCTCATGGCTTCATCGACGCCTTCACCGATGGTGGCCTCGGCATCGCTTTCTTCTCCCCGTTCGAGCAGTCGCGCTACTTCATGCCGTGGACCCCGATCCCGGTGCCTGACTTTGGCCTTGCCAATCTGTTCACGCGCTACGGTCTCGAGGTTCTCGTGGCTGAGCTGCTGTACGTCTGGCTTCCGGTCGGCATCACCGCTTTCGTTGTCCACGTTGTCCGGCGACCCAGGCGCACTGCCTGACCATTTGCCCCAGTTGCCAGGCCGCCGCCGCCGGCGCGTTGGACGCCCAACCGCTCGGACGGCTGGCTTCCTCAGGCTCAGCCTCATCCTCGCTACCATCCATCGACGCTCTCAGCGTCGGCGGAACGCCCTTGGGGCGGCGCGTTGCCGGGCGTCGATAGCGCCGATCATTCAACGTGCACCAAGCACCATGGCAAGGACCGCAACATGACCAAGAGGAAGTCTTCGGTAGTCGTTCCAGCCATCATGATTGCTGTGGGTACTGGTTGGCTTCTCACCAATCACGATGTCATACCGGGCGTCAACTGGATTTGGGTCCTCGGACTTGCGATCGCAGGCATCCTCACCCTCGCCATCGGTGGACTCGACAAGGCCACGGTGGTCGTCGGCCCGTTCCTGATCATCTGCACGGTCCTTTCAATCCTGCGGCAGACTCAACGCATCAGCGTCGACACCGAGGTCCCGGCGCTCGTCATCGTCGCAGGAGCACTCATGCTCGTTGCCCACATGCTTCCCCTGCCGGCGCCCAAGTGGCTCAGCGAGGAACAGGGTCGCTCGACGGGTTGATCGCACTGCGATGGACCAGATCCACTACAGGTCGGACGAGCGGCTGTCTCCGCTGGAGTACATCGCCTTCCTTCGCACATCGAATCTCGGCTCGATGTACCCGAGGATGGAAGCGGCCGGCGGTGACGAGGACATCACGGTCACGTCGTGGGCCAACCGGAAGGCGATGCCGCTCTATGCCGCGTGCGGGATGACTCCCCAGGAGGGACTGATCGGGAAGGAGGCGACGGGCTGGGATCTGTTCGACGTGCGCGACGGTGCGGGCGCCGAATAGCCCTCGGTCGAGGAGCCCCCGACGCATGCGATGGCCTGACCGGTCGCGCCGGTCCTCGCTATCCTGCCCCGCATGGGCGACCGCAACTCCGACCCGCTGCACGTGTCGATCCCGCCGGGTCACCTGTGGCGAGGACAGTTGCCTCACCTCATGCTGCTCGCGGCGCTCCTGCCCGGCGTCTGGACGATCGCTTCGCCGGCCCTCGACGGCGAGGCGTGGCTCGGGGTCGACGAGCGCGTCTGGCTGCTCGCCGCCGTCATCGTTCCCGTGGTGCACCAGGTCGTGGTCGCCCTGCTCTGGCGCGCGCAACTGTGCCACTCGCTGCTCACGCGCCTGTTCGGTAATGACGGCTTCATCGTCTGGGGCGTCGCCTTCTTTCCGTTGCTGATCGCCCGACCGCTCGTCGTGATTGGTCTTGCAGTCGCCGATCGTGGCTCGCTGGCCATCCCTCAGTGGCTCGGCCTGTGCGCCGGCATCCTCCTGCTGCTGCCCGCCCTGTGGACGATGCACTCGGTGAAGACCTCCTTCGGCTTCGCCCGGGCGCTCGGCGGCGATCACTTCTTCGAGCGCTATCGCGCCATGCCGATGGTGCGCCGCGGCGCGTTCGCGTGGAGCTCGAACGCGATGTACGCCTTCGTGTTCCTCGGGCTCTGGGGCATCGCGCTCATCGCTCGATCCCAGGCCGCCCTCGCCGCGGCGCTCTTTCAACACGCGTACATCTGGGTTCACTGGTACTGCACGGAGCAACCAGACGCCGTCGTCCTCTACGGCCGCTCGACCGACGACGAGGAGTCGCCGTGACGTAGAATGGGTGGGCGCCTCTAGACCACCACCCTCCGCGGCCACGGGGTCGTCATGGCCGTCCCCCAGAGCTTGCCCACGGCGTCGAGCGAGAAGATGTCCTGGACCACGTGGAGCCAGTAGGCGCCGGCGTCGGTGAGCGTGATCTCCGTGCCGTCGTCGCGCAGCAGGCCCAGCCGACCGAGGGACCTCGCCTCGCGCCCGTAGATGGCGTCGAACGCGGTGCCGAACCGTTCGAGAAACGCGCGCTTCCGGAAACGCACGCCGTACATGCGCCAGTACAGCCAGCCCGCCATCTGCATCTTCCGTGACAGCTTCACGCTCAGCGCGACGGGAAGACGTCCACGCTCCAGTGACTCAATGTACGCCCCGACGTCGAAGGTGTTCAGGAAGAAGACGTCCCTGAGGTACGACCCGCCGCTCGCCCCGATGCCGAGATAGAGCGGAACGGTGACCGAGCAGTACGGGGAGACACCGGCGCGCGTGAATGCCCAGACCGACGTCCTCCTGAAACCGGCTCCGTAGAAGACGTGCTCGAGCGCCTTGAGCATCTTCCGTCGCGTGAAGACAGCGGCCGGTCCGCCGGTCCGGGAGCGGGTCACTCTCGTCCACGGGGTATAGGGGAAGTCGAAGAGCGGATAGGCGGCCACCTGGTCGACACCGGCATCGACGAGCGCTCGCCCGGTGTGAACGACCTCGTCGACCGTCTGCTCCGGGAGCGCGAACATCATGTCCACGTTCACGCATCTGAATCCCCTCGCGACCGTACGGGCAACGGTTGCGCGCACCTCATCGGCCGTGTACGGTCTCCCCAGCGCCCGGAGGTGGTGATCCTGCAACGCCTCGACGCCGACGCTGAGATGTTCGACGCCCATATCCAGCAGCGCTGCCAGCGCCTCGTCGGTCAGGTCGGTGGGATGGCTCTCCATGTGGACAGCGCACTTCATGCGGAAGCTCGCACGAACATGCCGGAGGATGCGGTCGAGCCCGTGGTCGAGCATGACCGTCGGCGTGCCGCCGCCGACGTAGAACGAGGTGATGGGACGGTCACCGACTGCCGAGGCGTACAGGTCGATCTCCCGGATCACGGCTTCGGCGTACCCGTCCGCCAATCCGACTCGATACAGCGTCTTGTTGTACGGGCAGTACGGGCAGATCCGCCGGCAGAAGGGCAGATGCAGGTACAGGCCGAGTTCCTCCACGCCCTCGAATGCACGCTCGATCTCGGGAACCCGATCGACGAGAACGACGTCCGCCTCGCCGGTCAGGCGCTTCCGCAGTTGCCGCCGAATATGATCTGTGAGCCGCATGATCCCGCTCGCAACGGCAGGCCGTTGCCACGCCTCCGCGATTGCATACCGGTCACCGAACGAGTGTTCATTCTACGCGCCCATCCGAACACGCGCAGCAGCGCCCCGCAGATGAGCGGCGTCGCCTGGCCGTTGACGTCGGCCGGGCACTTCGATGGCGGCGGAGCGCACGGTCCTGTCATTCTGCGAACGAATGCAAGAAACCGTGTATCTGCCCGCAGGAACCGGGCACCTCTCCGATGGTGCCGCCTCTGCGCTCGTGCTGAGCATCGGGCGGTGGGAGCAAGGCGAGGAGCGAAGGAGCACAGATCGATGCCGAAACAAATGCACATCTGCATCGCGGTGGCGATCGTCTGCCAGGCGATGACGATTCGGACCATGGCGGAAGTCACGACGTACACGAACGAGGCCGCGTACATGACCGCGCTGACGGCGAATGGATTCGTGCCTGTGCACGAGGGCTTCGAAGATGATGCCGTCTGGGGGGCGGTGCGGTCCACGATTCCCGGCGGACCGCAATCAGCGCCGAGCGTGACCAACCTCGGCATCACCTGGACCTCGAGCAGCGCCAACAACGGGGTCAGCACCAGCATGGGAGCGGCGCGAAGCGGGCAGTGGGGCTTCTACTCGCTGCCGCACGGCGATTACGCCAATGGCATCACCGATGGCTGGCGAGGCACCGCCGCGCAGCCGTTGGTGGCCATCGGCGGCTGGGTTCGGACGAACACGCCTTTTGCGGCCCTCATCGTGTTCCTGGACGGGAATGAGCAGAACCCCTTCGATTTCGACGGCGACAACATCCTCGGCACCGGCGGCCATCGCTTCTTCGGCGTCATCGAGACCAGCGGCTTCTCCGCGTTCGACTTCAGGGAGACCGAGGGGACCATCGGCGATCAGAAGCTCATCTTCGGCGATGACTTCACGTTCGCGGTCGGCGGAGTCATTCAGGACTGCAACGAGAACGGGATGGTGGATGCGTTCGACATCACGAGCGGAGCCAGCACGGACTGCAACAACAACGTCATCCCGGACGAGTGCGAGATCGACGAAAGCAGCCAGGCGCCGGGCGGTCCGTTCTTCTGCACCGAGCAGTGCGCTTCGGACTGCAACGACAACGGTCTCCTCGACGCGTGCGAGGTGACCATGGCGGACCCGTACGCATCGGGCGCGCTATCGCCGATCGGGAACGGTTCCCCGCAGGGTTTCACGATACCGTCGGCCCCGCAGACGCTCGGCAACGTGGTCATGAGCTTCACGGCCCACGCCAACCTCGGCGGCGGCCCGGATCACATCAGCGTGTCCATCAACGGAACCTCCGTCGGCACGGTGTTCGGACCGGACGGCAGCGACTGTCCGGAGACCGGCCCTGATGAGGCCGAGCTGATCGTACCGATGGCGACGTTCAATGACGCGGTGAACGGCGGTGATGCCGTCATCGATCTGGTTGCCTCGGCCGAGGTCGATCCCGAGGGTTGCGACCAGCCGACCTTCGTCACCGTCGACGTCCTGCTCTTCGTTCCTTCGGCGGCCGACACCAACGAGAACGGCATCCCGGACGAATGCGAGTGTCCGGCGGACGTGACCGGTGACGGCGACGTGGGGTTCGGAGACATTCTCGCGATCATCGGGGCATGGGGACCGTGCGCCGGGGCCTGTCCGGAAGATCTGAGCGGTAACGGCTCGGTCGACTTCGCGGACATTCTCGCGGTGATCGGCGCGTGGGGACCATGCGCCTGACCAACCGACGACGCGGTCACGACACGCACGATCCTGCTCGATCAACGACGCTACCCGAACGCCCGCAGCGGCACCCCGTACATGAGCGCCTCCTCCGGCGTCGGGAGCGCCGCGAGGTCCAGAGGCAGCGCTCGCGCTCGCTCGTGGTCGCTGTTGATCACGAGCAGGCGGTTGCCGCGGACCTCCAGCCCGGTGTCGACGTGCTGGTGGCCGAGGCAGAAGAGCTGAACGTCCCACGCTTCCGCGAGCGCGTCGAGCTGCTCCTCGGTGTGACCGCGTCCCCAGGTCATGAGGTAGGCGGCGCCGTGCGGCGAGAGATAGTCGTCGTCGGTGAGCGCTCGATCGAACACGGCGGGATCGAAGTGCTTCATGAGCGCCGCCGACGGCAGCGAGTGCGCGCAGAGCACGCCGCCCTCGCTCAGCAGCGCCAACGGCATCGCCCGGATGAACCTCGCGACGGCCTCGGCGACGTCATCGGCGCGATCGCTGAACGCGAAGTCGAGCGCGTCGGCGAACAGCTCCACGCTGTTGCCCGCCCCCTTGCTCACGCCCTTGCCGGTGAGCTGCGCCAGCTCGTGGTTCGCCAGCAGCGGGTGGACCTGCCGTGGCCGTTCGACGACGAGGGCCGCGACGCGCCCGAGCATCCGGTAGCTGAGGTCCATTCCGTTCACGAGCTTGTCGCCGTGGATCATCTCGTGCAGGACGACGTGGTGATCCTCGGAAGCGTCCAGACGCGCAAGGTCGACGATCGTGCGCAGGTGGATCGGGTTGTCGTGGAGATCGCCGGTGGCCAGCAGGCGCCCGCGGCTCGGCACGCGAACGGCGCAGCCCTCGCGGTGCTCGCACCCGAGGATGGCTTCCGCGCCGGCGTCGAGCAGGTCGATGACGGCCGAGGCTTCGTTCAGGTTGTAGGCGGGTGACACGCGATCACTCCGGAACAGCGTCCTCTTCGGAATGGCCGAGCACGTAGTACTCCAGCCACTTCAGGTCCCACTTGAGCTTCGCCTGCCGGTGCGTGAGCTTGCGGAGACCGTGGCCGGTCCCCGGGTACACGACGAGCTCCGACGGCACGTCGAGATAGTGGTGCAGGGCCCGGTGCAGCGAGCGGCTGTGCTCCACCGGCACGCGCTCGTCGTTCTCGCCGACGTGGATGACCGTCGGCGTGACGACCTTGTCCACGCTGTAGAGCGGCGAGGTCTCGTGCATCTTCTTCGCCCGCTCCCACGGAAGACCGCCGGAGTAGTTGATGACGTGGCCCGGCGTGTCCTCGATCGACCACTGCATGACGGTGTCGAACACGCCCGCCCCGCTGCTGGCGGCCTTGAACCGATCGGTGGCGGTGATCAGGCAGTTCGTGAGGTAGCCGCCGTTGCTCCACCCCATGACCGCGAGCCGGTCCGGATCGGCGATGCCCAGCTCCACGAGCTTGTCCACCCCGGCGAGGATGTCCTGCACGTCGAGGTTGTTCTTGTTCTCGATGAGATCCGTGAGGAACTTGTCGCCGTACCCCGTCGAGCCGCGGTAGTTCGGATCGAAGACCGCCCAGCCGCGCGACGAGTAGAGCGTGTGCCCGTAGATCCAGTACCGGAACTGGTACTTCGAGGACGACGTCGGCCCGCCGTGAATCGACACGAGCGTGGGCAGCGGCCCGTCGCCCGTCTTGAAATCGTGCGGCAGCTCGAGGATCCCCTCCACCGGCGTGCCGTCCGGGCTCGTCCAACGCACGATTTGGATCTGCGGGAGCTTCCACGTATTCACCTGCGGGTTGATGCTCGTGATGCGCACGAACCGGGGCGCCTGGTCCGGATCGTCCATCGACGGCGGGCGAAGCACGAAGATGTCCGGCGTGTGATCGAGCCCGGCCTTGAGGACCGCGACGGTGAACGCGTCTGCGGAGATGCTGAAGCCCTGGAGGACGACGTCGCCGGGCGTCATCGTGGCCGGCGTTCCGGTGGCGTCGGCGGTGATACCGGAGATCCGGTACAGCCGCGCCCGCGCGTGGTCCTCGGCGATGAAGCAGAGATCGTCGGTCCCGGGCACCCACTTCATCTGGCCTTCGACCGAGACCTCGCCGGGGCGCGTGAGCTTCATCACCTGCGCATCGCGACCGTCGAAGTGCGCCACGAACAGCTCGCCCGGGTAGCCGTCGAAATCCACGCGCAGCGCAAGCCGGTTCCCGTCCGACGACCACGTCGGCCCGACGATCCAGCCGTACGGTGACGGGGCCGCCTCGCGCCAGAGCGCCGAGTCGACACGCAGGATCTTGCCCGTGCCGCGCTCGTAGACGTCGACCTCCGACCACCCTTCGTTCACGATCAGCTCCGCGGTCGGCGTGGTGACCATGGCGATGCGGCGCTCGTCGTCGGTGACCGCGAACGCGCCGATGACGCGGCGCTCGTCCACGAGCTTCTCGCTTCGCCACGTCCGCAGGTCCAGCGCCCACAGCTCGCTGTACTCGACGACGCCGTGACCGTACTCGAGATCGTCGAACTCCTTGCGGAGCGCGCCCCACTGGTCCTCGTCGGTCTGCTTGGACGAGACGGTGTAGTAGAGCGTGTGGCCGGACGCCGACAACGCGTACGCGTCCACGCTGTCGGGGAGACGCGTCACGGGGACGATCGCGCCCCCATCGACGGCGACCCGCCAGACCTGCGCCTTGCCGTTGTACGGCGCCGGCTCGTCGCCGCCTCGCTTGCGGCTCGCGCGGAAGTAGATCCACTTCCCGTCGGGGCTCCAGGACGGCGAGCCGTCGGACGCCGGGTCGAAGGTGAGCCGCCGGACCTGCTTCGAGTCGATCTCGACGACCCAGAGGTCCATATTGCGGCGATCCAGTTCCTTGTCCCAGCGGCCCTCGACGTACGCCACGTGCCGGCCGTCGGGCGAGGTGGCGATCGTCGAGATGTAGCTCTGGGTGAAGTAGTCGTCGATCGTGATGTCATGGTCGCGGGCCGGGGGATCGCCGGCGACCGCGCCCGGCGTCGCGGCGGCGACCATCGCGAGCACGAGAAGAAGCGTCGTCGAACGCGGCATGGAGTCCTCCTTCAGCCCCCGTACCGTTTCGACGGGAAAGGGATGCGATCGGTCATTGTGGACGATCGCTCGCGCCGGCACAATGCGCGGTGTGCCGGACCGCTCGACCAACCGAAATGACGGCCGGAACCACGTCGGCTCCGAGGCGTCCTCCCCCCGCACCGTGGCGTGGGGGCTCGGCCTGCTCGTGCTCGTCGCCTTCGCCGCGCGCATGCCGCGTCTGACCGAGAGCCTCTGGTACGACGAGATCGCGGCGTGGCGCGACTACGGGATGCTCGGCCCGAAGGCGATCGTCACGACGTACTTCGATCCCGCCAACCACATCGCGCACACGCTGCTGACCTGGTGCTCGGTCACGAGCGGGCTGGACCGGTGGGGCCCGGAGATCGCCCTGCGCGGGCCGGCCCTGGTCTTCTCGCTGCTCGCGGTCGTGGCGGTCGGCGTGCTCGGCCGTCGGCTGGGGGTCCGAACCGGGATGCTGGCCGCGGCGTTCGCGGCCCTCGCGCCGGTCTGCGTGCTCGAGGGCGTCGAGGCGCGCGGCTACAGCATGATGATCTTCTTCGCCGCCGCGTCAACGGACCGGTTCATGGCGCTCATCGCCGCCCCGTCGATCCGGCGCGGCGGGATCTACGCGTTGCTCGTGGCCGTCGGCGCGTGGGCGCATCCGGTGACGGCGTGCATCGCGGCCGGGCATGCGCTCTGGCTCACGGGGCGGGCGGTGCGCGCGCGGAGGCTTCGCGGGGTCGGCTTCGGCGCCGGCGCCGGCGCCGCGTCGATCGTCGGCGCGGCGGTGCTCACGCTCCTGCTCTACGCGCCCGTGCTCGGCGACGCGCTGCGCATCCGCGCGACGTTCGCGGCAAGCGGCGACACGCCATCGCCGTTCGGATCAGAAGGCGTGCACGCGCTGTGGCAGCTCGGCGGGTCGTGGGCGTGGTGGGCGGCGCTCCCCGGTCTCGCCCTGGCGATCATCGGCGCCGCGTCGCTCCGCACCGCCGGCCGGGAGGCGTCCGGCCGGGTGCTCGCCGCCCTGCTCGGACTGCCCGTGCTGCTGGCGGTCGTGCTCGTCGGCGGCACGTGGGTGTACGCGCGGTTCAGCCTCTTCGCGCTCCCCGGCGCCTTGCTCCTCATCGCCGCCGGCGTCGACGCGTTGCTGCGGCGGCATCGCGCATGGGGAGGCGCGGCGCTGGTCGTGCTCGTGGCGGCGTGGGGCGCCGACCTGGTCACGCGCCCGCCACGTCAGCCGTTGCGGGACGCGCTCGCGCACGTGGTCGCCCATGGAGGCCCCGACGCGGTCACGCTGGGCGTCGGCCTGCGGCACGAGGTGCTCGACGTCTACCGGGGCCGGCTCCGCCTCGCCCACAGCCTCTTCCACGGACGCGACCTGGAGGCTCGGCTCGACGAGCACGGCCCGGCGTGGGTCGTCGTGCTCTACCCGAACAGCATCGACGCCGACCGCCTCGAACTCCTCGCGGACCGCGGCTACCACCTCGACCGCCGCTTCCCCGGCTGGATCGACTGGGGCAACGGCACCGTCGACGTCTGGACGAGAATCGGGGTCGGGTCTCGCTGACCCGGACTTATTACTACTGCCGCCAACCGTGCTCGTTGCGCGGCTACGCGGGAGGGCGGGGACAGCCCCTGGACGGCTCATCGCCTGATTGTCCTGGGACTGCCCCCGCCCTCCCGCTCGATCATCGTTGTTCGATCGTCGGTGATCGAAGCAGACAGAAACCCGGGACGCGTACGGTTCTTCCAGAAAACTCGTACACGTCCCGGGTCTTCAATCGATCGTCCTTGCCCGGAGCAGACCGGGGGTAGTCACCCAGGACAATCAGGCGATGAGCCGTCCAGGGTGGCTACCCCCGGTCTGCGCCATCGCGCAGTAGAAACCCGGGATAGAAACGCAGGACGCGTATCAGACCCGACCCCGTTTTCTCTTAGTCGTGCCGGAGGGCTTCGATGGGGTCCTTCTGGCTCGCGATGACGGCGGGGTAGATGCCGAACACGAGGCCCACGACCGCGGCGACGAGGAAGGAGATGATGATCGACCAGCCGGTGACGCGGGTCTCCAGCGGCAGGTCGCCCTCGATGAGGTCGCTGAACGCCGGCTGCTCGAGGAGCCAGGGGATCACGCGACCCACGGCGATCGACCCCAGCACGCCGATCGCGATGCCGATGAGCCCGCCCGTCGCCGCCAGCGACCCCGTCTCCACGAGGAACTGCACGACGATGTGCCGGCGCGTCGCGCCCAGCGCACGCCGGATCCCGATCTCACGCGTGCGCTCGGTCACGCTCGCGAGCATGATGTTCATGATGCCGATACCACCGATGAGCAGGCTGATCGCGGCGATCGTCGTCAGCACGATGTTCCAGACGAGCTGCGTGCGCTTGACGTTCTCCAGCAGCTCCCACGGCACGATGATCTCGACGTCGCGCAGGTCCTCGTGGTCGATCTCGAGGATCCGCTGGACACGCGACGCCATCTCCAGCACTTCGTCCACGCTCGGCGCGGTCACGTAGATCTCGCTCACCTCGACCTCTTCGCCGGTGAAGCTGCCGGACTGACGGCGGAAGACCTGGTCGCCGAACTGCGCCTCGGCCGTCGTGATCGGGATGTGTACATCGAGATTGAGGTCGCGGCGCACCGGCATCGACCCCATGCCACCGGAGAAGCCGATCGGGCGCAACACGCCGACCACGCGGAAGATCCGCTCGCCGATGCGGAACTCCGCCCCCAGCGGATCCGTGATCGTGAAGAACTGCTTGGCGATCTCGTGACCGATCACCGCCACCGACGCCTGGCTCTCGAGATCCTCGCTCGTGAGGTAGCGCCCTCGCGACATGCGGAAATGGGCGATCTCCTGGAGTTCCGGCGAGGTCCCGAACGTCTGGCTCGCGAGGCGCTTGTCACGGTAGGAGATCTCGCTCCCGGCGCTCTTGAGCGAGACGATGTGCGCCGCGTCGTCCAGGAAGTGATCGAGCCGGCGCCGGTCGCGCCGCGTCAGGCCGAAGCGTGCGACGAAGCCGCGCTGCTCGGAGCCGGCGAGCGACGACGACTCCGGCGGGCGGATCGATCGCAGGATCACGTTCGTCGCGCCGAGCGCCTCGATGTCGCGCAGGGCGGCCTGCTTCGTACCCTCGCCGATCGCGACCATCACGATCACGGCCGCGACACCGAGGATGATGCCCAGGCTCGTCAGGAAGCTCCGCAGCTTGTGCAGGCGGAGGTTATGGAGGCCGAGGCGGATGATCTCGAGGAGGAACATGGGGCGGGTGGGGGCGAGGACGGGGCGGGTGGCAGGGCAACGGCAGGGTCACGGTATGCTGAAGTGGTGGTGCAGGTCGAGATAGTCTCGGAACGCGAGGAGGTTGCGGGCTGGTCCTTCGTCGTGCAGGTGCTCGACGAGGATGGCACGCTGCGGCGGCACGACGTGAGGATGTCGTGGGCGGACTACAACCTCTGGTCGCCCAGCGGCGGCGACGAGCCGGTAGCGGTCGTGGCGGCGGTGGTGCGGTTCATGGTTTCCCGGCTGGAGACGGCCGACGACCTGCCGTCATCGTTCGACGCCTCGATCGCCCGGCGGCGTTACGAGGGGGCCGACGAGGTCATCCCGACCCTCATCGGCTGACCTCCCCTTCGTGCCTACGTGCCTTCGTGCCTCCGCGTCTCCAGCCCCGCCATCAGCGGCTGCGGCTCGTCGACCGGTCTCGTCAGCGGCAGGTCCACGAAGAACGTCGCGCCGCAGCCCGGCTCCGAGACGAAGGACACCTCCGCGCCGAGCATCCCCGCCAACTCCCGGCAGATCGCCAGGCCCAGGCCCGTACCCGGATGCTCGCGCGTGTGGCCGGCGTCCACCTGCCGGAACTTCTCGAAGATCACGTCCTGCATGTCCTCGGGAATGCCCGGCCCGGTATCCGCCACACCGAGACGAACGCCCAACGCGTTGTCCTGACGCCGCACCCGCGCCGCCGACACCGTGATCCGCCCGCCCTCGGGCGTGAACTTGATCGCGTTGGAGATGAAGTTGTAGAGGATCTGCTGGAGCTTGCCGGGGTCGGACTCGACCATCGGCACGTTCGCGCCGATCTCGAAGAGCAGCTCGATCCCGGCCCGCTCGGCCTGCGGCCTCATGATGCGGGCGAGCCCCTCGATGAGGTCCGCGACGCTCGTCTGCTCGATGTTCACGTCGATGCGCCCCGCCTCGATCTTCGCCATGTCGAGCAGCTCGTTGATCATCAGCAGCAACGAGCGCCCGCTCCCGAGGATGTTCTCCAGGTATCGACGACGCTTGGGATCGGCCCCGTCCTCCCCCTGCGCCAGCTCCTCGAGCAGCTCCGCGAACCCGATGATCGAGTTCAGCGGCGTGCGCAGCTCGTGGCTCACGCTCGCGAGGAACTCGCTCTTGAGGCGGTTGGATTCGAAGAGGTTGATGTTCGCGTCGGCGAGCTCGTCGACCTTGAGATCGAGGCTGGCGTTGATCGCCTGGAGCTGATCCTGGCTCGAGCCGACACGATCGAGCATCGTGTTGAACGCCTCCGCAAGCTCCTCGAACTCGTCACCGGTCTGGATGGCGGACCGAATCGACAGGTCGCCCGCCTGGACCTTCTCCGCCGTCTCGCGCAGACGCCGCACCGGAGAGAAGATGAGCTTCGTCAGGAGCAGGTAGAAGACGAGCATCGCGAGCAGCCCGCCGATGAGCAGCGCGGTGATGATGTAGATCTTGCCGCGCAGACGCTGGCCCTCGGCGAACTGCGTGGTCCGGTCGACGATGAGGATGGCCGAAAGCGGATCGGCGATTCCCGGCTCGAACGGCGTCGTCGTGAAGTCCGACGCGGACCAGTCGCGGATGCGACGCATCTGGCTCTGCCGCAGGGCGCGGGCGTACCGGTAGACCGTCTGCCGCCCGTACGGCTCCATCGCCACGTGCTCCGTGCGCTCCGGATCGCTCACGAAACCGGCGAGGGCGGCGGCGATGAACGGCGGGCTCTCGAGCGCCGGGTCGATCTCGTCCACGTGCACGAGGCTGAGCCTCAGCAGCGGCTCCTCGTTTCCGCCCTCGGCGGGATCGCCCAGCTCCAGCAGCGGAAGCCCGGGCGGTTCGAGCGTGCCCAGCTCGATCCGGTCGGCGAGCCACGCGTCGGCGATCTGGCGAGCCGCCTCGACCTGGTAGTCGTCGACGAGCTGGCGCGTACCCACCCACGGCACGCTCAGCGCCGCGGCGAGGATCGCCACGACGGAGAAGCCGAAGATCATCTGGCACTTGTTGGCAAGGCTGATGCCGGAGAGCATGATCGGTGAGCGATTCTATACTCCCACCATGTTCCGACCCGGCACCGACGAATCCAACGTCCAGATGTCCGACGTCCTGTGCGACTTCTGTCACCGTCCGTGGGCGGAGGACGTTGCGTTGATCGAGGGACACCGCGGCTGCATGATCTGCGGGCACTGCCTCGAGGTCGGGTACCTCGAGCTGGTCGTCCACGCCGCGCCGGGGCCGGCGGAGTACACGTGCACGATGTGTCGCGAGGACGATCGCGATCGCGCGGCGCTGGATCGGGCCGGCGAGCCGGGCTGGGCGAGCCCGGCGCATCCCGAGTCGGTCATCTGCTCCCGGTGCGTTCAGCAGGCGTCGGCTGCGCTGGAGAAGGACCCGGATCACGAGTGGACGCGGCCGGCGGAGTAGACGCGGCCGGTGCCGGTGGCTTCAGACGCCGCAGACCGTCGCGCAGATCGCTCCGCGCCCTCTGCCGGCGGGCGGCGACGCGGCCGATGGTCGGGATCTCGCGTCCGCAGTAGAAGTCGATCGCGCCCCGCGCGATCTGCGGCCCGACACGAGGCACATAGCTGCGCACCGCGTCGAGCGCCGGGCGCGAGATGATGCCGTCCATGCGGTCCAGCGGGTCCAGACTCGGCGTGGTGTCGGGGGGCACCCGATGCGACGCGCGGATCATCGTGTCGTGGACCGCGAGCACGTGAAGGATCTGCTCGCCGTCGGCGATGCGAACGCGCTCCCGGAGTTCCTTGGCTCGCGCCTCGGTCACGATCTGCTTGCCAGCGAGCGTCACGAGCATCTGGCGCCCCGCGACGACCGAGTTGATGTAGCCGAACGGATCCTTGCGCGCGATGCGGTCAGCGGCGGCGAACAGCGTGGCCCGGTGTGTCTCGCCGAACGCGCCCGCTTCGAATGCTCCCTCGACGATCGCGTGCGTGCGCCGGAAGGCGTCGTGAGCGACGAGCGCGCTGAGCATCGCGTCGTCACCGCCGAGATGGGCGACCATGCGATAGCAGATGGCGAGTCGATCCGCGGCGGCGACGATCGTAGCCACCACTTCCTCTTCGCTCCCGCCCCGCGCGAGCAGCCGCCGGGCGTCGACGAGGAGCAGGCACAGCAGATCGCGCATGCCCGCGAGGTCGTCGGGGCACAGCCGCTGCATCCCGCGCGGCCGGAGCCCGCTGAAGTCGCACCGCGCGAGCACCGAGCCCTCGCGGAGCAGGTCCACCACCGGCGTCGAGGTGTCGAGCCGCGCGGCGAGG
>JAAELP010000146.1 GCA_024226535.1 Planctomycetota bacterium | reverse complement strand
TCGACGCCCCGGCCGGATGGGCGCTCGACCTGCCCCAGACGGAAGCGGGCAAGGACCATGTCGATGTCACGATCCGGCTGCGCCCCGTGGAGGAGCCGCCATCGTGAGGATCAGACCGACCATCCTCGTGCTCCTCGTGCTCGTCGCGCTGAGCGTCCCGACGGTGCTCGCGGTGGGCCGGCTCGCTAACGCGAACGCGGCGCTCGTGCAGGCTAGGTCGTCGCTCCGGCAGACCCACGCGCGGGTCGAACAGGTCCGGCGGCTCCGCAGCACCGTGCAGCGCGTGGATGACGCCCGCCGGCCGAAGCAGGATCTCATCGCACGCGTCAACGCGGCGCTCGCGTCGGCAGGTCTGCCGGAGCGGCACTTCGGCGCCCTGAACCTCGGCGCCGACGCAACGCTCCCGGGACGCGTCGGCAGCGGCGACCTCGTCTACAAACGCCAGTCGGTCCGCATCAGCCTCAAGCAGCTCGCGCTGCCGGAGATCGGCCGGTTCCTGGCGGAGTGGACGCGCTCGCAGCCACTGTGGACGCCGCAGCGGATCGATCTTGCTCGTCCCGCCGGACGGAACACGCGCGACCGGTATGATGTCACCCTCGTGGTCGAAGCCACGTACGTCGATCGGCGGACAGCGACATGAACCGTTTGATCCTCACCACTCTGGTCGCGATCACCACGCTCGGGGCCGGATGCGCGACCACCAGCACGAGCCCGTACGCCGAGCAGCCCGACGCCAGGCGCGACACGGTCCGCGCGCAGTCGCTGACACAGAAGGCGGCCGCCCTCATCGAGGACGATCCCGAGAAGGCCGACGAGCTGCTGCGCGAGGCGCTCACCGCGGATCTGTACCACGGTCCGGCGCACAACAACCTCGGCGTGCTGTACCTCCAGGAGGGCAAGCTCTACGAGGCCGCGAACAAGTTCGAGCGGGCGAAGAAGCTCATGCCCGGGCACCCGGATCCCCGGATGAACCTCGCGCTCACGCTCGAGCACGCGGGGCGCATGGACGAGGCACTGGCTACGTACGGCACGGCGCTGGAGGTCTACCCGAACCACCTGCCGACGATGCAGGCGCTGGCACGGCTACAGGTCAGATCGGGGAAGACGGATGACCGCACGCGGCGGTTCCTCGAGGAGATCTCCCTGCGCGGCGAAACCGCCGAATGGCGGGAGTGGGCACAAGCCGTAACTCGCGGTATGTAGCGTGCCTTCATGCGAGGTTGGGGACGGATAGAAGGCCCATCGTATCCACGAGCCGACGCCACAGCAGTCGCGACATCCCCCCTATCAGCCCTGCAGCCCTCTCCTCCAGGCCGGCCAGCAACTCAAGGTACTGATCGACCGCTAAATCGGAGAGACTCACGCTTCGCACCATTGCGCCCGTCTCCGATACTGGCAACACTAGATCGAATCGGGGCGGCGTCGCGAACGGGAGAATCATGCATAAGGGCTCACTCCAGCCGTGAAACCGGCAGATGCCGGTTTCGCCGACTGCCATGGTCCGGCAGATCGTGCCGAACAGGCACGGCCCGTCGTACGGAGATGATCGGAACGTGTCAATGAGAATGAGGCGC
>JAAELP010000145.1 GCA_024226535.1 Planctomycetota bacterium | reverse complement strand
GTAATTGATGATGCTTCCATCGCTCGCCTGGATGATCGTCTGGTAGCCGTCGTGGATGAACGTGACGTCTCCGACGACGATCTGGGCGCCCGCCTGGTCAGCGTGCGCCGGCTCGCCGGTCAGGCCGGCACAGAGCGCGGCAACCACCATCATCACCTTCGGGAGACGGGAGACGGAACGATCCGGGGCGTTGCCATTGCGACACATGGAAACTCTCCGATCTTCAGTTCTTGGGGTCCGCGCACGGCGCAGACGCTACCGCAGTCATACCCGCGAAGCGGGGCCGGTGTACCCCGGTTGATTCCCCAATTCCAGGGACCCCGGCATCTCGTCTGCCCGGCACCCCCGCCCACCGCGCGCAAACACCCCCGCTTGCCACGTCGCCGGGGCGTGCCACCGCGTCTCGCTCTTCGTCGTTGGGCCGGGCGGATTAATACATGAACGTCGCGACGAACTGGAGCCGGTTCGCCCCGGAGTGCACCTGGCCCGGTCGCAGGTCGTCGAGGGCGAAGCCCCAGTCGACGCGGATGTTGATGTTCCGCCGGTAGAGGAAGTCGACGCCGACGCCGGCTCCGTACAGGGACTCATTGGCGGCCTCGAACAGCAGCGGGTTGCTGATGATCGACCGGCCGTAGTCGAAGAACCCCTTGAGCACGAGGTCCCAGTCCGGCGTGCCGTAGACGTACTGCGGCGCCATGCGGAACGCCTGACCGAACATCTGCCGCGGCTCGGGCTGGATCGACATCGCCCGCGGCACGTGGTACCGGTATTCGACGCTGGCGATGATCGCCGTGTCGCCGGCCACGACGGACTCGGGATAGCCGCGCACCGAGTACAGACCGCCGACGACGTGTTCGGACTGCGGGATCAGGCGCTGGTCGAACGCGTACTGGCCGCGGAACGTGAAGTTCATCTCGTGCGCGAGCGTGGAGCTCTCCGGCGTCGACGGATCCTCCCAGGCCGCACGATTGAGCAGCGGCTCGAGGAACACGGAGTGACCGAAGCTCCACTTCATCACCGTCCAGTCGCGATCGGGCAGCGTGCGACCGAGCCGGTTCATCTCGGCCTGGTCCGTGTCGGTGAGGTCGCCCCACTGGAACTCGAACATCAGCTCGCCGTCGGTCCGTACCCATTCGGTGTTCCGCTCGAAGCGCAGGCCGACGTGGGGGAAGATGAAGAACTCATTGCCCTCCGTGACGAAGAACGGCGCGAACGTGTTGTTCTCGACGTCCTCGTTCTGGAGCCGCAGCCCACCGACGATGTCGAGGAAGAACTCGCGCTTCTGGTAGATGTTCGCGACGATCTCGCCGCCACCCACGATCGACTCGCCCTCGAACAGGTTGGAGAACTGGCCGACCTCCTGGGCGTCGTACTGGCTGTAGCCGCCATAGACCTTCCAGCGGATCCGGTCGTTCGGGAACGGCGCCTCGTAGCTGCCGACGAGGCTGTGCAGACCGTCGAAGTTCGCCGTCGTGTAGTCCAGGCTCAGGATGTCGTCGTTGAACGAGAACTGGGTGTTGAAGAACCCGAACCGCTGGCGGAGGTAGTCCGTCGAGCGCGTGCCGGTGTTGGAGAGCTGGGCGTACATCACGAAGGGGTGGTTCTCCGTGACGATGTAGTCCAGGGCGATGCCGCCGACTTCCTGGGCCGCCGCCACCGATGCATCCACGCGACGTCCCGGGTGCCGGGCGAGGTGGAAGAGGTAGTTGTCCAGCTCGGTCTTCAGGAGCAGATCCTGGCGAAGGGGGTCGCCCTCCCGGGCCGGGCGGATCGGCGAGCGCTCGATGATCCGCGTGTGCAGCGTGTTGTCGATCCGCTGATCGGGCGGAATCTGGCCGCCCTCGCGCACGCGCTCGCCGGAGGCGACGGACCGCATCTCGGTAACGATGCCCGTGGTCACGATGAGGGCGAGGGTCGCGTCGCTCGGCGAGCGGAGATCGACGCCCAGTTCGCTGATCTGCGTTGGATCCGGCGCGACGTAGACACCGAGGATGTCCTGCGCGACGTAGTAATCCCGGACCTTCTCGAGCATGTACTGGATCGCGCTGGCGTGGTACGACTCGGGCTTGCGCGTGGCGACGTCGGCGATCGTGAACTGCACGAGCGGTGGGCCCGGGCGGGGCGCGACGAAACCGGTGGGCGTCTCGCCGAAGAGCAGCGGAAGCTCCATCGCCTCCTCGATCGGCGGGTGCAGCGGGTTCTCGCGCAGGTATCGGATCTCGAAGGCGCTGACCGGGAAGGTCGGTCCGTCGATCTCGGGATCGGCGTTGGGGTTCGGCGGCGGAGGCGGCGGCGGGGCGGGCTCGGCCGCGACCTCGGCTGGAGCCTCGTCGGCCACGGGCGCCGGGTCGTCGGCGGCCCCGGCGTCGGCCTGGGCGTATGCCGGCCCTCCGATCAACAACGAGGCGAGGGCGACGATCACCGTCGCGGGGAGCGACCGGCGTCCAAGGCCCCGGGTAGCGAACCAGTCCAGCGGCGTCGGATGGTTGTGCATCTTCTTATCCGTTTTCAAGGCCGTTTCGGTCATCCGCGGGTGGAGGTCCGTTTGCCGCGGACGGTGATCGGTGGCCCCGCGCCAAGAGCGCGATATCGCCACGGACCCCGGTCTCGCTTGCCTCCATCGGCGTTTTCTCGGCCATTCCATGATCGGACATGATCCCGAATGGCGGATTCGACACGCCGTCGCTTCGACGTATGTCGATGCAAACGGCGCGCCGGGCTGCCCGCGGACAGTGCGGCCCCGGGCCCCCGCTCCACCCCGTCACTGTGGGTAACCTACACCCTTTGGGGTGAAAGGGAAGAGGGTCTGGTCCCTGATGTCTGACTCGGCGAACCGAACGTCGGATTCGGCAATGTCGGTCAGGTCGCGGCCACCGGCGGCCGAAGAGGGGGAAGCGGGGCCTTCCCGCGGCATTGGGAGTGACCACGATGAACCGCAAGCACAGCCTGTTCCTCGGTTTGAGCCTCGGTGCCGCCACATTGGCGCTGGCCGGATGTACGGCGTCCCAGCCCTCCGGGCACGCGGGGCTGAGCTTCGACTCCGAACCCGTGGTGGCGCTCGGCGACCTCGGCGTCCCGGCCGATTCCTCCGGCAAGGGGTGGATGTACTTCGGGGCCGGCGACGCGCTGGGCCAGGAGATCTTCACCCAGTACGTCGCGTCGCTCCGCGCGTCGGAGAGCATCTACGCCACCGGCGGCAGCGACTTCCCCCGGGACGAATAGCGGCATGCACCCAAATCGCGCGCCGGGCAGCTGCACGGATGCGGCTGCCTGACGACGCGCCCGGGCGGTCCCCTTTTCTCCGATAACTGCTTACAATCACCAGCCCCGCGAGAGGCTCGAGCCTCTCGCGAGCGGGTGTAGCTCAATTGGATAGAGCACCGGCCTACGAAGCCGGCGGTTGCAGGTTCGAGTCCTGCCACCCGCGTTCCTCGCCCTCCCCGCCCTCCCCGAAGCCTGGTCCGATCCGGGACTTCGGAGGTGATTTCGGCGGGCCCCGGTACAAGCTGCCAGCCCCTTCTCTCCTGCCCGGTCCACCCATCGTGTCGGTGGACCCGCCTTGCCGCGCGCGCCAGGCCCCTCCGCCGCCGGCGCCCCGCTCCCGCCCGAGCCCGCGCAGGTCCGGTATCCCGCTCTTCGTCAGAATCCCCTTCGAGGGCGAATTGCCGGCCCCGGGAACCGGTGTAAGCTCATATAAGGCAAGGACTTGCCAGCGGTCAGGACAATTACAGAGGAGAGAGATGATGGCTAGGCCAATGAGTCTGCGCGATGGCGCGGCGAGCCGGTTCTTCAAGCTTGCCGCGATCGCGGGAACAGCATGCTCGAGCCTGTCGACCGAGACGGCGCTTGCCGGTCCCGTCCCGGATCAGATCGTTCGCGGTGACGTCACGTTCATCAATGACGGCAACCGCACGATCATCCAGGCGAGCGACGGAAGCATCATCAACTTCGTCAGCTTCGACGTGCTGCCGTGGGAGACGATCCAGTTCATCCAGCCACACGAGATGGCGCGGGTGCTGAACCGGGTCACCGGGCCCGAGCCCTCCGTGATCGGGGGCCGGATCGAGTCCAACGGACAGGTCTACCTCGTGAACCCCGCCGGCGTGTACTTCGCCAACGGGGCGACGGTGGACGTCGCCGGCATGTACGCCGCCGCGGGCAAGATGTCCAACGAGGACTTCATCGACAACAGGCACCGGTTCACCGATCTGTCCGGCGACGTCGTGAACGCCGGCCAGATCAACGCCCACGAGATCCACCTTGCCGGCAAGCACGTCGCGAACCACGGAACGCTGACGTCCGACGGTGGGCTCATCACGATGATCGCCGGCGACAGCGTCTACATCCGGCGGCACGGTGAGCGCATCACCGTGAAGGTCGACGGCAAGAACATCAGCCGCGGCGCGGTCAACGCCTCGGACGTCCAACCGATGGACGTCAGCAACACGCTGATGACCCCGGGCGTCGAGAACACCGGCACCATCGACGCCGGCAAGGGCCGCGTCTTCCTGGGCGCCGGCGACCTGTACTCGATCGCCATCCGCAACACCGGCGAGATCAAGGCCGCTCCGGAGCGTGTCAAGCTGGCCGCCGCCGGCGACGGGCGGATCGAGGGCGAGTTCGACGTCAAGCTCGAGGACGAGGACAACGAACTCGCGAACTTCGAGGAAGAGGAGACCGCCCAGGCCCGTCGCGATGATGAAGAAGAGGACCAGGACGGAGACGAAACCTCCGGCGCCAGTGGCGCCAGCGGTGACAGTGGTGACCGCGACGACGACGAGAAGGAAGACGAGAACGACGACGAGAACGAGTCCGCCCGTCGCGACGACGAGGGCGAAGACGACGAAGATGATGGAGAAGACGGCTCGGGTGCCAGCGGTTCCAGCGGCGCAAGTGGCGCCAGCGGAGCGAGCGGGGCCAGCGGGGCCAGTGGTGGTTCCGCCAGCGGTGCCTCCGGCAGTGGTGCCTCCGGGAGCGGCGCTTCCGGCAGTGGCGCCAGTGGCGGCTCCGGCGTGAGCGGAGGTTCCGGCGCGAGCGGCCAGTCCGGCGCGAGCGGCGGATCCGGTGCTTCCGGTGCCAGCAGCGGTGCCTCCGGTGGCAGCGGTGCCTCCGAGCCCAGTGGTGCCTCCGGTGGCAGCAGTGCCTCCGAGCCGAGTGGTGCCTCCGGTGGCAGCGGAATGTCCGAGCCCAGTGGTGGCTCCTCCGGTGCCAGCGGTGGTTCGCAGCCCAGTGGTGGTTCCTCCGGTGCGTCCGGTGGTTCGCAGCCCAGTGGCGGTTCCTCCGGTGCGTCCGGTGGTTCGCAGCCCAGCGGCGGCTCCTCCGGTGGATCCGGTGGTTCACAGCCCAGTGGCGGCTCCTCCGGTGGATCCGGTGGTTCGCAGCCCAGTGGCGGTTCCTCCGGTGGATCCGGTGGTTCGCAGCCCAGTGGCGGTTCCTCCGGTGGATCCGGTGGT
>JAAELP010000144.1 GCA_024226535.1 Planctomycetota bacterium | reverse complement strand
TCCCGATGGATCCCGGCGACGAGATCGGGCGCCTCGGTCGCCAGCAGATCGCACGAGCGTGCGAACAGGGCCGTGGCCGCGAGCCGCTTGCGGGCGGCGACGCCGAGCGTGTCCCACGCTTCCAGAAGTCGCCGACGCGTCTCCAGCAGCCCCCGCAGCGTCGCCGTCTCCTCGTTCGACAGCACCAGGGCCGGCGTGAGCCGCTCCACGGCATCGCCGGCGGTGCCTCGATCAAGCTCCCAGGCGGCGAGCGCGTCGATCCACGACGCCGATTCGGGCATCACGGCGAGCCGGGGATGCCCCGAAGTCTCCATCGACCGCCCGGCATCGAGCACCGTTCGATCGAGCGTCGTCGATTCCACCAACACCGCCGCTCGAACCCGTCCCCGGTCCGCGAGCATCCGCCGGAGTTCCTGCCCGACCCGCTCCCGACTCACGCCCCCGAGTCGATCGGCCCGGGCCGAGATCGCCGCTTCGGTGGCCGGCTCCATCGCGAGGTCGAAGCGGGCGGCGAAGCGAACGCCGCGAAGCATTCGCAGGCGGTCCTCCTCGAACCGGTCCTCGGGATCACCGATCGCCCGCAGGATCCGCGCCTCGATGTCCGCGCGGCCGCCGACGAGATCGACGATCCGTCCGTCGGACGGCACTTCGAACAGACCGTTGATCGTGAAGTCACGACGCTGCGCGTCCTCTTCGGCGGTGCCGTAGCGGACCCGTCCGGGCCGGCGTCCATCCTCGTATGCGAAATCCGACCGGAAGGTCGCGACCTCGATGCTGCACCCGTCGTTCGGCACCAGCATCACGCCGAAGCTCGCCCCCACCCCCCGCGCCCTGGGAAAGATCGCGCGGACCGCGTCGGGCGTCGCCGCCGTCGCGATGTCGATGTCGGTCGGCGTGAAACCGAACAGCCGGTCACGGACGCATCCACCCGCGAAATAGGTCTCGTGGCCCGCGTCGATCAGGCATCGGGCGATTCGCAGCGCCGCGCTCCGGACCTCCTCGAAATCGGTCCCGGCCGCGGTCATTCGGACGAATCCGACAGGGCTCGGTCGCCGGGGCCCGGTGCCGGAACGTCCGGCCCGAACCGGGCTCGGAGCCTCGCCCGACATCGAAGCCGGAGCTCGTCGACCTCGCGCTCGAGCCGCTGAAGCGCCTCCGGAACGCCTTCCGCGAGCAGATCCTTCGCGGTGATCGGCGTTCCCGCCTCGCACTCGATCGGTCGTCGCCAGCGCGGTCGGGAGGAATCGCGAGGCCAGGCGTCGAAGGCCCCGTCGATGCCGATCGGGACGATCGTCGCATCGGCCCGCTTGAGCAGCAGG
>JAAELP010000143.1 GCA_024226535.1 Planctomycetota bacterium | reverse complement strand
TCGCTACCATACCGCCGGTCCTCATCGCCGCTGGCTGCGTTGCCGCTCCTAGGCGTATCTTCGGATATGCCGTCGTCGCGTCGCCTTGCCAGCGACGACGATGCCGCGCCGGTATGGCACCGAACTTCTGAGTCACACCACTAGGCACCTTTGGCATGGGAAGCGTATTCAGATAGTTTCCCTTCATGTCTCGTGTGGACCCCGCCACCACCCGCGCTCACTGGGATGCGCTCGCCGCCGACTACGATCGGGCCAAGGCCCGTAACGACGCCTATTACGTCGCGCTCAAGCGGCTGATCGCCGATCACGTGCCGGTCCCGACCCGCGACCGGATCCTCGAGGTGGGCTGCGGCACCGGGCAGATCCTCGCCGAGCTGCGTCCCCGGGAGGGGCTGGGGATCGACGCGAGCCCCCGGATGATCGAGGTGGCGAGGGAGCGGGCCGCCGATCGCCCGGAGCTGAGCTTCCGCGAGCTGGACGCGGCGGGGGCCGAGGGACTCGGGGAGTTCGACGCCGTCGTCTCCTCGGACCTGCTCGAGCACGTGGACGGGTGGCGGCAGGTGGTCTCGGCGATGGTCGCCGCGTGCCGGCCGGGAGGCGTCGTCGTGATCACCACGCCCAGCCCGACGTGGTCGTTGCCGCTGTGGGTGCTGGAGAAGCTGCGTCTCAAGATGCCGGAGGGCCCGCACGCGTTCGTGCACCGCCGGGAGATCGCGCGGTCGCTGGAGGGGGCCGGGTGCGAGGTCCGCGTGTGCGGTACGCACCTGATCCTGCCGATCCGGCTCGCCGGGCTCGGGCCGCGCATCTCGACGGCGGCGGCCCGGCTTCCCCTGCTCCGCGCCCTCGGCGTGATCCAGCTCGTCGTGGCGACCAAACCTGCGGAGGTGACATCGTGAGCGGTTCCCGGCGCGCGTGGTTGCTGGCGCTGATCGCGGCCGTCGCCGCGTTCGTCGTGTTCATCCCGGCGCTCGACAACGAGTTCGTGGACTGGGACGACACCGGCGTGCTCGTCGAGAACCCGAACTACCGGGGTCTGGGCGCCGATCAGCTCCGGTGGATGTTCACGACGAATCACTACGGCCACTACCAGCCGATCACGTGGCTGACCTACGGTCTCGACTGGGTCCTGTGGAAGGACGACCCGGCCGGCTACCACCTTACGAACAATCTCTTCCACGCCGTCAACACGCTGCTGTTCTTCTTCATGGCACTCGGGCTGCTGCGGCGCGCGATTCCAGCGGGGGACGAGCGCTCCGCGGCCACCGCGCTGGCGGCGCTGCTTGCGGCGCTGCTCTTCGGGCTCCACCCGCTTCGCGTGGAGTCGGTGGCGTGGGCGACCGAGCGCCGGGACCTCGTCAGCGCGTTCTTCCTGTTGCTCACGATGCTCGCGTACCTGCGGGCGTCCGACCCCGAGCGCGGGGGGCGGTGGGCGTGGATCGCCGTCACGCTCGTGATCTACGTCGTGTCGATGCTGAGCAAGGTGGGCGGCGCGCCGCTGCCGGTGGTGCTGCTCGTGCTGGATTGGTACCCGCTCCGCCGCCTCGGCGGCTCCCGCCGGAACACGGTCTCGGTGCTGCTGGAGAAGGTGCCCTTCTTCGCGATCGCCCTCGGCTTCTCGTACGCGGTCATCCGGATGCAGACGGATCGGTGGCTGATCCCGTTCGAGTTGCACGACTTCACCGCCCGCACCGCGCAGGCGTTCTACGGCCTGGCGTTCTACGCGTGGAAGACCTTCCTGCCCACGGGGCTGCTCGCCCTGTACGAGCTGCGCCTGCCACTGGATCCGTTCGCGCCGAGGTTCATCGTCGCCGCCGTCGCGGTGCTCGCGGCGACGGTCGCGGCGATCGTCCTCGCCCGGCGCGGTCGGCCCGCCGCCCTCGTCGCCGCCCTCTGCTACGCGGCGATGCTCGGCCCGCTGCTCGGCTACTTCCAGAACGGACCCCAGGTCGTGGCCGACCGGTACTCCTATCTCTCATGCGCCGGATGGGTGCTGCTCGTCGCCGCCGGTGCGCGGGTGCTGGCGTTGCGGTCGCGCGCCGGGCGCACCGCCGTGATCGCCGCCGCCGTCGCCGCGGTGACGACGCTCGGCGTGATGACGTGGCGGCAGACGAACGACTGGCAGGACACGGCGACGTTCTGGCGTACGCTGTACGCGGGCGATCCGGAAGGCTCCAACGCCAACAACGGCATCGGGTGGATCCTGCTCGACGAAGGACGCGCCGGCGAGGCGGTGCCGCTCTTCCGGAAGGCCGTCGAGATCAACCCGCGCAACCGGGAGGCGTACTACAACCTCTGGCGCGCGCTCCGCGAGTCGGGACGGAACGACGAGCTCGCCGCGTCGTACGCGGCGTACGCCGACGCTCCCCTGGGCATCGTGCGCGCCGACGCGCGGTATCGCCTCGGCAACATCGCCCTCCGCGCCCGCCGCAACGAGGAGGCGATCCGGTTCTTCCGACTCGCCCTCGAACAGCGCGAGGAGCACGCTCCGACCCACACCAACCTCGCCATGGTCCTCGCCCGGATCCCCGACAACGAGGCCGCCCTGTGGCACTTCCAGCGGGCGGTGGTCATCGACGGGAACCTCGTCAACGCCCGTTACGGCCACGCCCGCATCCTGCACCGCGTCGGTCGCTCCGACGAGGCGGTCCGGGAGCTGAGAACCGTGCTGAGCATGCAGCCCGGGCATCGGAACGCGCGCACCCTGCTCGATGAGATCCGGTCGGGCGGTTGAGGCCTCGCCTACTTGACCGTCGGCGCCCAGGCTGCGAGCAGGTCGATGGCCGCCTGGAGGTCCTTGCGATCGATCGACTCGGTCACGGTGTGGATGTAGCGCGTGCCGCAGACGACCGCGGCCGTCCGCGCCCCTGGCCCCGAGCGCTGGATCGCCGCGCCGTCCTGTCCGCCGCGGGGCAGGATGCACCGCTGGTGGGGGATCTTCTTCTTCGTGGCGAGGGTGCAGAGATCGTCGACGAGCGCGTGGTCGGCGATCATCGACGAGTCCTGGATCATGATCCCCACGCCGTCACCGTGCTTCGTCACCCGCTGCGTCTCCGACACGCCCGGGGTGTCCACCGCGAGCGTCGTATCGAGCCCGATGCCGATGTCGGCCCCGACCGAGTTGGCGGCGGTGATCGCGCCGCGCAGGCCGACCTCCTCCTGCACCGTGAACACGACGACGAGCTCGCACGAGTGGCGGGACGCGGTCGCTCGGCTCCGCGCGATCTTCCGCACGGCTTCGATCGCGATGAAGCACGCCACGCGGTTGTCGAGCGCCTTGGAGACGACCTTCTGCGGCTGCTCCATGAACGGCTCGTGCATGACGACGAAGTCGCCGACGCGAACCTTGCGTTGCGCGGTCCGGGCCGGCAGGCCGAGGTCGATGAAGAACTCCTCGACCTCCGGGACCTTCTTGCGCTCCTCGGCGGTGGCGATGTGCAGCGGCTTGCCGCCGGGGTTCATCACGCCCTCGAAGTCGCCGCTGGACGTGCAGACGAGCACGCGTCGCGAGAAGAGGTTGCGCGTGTCGAAGCCGCCGGCGGGGTTGACCCAGAGGAAGCCGTGTTCGTCCACGTGGCGCACGTAGAAGCCGATCTCGTCCATGTGGGCGGCGATCATCACGCGAGCCGGCGCGCGCCGGGACTTCGACGTCGGGCTCCGCGTGCAGATGAGCGAGCCCATCGGATCGGTCCGCACCTCGTCGAAGAGGCCGTCGATCTCGGATGCGATCAGGTCACGAACCCGCTCCTCTCGTCCGGGGATGCCCGGGGTCTCGCAGAGGCGGCGGAGGAGGTCGATCTCCATGGTCGGTGGTCCTTTCCGGCCGGGGAAGCCGGCCGAGACTATCGTGGCGTGCATGATGCTCTACGACACGCCCCTTCGCAAACGACACGACGCGTGGATCGACCGCGAACGCACACGCACGCCGCCCGCCGGAGCCGTCCGTCCCGGCGCGGCCACCGGTCACCGAGGCGGTGATGACGGCGTCGAGTACATCGGGTACGGGCCGCCGGACGACGACGGCTCGGCGACGTGCGAGATCCCCGCGACTTTCGGCACCATCGAGGCCGAGTACGCCGCGCTCCGGCGCGGGGCGGGGGTGCTCGACGGACCGCACCGGGGGACGCTCCGGGTCCGCGGGGCCGAGCGGATCGAGTTCCTCGACCGGATGCTCACCCAGACGCTGAAGAACCTGTCCGCCGGCGACGTCGCGGAGGCGTTCTGGCTGAACCGGAAGGGGCGAATCGACGCCGACCTGCTGCTCGTGGAGACCGGCGCCGAGCTCTTCGTCGACCTGGACGTCCACCTCGCGGCCGCCACGACCGAGGCGCTCGGCGGCTTCCTCTTCTCGGAGGACGTCGAGGTCCTGAACGTGACGGACGCGATGCATCGGCTCTCGGTGCACGGCCCGGGCGCCGGGGACCTCCTCGACGCGGCGGCCGACGGCGACGGCTTCGCCGACGGCGCCGCGACGCTCGGGCCGCTCCGGGCCGGGACGGGGACGATCGGGATGGTCGAGGTCGTCGCCGCCCGCCGGGACCTGACGGGCGGTCCCGGCTTCGAGCTGTTCCTGCCACGCGGCGAAGCGGAGAACGTCTGGGACGGGCTCCTCGAAGCGGCCGCCGCGCTCGGCCCCGGGGCGCGGGTGCGGCCCGTGGGGTGGTTCGCGTTCAACACCGCCCGGATCGAGGCGGGCGTCCCGTTGCTGAACGTCGATTTCGGCCGTGAGAACCTGCCGCACGAGACGGGCTTGCTCTCCGAGCGTGTCAGCTTCACGAAGGGCTGCTTTCTCGGCCAGGAGATCGTCGCGAGGATCGAGAGCCAGGGCACTCCCCGCCAGGTGCTCGTCGGGCTCCGTCTGCGTGGGGAGGCGTTGCCCGTGGCCGGAGGCCAGGTCTTCGCCGCCGACGCCCCCGTGCTCGACGAACCGGTCGGCGTCGTCACGTCGAGCACGCTCAGCCCGATGCTCGGCGCGCAGCCGATCGCCTTCGCGATGATGCACCGCGCCCACGCCGCACCGGGCACCACCGTGCGCGTCAACGCCGAGGGCGAGCAGATCGAGGCGACGGTGGGGGCGCTGCGGTCGTGGCCAGGGGAGTGACGCGAACGCGGGCGTGCAAGGACGCTGGCCCTCACCTGCTTCGCTGCGCGAAGCTGTCCTCTCCCGCTGCGCGGGAGAGGGGTTACGCCGCGCGCTCGTTGGCGGGGGGAAGCTCGAACCTCTGTTCCGGCTTCTCGTTCATCTCGTAGACGTCGCCGCGTCGCTTGATCGCGACGATCGACAGGGCGTCCTCCTCGAGCACGACCGCGTACGGCCGTCCTGGAAACCCGAAGCTCCCGGTGTTGATGATCACGCGCTGCTTCACGTGCCAGACGCCCGGACGATGCGTGTGGCCGAAGACCGCGAAACGCGCCCCGGGAACGTGCTGCTCCACGAACCGCGCGGACAGACGCGGGACGATGTGCCAGTAGTGCAGCACCTTCGCCACCGCCCACGGCCGCATGAACATCCCGAGAAAGCTCGAGTGCGCCGCGTCGCGCTCGAGGTCCTCGAGGTCCGCCCACTCGGCGAAGCACGCGAACTGGCTTGCGCTCAGCCGCGCCTCCAGGTCGTCCCGCGCCGCCGGGCCGAGGGCGGCGAGGGCGAGGCGGTTGGCTTCGCGCACGCGTCGCCCCGCGGGGCTCCACGGTGAGACCGCCGGGTGCAGGACGTCGCCGTGCGTCACGAACACGCGGCCGTCGGCGAGCAGCAGGTGCCGGCGGTCGGTCAGGTACGGATCGTGGTTGCCCGACAACAGCGTCAGGTCGATGCCGTCCGCCGCGCAGAGATCCGCGAGCCGCAGCGTCTCGCGGGCGGCCGCGACCCGGTGGCGCGGATGGTGGATCTCCGCGGTGTCACCGTTGACGACGAGGCCGGTGGCGCCGCGCCAGATCGGGCGCAGCGCTTCGGCTCCGATCGCGGCTCCGCGTGGCCGGCCGAGGTGCAGGTCGGAGATGATGACGAGGCGGGGCACGGACACTGCCTATACGTCGGTCGCCCCGGGGCCGAAGGTCAGGTGATTCTTGCCGCGACGCTTGGACTCCAGGGCGCGATGGTCGGCCAGCCGCAGCAGGGTGCCCGGGTCGTCGCCGTCCCACGGGAACGTCGCGAGCCCGCCGGAGATGCTCAGCGTGCCCGGCGCTTCGAGGCCGAGCTTCGGAAAACGCATCGCCGACACCTGCGCCTGGAAACGGCGGGCGAGCAACTCCACGGACGCGGGATGCGTCGAGCCAGACGCGCGGGGCTCCAGGTCGGCGAAGACCACGGCGAACTCGTCGCCGCCGATCCGGCAGACCCGATCGCTCTCGCGGATCACCGAGTTCAGCAGCGAGACCGTCTCGCAGAGGATCACGTCGCCGGCATCGTGACCGAACGCGTCGTTGTAGCGCTTGAAGTCGTCGATGTCGAAGACCATCACGGTGATCGGGCGTCGTCGGCTTCGCGCTTCGTCGATGACCTCGGAGAGGAAGCGTTTCATGTAGCGCCGATTCCACGCGCCGGTAAGCTCATCGCGGTACGCGAGGAGCCGGTACTCGCGGTAGGCGGCGTCGAGCGTCATCCACCGCGCGAGCCACTGCGCCCACGGGGCCAGTTCGCCCGCCGACGCGACGCGGCTGCTGAGCACGCCGAAGCGCCGCTCGCCGTCGCTGATCTCCGCGTGTGTGTCCTCCGCGTTGGCCTCGTCGCGCACGGCCAGGTCGTTCCATCCGGTCTGCTGTCGCGCCAGGGCGACCGCGGCGCGTTCCACGCCGTCGGGGTCGTGCATCACGGCGTGCAGGAGATCGGTGTCGCCCATCGCGTCCACGGGCGCGACGGAGGCAGGGACCGTGTCCGTGTCCGCGACCGCGTCCGCGACCGTTTCCGTGCCCGCGACCGCGGCCGTGAGCCACTCGCGGCCGAGCAGTTCCGCGAGCGTCTCGGCGTCGATCGGGGCGCGGGCCACGTGGTCGAACCCGCGAGCGCTCGGCTGCGGGTCGGGCCCGCCGGCGTCCACGACGCGGATGAGCACCAGCGACGGATCGAGCCGGCGGATCGCGGCGGCGACGTCGGACTCGGCCGACGGGATCAGGTCGCTGGGCACGAGGACGGCGCCGATCGGCTCGGCGGCGCCAACGGCGGAGATCGCTCCGATCGCTTCGAAGAGGTTCGTCGCCCGCGCCGGCGCGGTGACGAGCCGGCCCTCGGCGCGTGGCGCGAGGGGATCGGCCCCCACGATCAGCAGACGCTGACGTCGTCGGCGGGGGGCGGCGGGGCCGTCGTTCGGTGAACTCGCCGGCGGGCCGGTCACCCGCGTCGCTCCTCGGCGGGGCCGTCGAACAGCATCGAGATCTCGTCGGCGGTGACCTCCGCCGGCGTGTCGGGTTCGGGCGGCGGCTCGGCCGACGCGGGCTCCGCGATCGAGTCCGCGAGCGTCGGCGGCGGGAACGCCGGCATCGGACCGGGTCGCGAAACCGGCGCGTCGGCGCGCGACGGGGGCGGTGGGGGCGGCGCGGAGATCGCCGGCGATGGCGTCGTCCGGCCGACCAGCGGCGCGAGGGCGCCGGCGGTGTACATCCACACCCGCGGCCGCGGCAGGTAGCGCTGCACGGCGGCGACGAGATCGCGGGCGGCGCGGCACGCGTCGTCGTCGCCGGGTGGGACGATCACGAGCGCCGGCTCGACGCGACTCGCGTGACCCCAGGCGGCGCCGGTCTCGTGGGCGCGGTCCATCAGGCACAGCTCGACCATCGCCGCGAGCGGATCGTGCAGCGTCCGCGACGCGTAGCCGCGATCGCGAAGCAGGCCTTCGAGGATGTCGTCGCCGGCGGCGGTGTCCGGTGGCGCGAGCACGATGCAGCCCGCGTTCCGGGCGGGAATCGACCGCGCGTCTCCGGGTGGCAGGTCACCGTCCATGGAATCGATTGTACGCCGGGATCCGCCTGGAGCCGGAAGGAACTGGCGCATCCGGTGGGGATGTCAAAGTGGGAATACGCCGGGTGCGGGCACCCCCCCCGATTCGAAGGGATCGGGGGCCTTCAGGCCAGCAGCAGGTCGGCGATGTGCGAGGCGGCGTCCGGGGGACGGTGCTGCTCGAGCATCGTGCGCATCCGCTCGCGAAGCGAGCCGTCCGCCATGAGCCGCTGCAACGCCGCGCCGGCGCCGGCGAGATTCTCCCGCGCGTCCACTCGGTCCTCCTCCATGAGCGCGCCTCCGAGATCGACCAGCGGCTGGGCGTTGTGCCGCTGGTGCATGTCGCGGTGGTGCGGATAAGGAAGGAAGAGCGTGGGCAGGGCGTTCGCGGCGACCTCGGCCACGGAGTTCGCGCCGGAGCGGCTGAAGGCCACGTCCGCGGCGCCCCACGCGAGGCCGATGTCGTCGAGGAACGGCTCCACGCGGGCGCGGATCCCGCGACGGGCGTACGCCGACCGCACCGCGCTCACCGTGCCGAAGCCGGCCAGGTGGTACACCTGCCAGTCGCGGAAGATCTCCGGCCGGTCGTCGGCGAGGGCGATCATGAGCTGGTTGATGCTGAGCGCCCCCTGCGAGGCGCCGGTCACGAGCAGGGTGGGAAGATCGGGATCGAGCCCCAGCTCGGCCCGGCACTCCGGCGGAGAAGCCGGGGCGATGGCGCGGCGGCGAATCGGCATTCCCACCACCAGGTCGGCGAAGTCGGTGCCGAGCTTGGTCGCCGTCCACACGCGATCGCAGCCGCGGGCCATCCACCGGTTCGCGCGGCCGGGCGGATCGTCGAGGTTCAGCAGCGTGACGGGGATTCCGCGCGAGCGGGCGGCGGCAACCGCGGGGGCGGCGACGAAACCGCCGAGGGCGAGCAGGTGCGAGACGTCGTCGTCGCGCATGAGTTGGCGGCAGAGCCGCATGCTCGTGCGGAAGGAGCGCAGGAACTTCACGGCGCGCAACGGGTGCGTTGACGGCGGCACCGCGGGAATCGGCACGTAGCGCGCCTTCGCGTTCGTGAGCATGCGCGTGTCGATCGGGCGCCGTGAACACACGAACACGGCGCCGCGCGGTTCGGCGGCGCGACGAGAGCCGTTGGCGGGCGAGCGGTCATGATCGGACGCGCCGTTGGCGCCGTTCGCGTTCGACGGTGTCGAACCCGACCAGCGCTCCTTCAAGCGCTCCACGATCGCAAGGCCGGGGCTGATGTGCCCCCCCGAACCGCCGCCCGCGACGACGATCAACGGCCCAGTGTCCGAAGTGTCGCACGATGCAGCATCAGCCATGACGCACACGATACCGTGCGTCAGCGCGATTCGTGCGATAATCACCACTTTTCGCGGGCGTTGTTAAGGGCGCTTCACGAGAGCGCCCATGTCCCCAAATCTTCCGGCGCGCCACGCGCTTTGGCCGATCGGGCGCGTGCGGGCTCGCGGTCCATCGAGATCAGCAGCCCGACGCAGAACGCGGTCAGGCACCAGCCGGTCCCGCCCGACGACATCAGCGGTAACGCGATTCCCTTCGTCGGCGCCAGTCCGGTGACGACGAGCATGTTGATGAGCGCCTGGAGCCCGATGGTGAGCAGGATGCCGAGTCCGAGCACGCGCTGGAACGGATGCCGGCAGCGTTGCACGATCGCGTAACCGCAGAGCATCAGCGCGATGTACAGGCACACCACCAGCGTCGCGCCGGCGAATCCCAGTTCCTCGGCGACGATCGCGAAGATGAAGTCCGTCGTGTCCTCCGGCAGGTAGCCGAACTTGTGGACGCCGCCGCCGAGCCCGCGCCCGGCGAGCCCGCCGCCGGAGACGGCGGACATCGACTGGAGCACGTGGTAGCCGATGCCCTGTGGATCCTGGAACGGGTCCAGGAAGGCCTTCAGGCGTGCGATGCGATACGGGCTCGCCAGCACCGCCGCCGCGAAGCCGAGCGGCGCCGCGGGCAGCAGCAGCAACGCGTAGCGCAGCTTCGCGCCGGCGGCGAGGAGCATGGCCACGCTCACCATCCCGATGAGGACCGCCGTGCCGAGATCCTCGGTGGCGATCAGCACCATCATGCCGCTCACGAGCAGCAGGGGGGCGACGAAGCCGCTGCCGAGGCGACCCATCGACCCCGCGCGGCGTGTCGTGTGCCACGCGATGACCAGCAGCACGCCCCACTTGACCAACTCGCTCGGCTGGAACCCGATGGGGCCCAGGTCGATCCAGCGTCGCGCCCCGTTCACCTCGCGCCCGATCCCGGGCACGTGCACGAGCAGCAGCAGCACGATCGACACGATCACGATCCACGGAATCGGCGACGAGAGGCCGCGTCGCTCGTAGACGCCTCCGACGGAGACCCGCGAGCCCGCGAACATGGCCATGACGGCGAGCAGGGCGAACAACGCGGGACGCCCCCGGAGCACGTCAGCGAGGGACAGCGGTGCGCCGGCGCCCACGGTGACGGCCGCCGAGGAGACCATGACCACGCCGAGGGTGAGCAGCGCGAGAACGATGAGCGTGAGCGCTTGTCCGGGACGGAGCATCGACAGCGTCTATCGGCGCGTCGGCCTCGTCGGCTGTCGCGGTTCCTGGTCCGTGTGACGCCGGGGGGCACCACGCCGACGCGATCGCGGGCGTCATCGACGCCTGGCTATCGGACTGAAATGAGTGAACGAGCCCTTACTCCGGCCACGCGCCGAGGTTCACGACCTCTTCGGAGGGCTGACCCTGGCGGACGGTCGGGGCGGTCTCCGCCCAGCCTTGAGCGCTGCTCGTGGCGCAGCCGGCGGCAAAGGGAAGGGCCAGGAGCATCCCCGTCGCGAGGACGGGAGCGATCCATGCGGAGACGCGGTTCGGAGAGTTGTTCGTGTTCGTCGCGTTCATGGCGAGTGCTCGGGGGGGCGCGGGCCCTCTCCCGAGAGGGCGGGATCCTACCATCGGCGATGTCTGACAGCCGCCTGAATCACACCCCGTTCCCACTTTATTTGCGCAGGTCTTGCGCGGCCCCCCGGCGAGGGCGGTGCCCCGCTGATTATCGGGCGAGGATGCGCCGTGCTCGACGCGGGTAGGATGCCGGGCCCATGAAACCGCCGTCCCAAGAGACCCCGAACGGCCCCCGCGTCTTCCTCGAGACGTTCGGCTGCCAGATGAACGTGCTCGACAGCGAGCTCGTGCACGGGCAGCTCACCGCTTTGGGGTACCGGTTCGTCGATCGGCCGGGGTCCGCGGACGTGATCCTCTACAACACGTGTTCCGTGCGGGAGCAGGCTGAGAACAAGGCCCTGAGCCGCGTGGGACGCGTCGGCATCCGGAAGCGCGAGGGCCGTCACGTCGTCCTGGGCGTCATCGGGTGCATGGCCGAACGCGAGGGGGCGTCGTTGATGTCCCGCTACCCGCAGATCGACCTGATGTGCGGTCCCGGGGAGCTCGACAAGCTGCCGATGCTCCTCGACAACGTCATGAAGGCCGAGGCGGTGGCTGCCGCCGACCGCGTCGCGTTGCAGGGAAGCACCTCTCGTCGCTCGACGACCCTCTCCGCCGCCACCGACGACCTGGAGCTGCTCGACCTGTCCCGCGCCTTCGACCCGGACCGAGCCGAGGCGGGGGGGCGCTCGGCCTACGTGCGGATCACCCGGGGGTGCAACAAGTTCTGCACCTACTGCGTCGTTCCGAACACGCGGGGCCCGGAGGTGCACCGGCCGCCGGATGCGATCGTGGACGAGTGCCGTCGGCTCGCCGACACGGGGGTGATCGAGATCACGCTGCTCGGCCAGACCGTCAACCATTATCGATACACCCACGGCGCATCGATCACCGCCGACGGTCGCGACCTTCCCCAGGTGGGTCCCGGGGCGGCCGCGTTCAGGCGGATCAACGGGGGCCCGAGGCCTCCGCGGAACGGGGCGGCGCGGGTCACGACGTTCGCGGACCTGCTGCACCGCATCCACGAGGAGGTCCCCGCGGTTCGCCGGCTCCGCTTCGTGACGAGCTTCCCGCGCGACTTCGGCGACGACGCGCTCTCGGTCATGGCCGAATCGCCGAGGATCTGCCGGTACCTGCACGTGCCTGCGCAGTCCGGCTCCGACCGCGTGCTGAAGCGCATGAACCGGGGCTACACCCGAGGCGAGTACCTCGAGTTCGTGGAGCGCGCCCGCGGCTTCATGCCCGACGTGTCCATCGCCGGCGACTTCATCGTGGGCTTCTGCGGCGAGACCGACGAGGACTTCGAGCTGACCCGATCCCTGCTCCGGGAAGTCCGCTTCAAGAACAACTTCATCTTCAAGTACTCCCCGCGTCCCGGGACCGCCGCGCACGACCGTCTCGCCGACGACGTGCCGGAGGTGGTGAAGCGCCGGCGGAACAACGACCTGCTCGCGCTCCAGGCGGAGATCTCCTCCGAGGTGCACGCGGCGTGGGTGGGGGGCACCGTCGAGGTGTTCGTGACGGGGGTCGGTCAGCGATCGGCTCCGCCGGCCGGCGGCGGTGTGGAGTTGGGGTGGGAGACCGGGTCGGCGCCGGAGGCGGTGACCCAGATGACCGGGCGTACCGACGGAGACCTGATAACGGTCTTCGACCTGCCGGACGGGCGGCGGCCGGAGGATCTCGTCGGGACGATCGTCGATGTCGAGGTGACCGCCTCCCGGCCGCTGCTTCTGATCGGGGACATGCGCCTGCGGCCGGAGTCCGGCGGCAACGCCGAGCGATCGGCCGAGGGAGTTATCCACAACGCCCGATAGCGCTCAGGGGTGTCGTGAGGCGGCGGGGGGGCGGCGGGATCGACCGATCCGGAGCGGGCGGACCCCTGGGGACTGGTCCACGGTCCGGAAACGCGCCTTTTCCAAGAAATTGGGGCTGTACGGGTCCTCGTCGGACGGCCGGGCAGCCTCGCCCCCCGACCGCGCCAAATTCCCCCCCCGACGTAGCCGCAACACCCGGCAGGCCGCCAGTTTACCTATCTTAAAAATCGCCGTTTCGCCCAGAGAAGCGTCTTGACTCGTTTCGGGCTGGCGGTATTCTCGGGGCGGAAGTGTAGGGGTGGCGGCAGCGACCGGCACGCGTGTCGCCATTGGGTTTCAGTTCGTTCGTCTAGCTAGACTCAAAGAAGAAAGGTTCCTCAACATGAAAGTGAAAACGCTCACACTTGCGAGTGTGGCCGGCTCGCTGGTCCTGGCGGGCACGTCGTCCGCTGCCTTTACAGGCCTCGCGGCGACCAGCCAGACCAAGACGTTGACCACTGGCGAAATCGTCGACATCTTCGAGCTGTACGCCACGTTTGACAGCCCGTCCGACTCGGTCTCGGCGATCGGCGGCACGCCGTTGTTCCCGAACATCCTGAACTCCGGCGGCAGCGGCTTCTATCAGGCCACCATCTTCAGTGCCCACCAGAATACCGCGAACAACTCGGGTGCGGTTGGTCAGGTCCCGAACCTGAACGCCGACTCGTTCCTGTCGATCGGTCTCCGCCAGGGCTTCGCCGGAGCGCCGACGCTCCCGACGATCCAGAACTTCAACTTCGCGGCGTTCAACCCCGCGGGTGCCGGCTTCGGCTCGGCGACGGTCGTCACCACCAACGGTGGCTGGCTCGTCTCGCCGTTCATTCCGGTGACTGCGGCTCAGCCGTATCCGCCGCCGCTGCCCGTCGGTGCGACGTTCTCGGCGCCCGCCGGCGCCACGCACGGCGTGATCCTCGGCCAGTTCACGGTTGCCACCGGCAACACCTTCTCGGGCGACCTCGGTCAGCTCTCGGTGTTCATCGGTGCCAACAACCTGGTCATCGACAACACCAGTGGCTCGCTGTTCTCGTTCACGAGGCCGCTCCCCGCTCCTGGTGCTCTGGCGTTGCTCGGCCTGGCCGGGCTCGCCGGAACCCGTCGTCGGCGTGGCTAAACGCTGACGTCCTCGTTCGGAACCTGAAGCCGCTGCCCGCATGGGCAGCGGCTTTTTCTTTTCCGCTCGGACCGCCCTACGGGACGGATCCTCGCTCTCGCGCG
>JAAELP010000142.1 GCA_024226535.1 Planctomycetota bacterium | reverse complement strand
GCCACGCCCCTCCAGCATGTAGATGCCGTCGGCGACGCGCGTCGGCTTGATCGTCACGTCGTCGAAGTCCTGGTTGATCGCGGTGGCTCCCGCGCTTCCCAGCAGCGTCAACGCGGCGATGATCGCGTGGTACGGTCGTCTCACGGGGAATCTCCTTGGATGGGTTGCCTGATCACGCGAGCGCACTCCCCTTCACCTGTCCACAGCGCGGTGCCCGGTGCACGGTAGCTCGCCGAACGGCCCGGTGTAGACACCGTTGATCTCGTCGCCGTCCACGGTCCCGGCAAAGTCGAGCACGGTGCCCATGTCGCGTCTGAACGTGAGCCTCTTGCCGTCGAAGGCGAGATCCATGAGCACCATCTCCCGCCCCTGGCTGCTCCACCGCCCATTCAGCACGCCGTTCACCTCCGACAACGACATCACCGCGTCGATCGTCTGCCCCTGGTACTGCGTCGCCATCTCCCAATCCCCGAGGATCTCGGCCTGAGCCGAGCCCGTCGGCGCCGGCGTCGACGCGCACGCCGCGAGCACGATCCACGAACACGCCAGAACCCATCGCTTCACCATGGACTCGCCTCCGTTGAACCCGCGCACCATAACACAACCCCGCCTCGGTCCCTCCGACTCCGCTAAGCTCCCCGAATGCACCCCACCCTCGACCTCATGCTCGACCACCGCTCCATTCGTCGCTACACCGCCGACCCCGTTCCGGATGCCGACATCCGTCGCGCCGTCGAGGCCGGGCAGGCCGCCTCGACAAGCTCGGCCGTGCAGGCCTACTGCCTCATCCGCATCAACGACCCCGGCGAACGG
>JAAELP010000141.1 GCA_024226535.1 Planctomycetota bacterium | reverse complement strand
CATGTTCAGCCATGACGCGCTCGTTGGCGTGAAGTGAAAGTGAAACCGCGGATTGCGTGTCGCCCACTTGCGGACCTTCTCGTGCTTGTGCGTCGCGTAGTTGTCGCAGATCAAGTGGACCTCCTGATCACCTGGAACATTCGTCGTAAGTGTTCACGGGTCCTGACGGATCTACGTCAGGACCCGTGAACGCTTACGAAAGCTTGAATGTGTCGACAAGGTGTGGCTTCAGTCCATGCTCACGCCAGATGCGGCCGATGGTCGAATCGCTCAAGCCTGTCGCTCTCGCCATCGATGATCGACTCCAATGCGTCCGCCCTTCCGGCGTCTCGGTGAGCGTCTTCCGAACAACCACGGCGCGCTGCTTCTCGTCGATCTGCCGATGCCGGCCGGATCGCGGCGCGTCCTTCTCGATGCCCTTCACGCCTTTGGCGGCGTAACGCTTGCGCCACCGCCCGGCTTTCTGACGTGAGATGCCCATCAATGCGCCGATCTGTTGATCTTCAAGCCCGTCGGCCGCGTGCAACACGATCGCTGCGCGTTCAGCGAGACGAACGGACACCTGTCGCCCGCGCTTGAGGCGCTCGAGCATCTTGCGTTCGGTCTCGCTCAACGTGATCTGGACTGCTCGTTTCATGACACGGGATTCGCGCCATGAGCTTACATGTTCCACAAAATCTGGCGGGGACCACTAGGTTCGTCGACCGGGACGGTGTACGTGCCGGTCGCAGGATAGAAATGGATCGCCCGAGAGAGGGCGATACCGGAGGTAAACAGATGGCTTACAAGATCTCTGAAATCGAAGGCATCGGAGCCGCCAACGCCGAGAAGCTCAGCGCGGCCGGCATCACCAACACCGATCATCTCCTGACACTCTGCTGCGATCCCAAGGGTCGCAAGGACGTCAGCGAGAAGGCCGGCGTCGGCGAGAGCGTCCTGCTCAAGTGGACGAACATGGCCGACCTCATGCGGATCACCGGGATCGGCGGCGAGTTCGCCGAGCTGCTCAAGGCCTCGGGCGTGGACACGGTCAAGGAGTTGCGGACGCGCAACCCCGAGAACCTCGCGCAGGCCGCCACGCAGGTCAACGAGGAGAAGAGCCTCACCCGCGTGGTCCCGACCGTCGACATGATCTCGAAGTGGGTCATGGAGGCCAAGGACCTCGATCCGAAGATCACGCACTAAAGGGTGCCGTGGACGGGGTTCCCGAGCGGTGAAACGTCCGGGAACCCCGTCTTTGTCTTGAGCCGGGCCGCGCGCGGGCCGATGTAATCGGAACCGTGACCGTCCCTCCCGACGACGTTCCGCCGGAGTCGACCGCGGTGCCGCCGGATTCCGGCACCCCAGCGCCCTCGGAGCGCGCCGACAGCGGGCTCGACGACATCGGGTCGCTGCTGGCCGAGATCGACGCCCTGTCCGGTGATCTCCGGTCCGCGGCGCCCGTCGCTGACCCGGTGGTCGCGCCCCGCGGGCCGGCGGCGAGGGAGATCCTCTCCCGGATCGCCGAGAACGAGGAGACTCCCGCTCGCGAGCCGGAGCCGGTGTCCGAACCGACACCGGAACCCGCCCCCAGTCCGTCGCCGCTCAACGAGGTGCGTCGGCAGGTCGACGAGGTCCTCGCGGACACGGACGCGGACACGGACGCGGCCACGGGTCCGGTCGCCGCCGGCGATCCCGAGACGCATCACGCCCCGGACCCCGAACCATCCGCGGAGGCGTTGCCGGCGAGGCCGGAACCCACCACCGGCGACCTGCCCGCCCGCGACGCGGTCGCGCCGTCGAGCGAGGATGCTCCCATCCCCGCTCCCGCTGCGCCGTCCGCTCTGCGCGAGATCGACGGCAGCCTCGCCGACGACGCGGAACTCCTGCTCCAGGGCAACTTCGACACCGTCGGGGAGATCCTCGACGATCCACAGGAGTACATCGAGGACGAGACGTCGACGCCCATGCCCCTCGAGGACGAGGCGGAGGAGCCCGTCGACGGCGAAGACGAAACGCCCGCTCCGATCGAGGAGGCCGCCGACCCCCCGATGGCCGAGAGCGTGCCGCTGCCCGCACGTGATCCGGCTCCGGCGGCATCAGAGGTGTCCGAGATGATCCCGGAGCGAGGCGGCGGAGAGACCGCCCCGGTCGCCGAGGACGAGCCTGAGCCCGCAGTCGAGGAGGCTCCGGAGCCCGAGCCCGAGCCGGAGATCGTCGTCGAGCCGGTCCCGGCCGCGACGGGTCCAAGGTGGTGGTCGCGTTTCGAACCAGTCGCCGTGACGCTGCTCTGTCTCATCAACGTGCCGTTGCGTTTCGTCCCGCGGCGGGCGCGTCCCGTCGTGGACTGGGTCGCGTTGTCGCTGGTCTTCTGGGTGCCGATCGTCTGGTGCGTGGCGCTGTTGCTCATCCGCGCTTGACGGGTATGGCCGGAAGCGTGTCGGGACGCTATTCTCTCGGCCCCTTTCCCCGCCGAGAGCGCCACCCATGGAAACCACACTGATCATCCTCAAGCCCGACGCCGTTCAGCGCGGAATGATGGGCGAGATCATCGGCCGCTTCGAGCGCAAGGGCCTCCAGGTCGTCGGCATGAAGATGATGCTGATCTCCCCGGACCTTGCCGCCCGCCACTACTCCGTCCACAAGGGCAAGCCCTTCTACGAGGGGCTGGTGCGCTTCATGACCAGCTCACCGGTGGTCGTGCTGGCCCTGCGGGGTGTCGGGGCGATCGCCATCTGCCGGAAGCTGATGGGAGCGACCTTCGGTTCGAATGCCGAGCCGGGGACGATCCGCGGCGACCTCGGGGTGTCCAACAGCTTCAACCTGATCCATGGTTCCGACAGCCCTGAAGCCGCCGCCCACGAGTGCGAGCTGTTCTTCTCCGCCGGCGAGATCCTTGCCTACGAGCGGGCCGTGGAGGGCTGGGTCTACGACCTGACCGGGGGGACCCCCGAGTAGGGATCGCGTTCCCGGGGCCCTGAGAGCGGATTTGGAGCCGTGTCCGTGGCCCTGCCGATGAATCCGGCAGGAGCAACGAAATATCCGCGTCCGAAAAGCGATCTAGGGAGTGGGCCGACGGCCCTTCCGGCTGCGGTTCCTGTATCCACGGATCCAGGTCGCAATCCGGAAAGTGGTGAATCCGGTCCGGTATTGGCCTACGAAGACGCTCTGGAGCCCCTCTGGGGGGCGGGGTTGGGCGGCTGGGATATGGACACAGAGCGGATTCTCTTTTAGAATGAGTCTAAAGATTGAACTGGATTATAGGAACCGCGGTATATGTTGGTGCGAGCCGGAGGCCCGTTTCGGGCGTCCGAACGACCTTCGACCCGCGGTAGCCTCGGTGTCCAGTCCCGCCTGAGCGCGGGGCACGGCACCCTCTCCAGGGGACCCGACGGGGTCAGGGAAGTAGCGATGCTCGAGAGCATGATCGGCACCAACTCACCGCTTGATCGCCTCCGTCAGCGACGGGGCGGTCTTGCTCGTGGTGCGTCGGGAACCGGGGCGAGCCATGATCGCGGGCCGCGGCCAGGGCTCTCCGCTTCCGATGAGCGGCTGCTCCAGTACCTGCTCACGCACCCGATGGACTACATCGACTCGCCGGACTTCTACGAGCCGGACGCGGATTTCCGCATTTACGACGACGCTCCGGACATTCAGAAGCCGGACGTGGCGTGGTACCGCCCGCTCATGGATGATCTGACGCCGGGATCGCGGCACCAGACGACCAAGCAGACCGGGACGGTCCTCCTCACCGCCGAGGAAGAGCGCGTCCTGTTCCTCCAGTACAACTACGCACGGCACCGCGTGTCCGAGCTTCAGAAGGAGATCGGTTCCAGCGGCCCGACGGACGAGCAGGCTCAGGAGCTGCTCCGCTGGTACCGGACGGCGGTCCAGTACCGCGAGCAGATTGCGGAGACCAACCTCGCCCTCGTGCTGGCCATGGCCAAGCGCACGCGGATGAGCGAGGTCGACTTCGCGGATCTCGTCAGCGAGGGCAACATGGCCCTTCTGCGCTCCGTGGACAAGTTCGACTGCGGCCGCGGCTTCAAGTTCAGCACCTACGCCTGCCGCGCGATCCTCAAGGCCTTCTCGCGTCAGGGCATGAAGCTGAGCAAGTACCGTCAGCGGTTCCCGACCGACTTCGATCCGGCGTTGGAGAAGTCCAACCACCTCGAGACCACGCGGCGTACGCACGAAGAGGAGTGCGCCGAGGAGGTCAAGCACATCGTCCTCAACAACGAGGCCGATCTCACGAAGGTGGAGCAGACGGTGATCCACCACCGCTTCGGCCTGGGCGCCAAGCCCGGCACGCAGCCGCTCACCCTCGAGCAGGTGGGCCAGATCATCGGCGTCACCAAGGAGCGCGTGCGCCAGATCCAGAACAAGGCCCTGGAGAAGGTGCGGCTCTTCCTCGAGGAGACCGCCGCGCCGCCCTCCGAGCGGGGCGAGGACGATCCGTTGCACCTGTCCCCGAACTGAGCCCGGTCCGGTTCAGGACCTGAAGAAACACACCGCGGCCCCGGCTTCTCGAAGTCGGGGCCGCTTCGGTTTAGCGCTCGCTACCATGGAGCCGCCCGCCCTCCCGAGCACGATCATGTCCGCGACCGCCGACACATCCGTCACGCTGCCGGTTCTCGGCGAGAAGCGCGCGATCCGAAAGTCGCGGAACGCGCGGCGCCGCGCGATCGTGCTGGGGGTGGTCCAACTCCTGATGATCATCCACTTCGTGCAGTGGATGATCACGGGAAGAACCGTATCGCCGGTCGAGCCGTCGGAGTCGATGGAGTTCGTGAGCCGGGGCGTGCTCAACGCGGGCGCGATCTTCTTCGCCGTTGCGTTGCTGTCCACGCTCATCCTCGGACGCTGGTTCTGCGGCTGGGGCTGCCACATGGTCATGCTCCAGGATCTGTGCGGGTGGATGATGCGCCGGGTGGGCATCCACCCCAAGCCCTTCCGGTCGCGCCTGCTCGTGTACGTGCCGTTCGTGCTGGCGCTGTACATGTTCGCGTGGCCGGCGGTCTACCGGTGGGGACTCGTTCCGCTGTCGGCGCGGCTCCACGCCTGGGTGGACGCGATCCCGGCGCTCCCGGCGCCGGGTCAGTGGCAGTTCTCCACCGCCGTGATCACGACGGACTTCTGGCACACCTTCCCCGGCGTGTTCGTGGCCGTGCCCTTCATCCTGGTCTGCGGCCTCGCCACCGTGTACTTCCTCGGCAACAAGGGACTGTGCACGTACGCATGCCCGTACGGTGGCTTCTTCGCACCGTTCGAGCAGTACGCGCCGGGGCGGATCCGCGTCAACGACGCCTGCGAGCAGTGCGGGCACTGCACCGCCGTCTGCACGTCGAACGTGCGCGTGCACGAGGAAGTGCGCGAGTACGGCATGGTCGTCGATCCCGGGTGTATGAAGTGCCTCGATTGCGTGAGCGTCTGCCCGAACGACGCGCTGTCCTTCGGGCTCGGGCGACCCGCGGTCGCCAGGGGCAAGGCCCGCCACCAGGAACCGAGCCGGCGCCCGGACCTGACCGTGATCGAGGAGATCGTTCTTGCCCTCGTGTTCTTCGGATCGTTCGTTGCCGTGCGCGGCGTGTACAACGCGGTTCCGATGCTCATGGCCGCCGGCGTGGCGATCTGCGTCACGTTCGTGGCCTTCAAGCTCTGGCAGGTCGTGCGGCGCCCGAACGTCAACCTGCACCGGTTCCGGCTGAAGTACCACGGCTCGATCACGCGCAGCGGCGTGGTCTACACGGCCCTGGCGTCGTTCGTCGTGCTGCTCACCGCGCACAGCGGTGCCGTGAATGCGCTGGAGTACGTGGCGGATCGCGCCGACGGGCGGGTGACGATCGCGCGCGCCGCGGTCTTCGCCGCGTCGCCCACGCGCATGAGCGACGAGATGGCGGCCGACGCCGATCGGGCGCTGCGTCACTACCGTCTCGCGGGCTGGTTCATGGACGGCGGGATCGGCCTGCTTCCGCGGGCGGACGCGGACGTTCGCCAGGCCTGGCTGCACGCGTGCAGACACGACTTCGACGAGGCGGAGCGTCTCCTGCGCCGCCGCAACGCGCGGTACGGACGCCAGGACACCATGTGCCGGGACATCGCGCTGTTCATGCGCTTGCAGATGCGGGACGACGCGGCGCGCGAGTACTACCAGGAGATCTTCGACGCCGAGCCGTCGTTCTACCTCACGCTCGACGGCTATCTCTCGTGGCTCGAGGCGGACGGTGAGATCGACGAGGCCATTCGCATGTGCCGCGCCGGGATCGAGCAACAGGACCGCGACGAACCCGGCTACCTCTACCTGCTGCGCCGGCTCTCGTTGCTGCTCATGATCCAGGGTGAACTGGACGAGGCGATCGAGATCTTCGAAGAGACGCTCGGGATCGAGTCCGACAATCCGAGCGCGTACGCGATGCTCGCCGAGGCGCACCGCCGCCGTGGCGACCTGGACCAGGCGCTGGAGATGATGAAGGTCGCCGTCGATCTGGCTCCGGAGAGCGCCTCGATCGCCGATGCGATGGCCGAGCTGCTCGATGAACTCGGGCGTCCCGAGGACGCCGCCACGTTCCGCTCCCGCGCCGAGGACATTCGTGCGCACCCGCCGGCGACCCATCAGCACTGAGCGTTGCGGATTACTGATCGGATCCCGCGAACAGTTGGTACAGCGCCTCGCTCGTCTCAGCCGCGTACGCCTGCTCTCGGAACTCCGGCCGGACCATCAGGCGGCTGATCTTGCCGAGGGCCTGGATGTGGTCGGCGGTGCGCGACGGCGGTGAGGCGAGCAGCACCACGAGCCGCGCGGGCTTCTTGTCCACCGAGCTGAAGTCGATGGGATGAGCGGGTCGTCCGATCGCCATGACCAGGTCCGGCGAGCAGTCGGATTTTCCGTGCGGGATGGCGAGCCCCTCCCCGATGCCGGTGGACCGCTGCTGCTCCCGTTCCCAAACGACCTCCTTGAGCTGCGCGGCGTCATCGATTGCGCCGGACTCGTCGAGCAGATCGACGAGTTCGTCGATCGCGGCCCGCTTGCTCATGGCATTCAGCGGTACCTTGACGGAACTCGGCTTGAGAATGTCGCGAATCTTCATCGTCCGGGTGGCAAGCGGCGCATCGTAGCAGACCCGGCCGCCGACGATCGCTCATGATCGACGGAGCAGCGCCCAGTAGCCTCCGTCGGTGTACTCGCGATCGTCGTCGCCGGGGCGTCCGGTCGGTAGCTGCTGAGCGCCGTCCACGAGCCGCATCCCGAACGTCTCCTCGATCCAGCGGACCTGATCCTCGTTTTCCGAGGCGTCGATGCTGCACGTGGCGTAGAGCAGGTGCCCGTCCGGGGCGAGCAGGTCGTACGTGTCGACAACGATGCGCTGCTGAAGCCGGACGAGCTGGTCGAGGTGATCCGCGTCGAAGCGGTACTTCGCCTCGACCCGCCGCCCAAGGACGCCGGTGTTCGAGCAGGGGACGTCGAGCACCAGCAGGTCGGCGCGTTGCCGGAAGGGGCCGAGGCGTTCGGGCTCGACGACCTCGACCCGCTCGTGCCCGTCGAAGGACTCGTGCAGGCTCGAGCGGCGCACCGCATCGACGTCGGTGGCGACGATGTGGGCATCGGCGTGCAGGGCGGCGAGTTGCCCCGTCTTCGTGCCGCGGCCGGCGCAGGCGTCGATCACCAACCCGGGGCAGAGCTGAGCCGTGGCCGCCACGGGTTGTGCGGAGGCCGGGTCCTGCACCCGCGCTCCCGGCGTGGCGCGGAGGATCTCGTGCAGAGCGTCGGGCGCCCCTCGGTACACGAGGAAACCGGGTTCACGATGGGGGGCGGAGTCCGGTGGCGGCGTGTCGAAGCCGGCGAGGATGATCGGCGCGTGAATGAGGTCGTGATGAACGAGCGCTTCGGCGGGACCGGTGCCGAGCGTTCGTCGCCAGCGCGCGAGCACGGCTTCGGGATGACTCGTGCGCTCCGCGAGCCGCGTCGCCTCGTCCGCGGCGAACACCGGCTCGCGCAGGCGCCACGCGCGACCGTCGGCCAGCGGTACGGTGTCCCGACGCGTGGGATCGTCGGCGTCGAGCAACTCCTCGCGGAGGTCCGCGGTGCGTCGCAGCACCGCGTTGACCAGCGAGGCGGCGCCCGGACGCACGAACACCTTCACGTGCTCAACGGCCTCGTTGATGATGGCGTGATCGGGGACTCGCTCGAGGAAGAAGCACTGGGCGGCGCCGGCCAGCAGCACCGCGCGGAGCCGCGGCTCGAGCGTGTCCCAGGGACGCCGCAACCCGCCGGAGAGGATCGCGCGCAGCGTCAGCCACCGGCGGGCAACGGCGTGATCGATCGCCGCCGCCAGCGCCGCGTCGCGCCGTTCCAGCGCGGACGTATCCAGTGCCGTGATCTCCAGCACCGGAAACTGCCGGACCCGCCGAGCGAGCCGCTGCGTGACGATCTCTCGCGCCGTGACCATGAGGACCCGACACCATACCGATTGCCCGGAATCGGGGTCGGGTCTCGTCGACCCAACCTCGGCCAGACCCGACCCATTACTCGGGGGTGGTGAGGTTGCCGAGGAGGCTGGTGAGGCTCGGATCGAGCGTGGAGAGGATCGCGTGCTGGCGGACCGCGGCCTCGTGGTCGTCGAGCCGGACGTAGATGAGGCCGAGCGTGTAATGGGCGTCGGCGTGTGCCTCGTCGAGGTCGAAGACCTCGTCGAGGGCGGTGATCGTCTGGTGAAATCGGCCGGCGGCGTAGTGCGCGCGGGCCCGGGCGAAGGCCTCGTGGGTGAGCGCGCGGCGTCCGGCGTCGGGATCGGGAACGTCGAATGCGTCCGGCCGGCCGCCTTCGTCCGCCGCGCGCTCCGCCGCGGACAGCCAGGCGCGCCAAAGGCCCTCGAGCTGCTCGACCGGTGCGCCGAGCGCACGCTCCAGGGCCCGAATGCCCGTGGTGTCGTCGGCGAAGCCATCGACGTATCCCCGGTACCACGATGCGAGCGCCCCCTCGGACGCGATGAAGGCAAGCACCGATCGAGCGAGCGCGTAGTGCGTGGCCGGCTCGGCCATGAACTGGTTCCGCGGCATGGACATGAGCGTCGTCCACGACGGCAGCTCGCCGCGCTCGGCCATTCGGCTCACGAGCGCGTGCCGATCATCAACCACCGGGAGGAGTGCGCCATCGTCATCGAGCCGGCACGACTCGTAGAGACAGCCGAGCCCCTCCTGGATCCAGATCGGGTGCTCCTGCCCGCACCGGTCCATGTGGTGATGGTGGAAGGCGTGGACCAACTCGTGGCGGAGGGCGACGTCCGTGTCGGTCGTGACGAGCTGTCGCAGGCCGTGCCGATAGCAGCCGTGCACGTGCGGATCGTGGAAGAGCGTGGCCGCGTCCTCGGGATGGGGAACGGCCACGAGCACGTTGTGACCCGGCGGTTGCTCGAAGAGCGTGGCGGCGAGGTGCTCGGCCTGCCGCGTGACGCGCCGGCGCAGGCGGGCGTGGCCCTCCTCGTCGAGCGCGGTGACGAAGCTGAGATGCAGTTCGGCGTCCGTGTCGGAGCGGTAGCGATCGGCGCCGAAGCGGCGTTTCCAGTCGTCCATGCGTCGCTGGGCGAGCAGGCCGTCGGCGGCGTCGCGGGCGGCGAGGATCGCGCGGAACACCGGACGCCCGCGCAGGGCCGCGATGTCGGGGTCGCGCCGCATCCGCGCGAAGTTCAGGAAGCCCGCCTTCAGGGACTTCATCAGCAGCGCCTCGGCGCCGGGCAGGTCGCCCATCCGGCAGCGGGCGCACGCGGCGTTGTAGATCATCGCCCCGTCGTCGGGCCGAAGCTCCAGGTAACGGTCGATGAGCTGCGCGGCCTGCTCGAAATCACCGGTCCGGAAGCTCGCGAAGATCTCGCCGCGCAGCGACTCGGGCGTCCGCTCGCGCGGCGACGCGGTCGCGCCGACCAGCAGCGCGCACACGATCACACCCGCAATGGGCCTTCCCCATCTTCGCATCCGGCTCCCCAGCCTTGCCCATCCTGCCGCGACGGCGCATCCGTCGCGATCGGGGCGACTTGATTATGTCACGAGGGGGGGCAGATGCCAGAGAACATGCGTGTCCGCGTCCGCGTCCGCGTCCGCGTCCGTGACCGCGTCCGCCCCTACGCCGTCACTCCCGCCATGCTCGCCGCTGCCGAGCGCAGGGCGTCGGCCTTGTCGGTCTTCTCCCACGTGAACGTGTCCTCGCCGCCCTCGCCGGGGGTTCGCCCGAAGTGACCGTGGTGAGAGGTGATGCGATAGATCGGTCGGCGCAGGTTCAGCGAGTCGATGATCCCGCCCGGGTCGAGGCTGAAGTGATCGCGGATGAGGTCCGAGAGCTTGTCTTCGTCGATCTGGGCGGTGCCCTGGCAGTCGACGTGCACCGACGTCGGTTGCGCGACACCGATCGCGTAGCTGAGCTGCACCTCACACACCTCCGCGAGGCCGGCCGCGACGACGTTCTTCGCGATGTAGCGAGCCATGTAGGCGGCGGATCGATCGACCTTCGTCGGGTCCTTGCCGGAGAACGCGCCGCCGCCGTGGCGGCCGCGGCCGCCGTAGGTGTCCACGATGATCTTGCGTCCCGTCAGACCGCAGTCGCCGTACGGGCCGCCGATCTCGAACCTGCCCGTCGGGTTCACGTGGACGGTGATGTCCTCGCTCCACAGGTCGCCGAGTTCGGGCTTGATGATGTGGTCGATGACCGCGTCGGTCAGCGCGTGCTGGTTCTGGTTCCACTCCGGACCGTGCTGCGTGGAGAGGACGACCGTGTTCACGCGCCGCGGTGTGTGTCCTTCGTATTCGACGGTGACCTGACTCTTGGCGTCCGGCCGGAGGTGGGGGATGAGTTCGTTGCACCGCACCTTGGCCTGGCGCGCAACGAGCCGGTGCGCGAGGTCGATGGTGAGTGGCATCAGGCTCTTGGTCTCGGTGCACGCGTAACCGAACATGAGGCCCTGGTCGCCCGCGCCCTGTTCCTTGTGAAGCCCGTGGCCCTCGTCCACGCCTTGCGCGATGTCCGGGCTCTGCTGATCGAGCGATACGAGCACCGCGCACGATCGGCCGTCGAAGCCCTTGTCGCCGTCGTCGTAACCGATGTCGACGATCGTGTCGCGCACGATGGCGGGGATGTCCACGTACTCCTCGCAGGTCACCTCGCCGGCGATGACGGCCATGCCCGTGTTCACCAGCGTCTCGCACGCGACGCGGCTCCTGGGATCCACGGCGAGCATTGCGTCGAGTACCGAGTCGGAGATCTGGTCGGCCATCTTGTCGGGGTGACCCATCGAGACCGATTCGGAGGTGAAGAGGTAGGGGCGGGGCGAAGACATGGAACGCGGCCCTTTGCGAACGACACGCGGGCGCGATCCCCGGGAGCATCACGGGGGACACGCATCGCAGAATGGGTTTATCCGTCCATCCGGATGATTGGATGGACGGCCAGGTCGAGCCCATGATTGTACGGACTGCGGAGGGTCTTGCGTGGGCGCATTCAATAAGGACCGACTTGTCCTTTTATAGCCGTGCCGGTCTCCGGGCCCCCGAGCCGCCTCCCTGGCGCCCCGGGGCACCGCCGATCCTCTCCAGGCCCGGCCATTTGGGGGGATTGTGGGGCGCCCCCACCGCCAAGCTAGCGTACATTGTGTTGGTCAGGGAGCCTGCTGACGGCCGCCGGCGATCGCGTGCCGGAGGTCGCGGGTGGGAGAAAGATAGCCTGGCGCCGGCGCGGATTCCGGGCGCGCTGTGGGCCGGACGGACCCGGCGTGTTGGACGCGCGGGTCACGCACAGGAGCAGGCGATGAGAGGCAAGGTGATTTCGATGGGCGTGCTCGTCGTGAGCGCGGCCGCGAACGCCGGACAGGTCGATCCCGCCCTCGAGGTGCTGCTGGCGCAGACGGCGCCGGACGCGTCGATCTCCGTCCTCGTGTACCTGGGGGACCAGGTCGACACGGCTGACCTCACGCTCCAACTCGATCGCGTCGGCGCGCGCCGCGCGACGCGGAATCACGTCGTCGTCGATGAGCTGAAGAACCTCGCCGCGTTCAGCCAGCAAGCGATCGTCGACGAGTGCGAGGCGGCCCTCGCCGCCGGTCACATCCAGAAGGTCGAGCCGCTCTGGCTGTCCAACTGCGTGCGCGTCGACGCGACGCCCGCGCGGATCCGCGATCTCGCGGAGCGGCCGGACGTCGACCGCATCTTCCACAACTTCCCGATCGAGCTGATCATACCGGTTCACGAGAGGCTGCCGGTGCAGGCGCACCAGAACGAGCCCGTCGTCGGGCCGGGCGCCCCCGAGCCGGGGATCGCCGCGGTCAGAGCCCCCGAGGTCTGGTCGATGGGCATCGACGGCAGTGGCGTGCTCGTCGCGTCCCTCGACACCGGCGTGGATGGGTCGCATCCGGCGGTGTCCGGTCGCTGGGCGGGCGTGGCCGATCCCCGCTACGAGGGGCATCCCGAATGGGCGTTCTTCGATCCGGTGACGGGCTGGACGTTCCCGCAGGACGGCGGTTCGCACGGGACGCACACGATGGGCACGATCTGCGGCGGCGCTCCCGGCGACGTCATCGGCGTGGCGCCCGGCTCGACGTGGATCCACGCCGCGGTCATCGATCGCGTGGACGTCCACACGACGATCGCCGACGCGATCCTCGCGTTCCAGTGGATGTTGAACCCGGACGGAGACCCCCTGACATCGTGGGACGTGCCCGCGGTGTGCTCCAACTCGTGGGGCGTGGCCACGTCACACGGGTATCCCGAGTGCGACGAGGAGTTCTGGAGCTTCCTCGACGCCTGCGAAGCCGCCGACATCCTGATGGTGTTCGCCGCGGGCAACGAGGGAGCGACCGGGCTTCGGCGTCCCTCCGACCGCGCCACCGACGAGTACCGGACACTCTCCGTCGCCGCGGTGGACGCGCACGTGCCTGAGTACCCGATCGCCGGGTTCTCCTCGCGGGGTCCCACGCAGTGCACGCCGGACGGCAGTGAGGCGATCAAGCCCGACATCTCGGCGCCGGGGGTGCAGGTGCGCTCCTCGTATCCCGGCGGGCTGTATGCGGAGTTCGACGGGACATCCATGGCCACGCCGCACCTCGCCGGTGTCGTGGCGCTGGTCCGGCAGGCGAACCCCGACCTGTCGGTGGAGCAGGTGAAGCAGATCCTCTTCGACACGTCGACCGACCTCGGTGAGCCCGGCGAGGACAACGACTACGGCCACGGTCTCGTGGACGCGGTCGCGGCCGTGGAGCTTGCCCATATGACGGCGGGGCTGACGTTCGCCTTCCCCGACGGCCGGCCCGACTTCATGGACCCGTACGGGAACACGGTGATCCGCGTGGTGGTGACCGGTCAGTGGACCAATCCCGTTGCGGGATCGGGGAAGCTGCACCTCTCGACGGGTGGCCCGTTCGAGGTCGTGACCATGGAGCAGGTGCTGCCCAATGTCTACGACGCGATGTTCCCCGCGTTCGCCTGCGGTGCCGACGTCACGTACTTCTTCAGCTCCGACACGACCGGCGGCGAAACGATCAACCATCCGTACGCGGCGCCCACGGCGGCGTTCTCGGCCCCGGCATTCACGGGTCAGGTCGTCGCGTTCACCGAGGACTTCGAAGTCGACAACGGGTGGGTGGTCGAGAACATCGCGCTGGACGACGGCGCCTGGGAGCGGGGGATCCCCGCCGGAGGCGGCGACCGCGGCGATCCGCTGATCGACGCCGACGGCTCCGGACAGTGCTACCTCACCGACAACGCGCCCGGCAACTCCGACGTGGATGGAGGTCCGACGCGTCTGACCTCCCCGACGCTGGACGTCTCCTGGCTCACCGATCCCCAGATCACCTACCACCGGTGGTTCACCAACGATGACAACGACGGCGACACGCTGATCGTCGAGGTCGCGGAGGAAGGTACCGACGCGTGGGTCGCGGTGGAGAGCGTGACGGGGCCGGGCGGCACGTGGATTCCGCACACCTTCCGCGTGCGGGACTACCTGGATCCCGTCCCCGATCAGGTGCGTGTGCGCTTCAACGCCACCGACAACCCCAACGACTCCGTGACGGAGGCGGCGATCGACGCCATCGAGGTCTGGTCGTACGACTGCGACAGCGGTCTCGAAGGTGACGTGAACGACGACGGCTTCGTCAACTTCGGCGACGTCATCCGGATCCTCGGCAACTGGGGGGCGTGCAGCGGCTGCTCCGAGGACGTGGACGGCGACGGCATCGTCGGGTTCAGCGACGTGCTGCGGGTGTTCATGAACTGGTCGTAGATCTTCTGGCGCGGGGACGGTTCGGGCCGGGGCGACTCAACTCGCGTTCGGGTGCGTGAACCCCGTGAACAGCGTCATCCAGAGGATGCGCAGGTCGAGCATGATCGACCAGTTGCGAATGTAGAACAGGTCGTACTGGAGTCTCTTGCGGAGGCTCGTGTCGCCGCGAAGCCCGTTCACCTGCGCCCATCCGGTGATACCCGATTTGACGTTCTGGCGGAGCATGTACCCTCGCCAGTCGTCGCGGGCATGGGGAATCCAACTGGCCACCTCCGGCCGCGGGCCGACGAGCGACATGTCGCCGCGCAGCACGTTGATGAACTGGGGCAGTTCGTCGAGGCTCGTTCGACGCAGGAAGCGCCCCACCCTCGTGACCCGGTCGTCGCGGCGGGCTGGGCTCGGCGTGTCCCGCCGGGCCTCGCGCGACGCCCGCTCCTCGGGACTCGCGTGCGCCATCGTTCGGAACTTGAACATCTCGAAACGCTGTCCGTTCAGGCTCATGCGCTCCTGCCGAAAGACCACCGGCCCCGGCCCCGACAACCGCACGAGCAGGGCGATGACGAGCATCGGCACCGCGAAGATCGTGAGAGCGATCAGGCTTCCCGTGATGTCGATGCCGCGTTTCAACACGCCGCCCCATCCCGCCAGAGGAGACTCGCGTACGGAGAGCACGGGCATGCCGTCGAGCTCGGCGATGGCCATGTTCATCGGCATGTAGCGGGGGTTCATGTCCGGCACGACACGCACGTCCACGGAGAACCGTTCGAGGCGCGCAAGCAGGCCCGGGAGCTCCGCCGCCATGCGGCCAGGCAACGCGATGAACACCCCGGAGAGGTCTTGGCGCTCCAGCGTCTTCTCCAGGTCGTTGAGGCCGCTGAGGACGGGCGTCTGAAGGCATGTGCTTCGAGACGTCACCGGGTGGTGGCTCACGAAGAACGCGGGGTTGATGCCCGTCCAGCTATTGCGCCGAAGCGTGCGGTAGACGACCTGCCCGAGACGTCCGGTCCCGATGATCGCCACGTGCCGCAGGTTCCAGCCGTGGCGACGGATGAGCCGGAGCGACACCCGGAAGAAATAGCGCCACGCCAGGAGCGAGCCGAGGGCGAGCAGGGCGTAGACGACGTACTGGAAGCGGCTCGGGTCCCGTCCGTCGTAGAGCGTCTTGCTGAAGAAGCTGATCGTCGCGAACGTCAGACCGACTCCGACGACCACGGCGCGCAGGATGTTGCCCGCCTCCCGGTAGAAGCGCTGGTCACGCTGCGGCACGTAGAGGCCCGTCCATAGCATCACCACGAGCATGATCGGGGCCGCCGTCAGCACGGGGATCGCGTGCGAGTCGTAGCTGAGTACCTCGGTCGGCGGCGCGGTGAAGACGTCCCGCAGGGGGCCCCAGCGCACGAAGTACGCAGCCACCGCCGCCGCGGAAACGACGGTCGTGTCGGTGGCGATCAGGACGCTCCGGAAGAATCGGGCCCGTTCTCGAAGCACGTGGTCTCAGCACTCCCCACCGCGACCGCGGGAGACCCAACGACGGATCTCAGCGGGCCGCTTCAACAGGTGCCCATGGTCCCGAATCCCGGGGATTTAGCAACTCCGGCGCGAGAGACTCCAGCCGCTGGCGCCCCGTCTCGGTGAGCGTTTCCGGTCCCACGATCTGGATGACCGCGAAGAAGTCCCCGGTTCGACCCTCGTCGTCGCGGATCCCCTTGCCGCGAACCCGGAGCTTCCGACCGCTGGAGGCACCGGCGGGGATCCGGATCTCGACGCTGCCCTTGAGCAACGGAACCTGGACGGTGGTGCCCAGGCCGGCCTCGGCGATCGTGATGGGCACGTCGATGAGCACGTCGCGTCCGTCGCGACGGAACCACGGATGGCTGCCGACCCGCACGCGCAGGATCAGGTCACCGGGCGCGCCGCCGGAGCCGCCCGGGGCGCCGCTGTCCCGGATACGCAGCTTTGCCCCGCTTTCGATGCCCGCCGGTATGCGCACGCTGACCGAGCGTGTCGTTGGGCCGATCGCGACCTTGACGTGCTCCTCGCCTCCGAGGGCGGCGGTCATGAAGCTGACGGTGACGTCGTGCTCGACGTTCGCCCCGCGTCGAGGCGCCGCCGGGTGGGGGCGCCCACCGCCGAACGGCGACGAGCCGCGGCCGCCGAACATCTCTTCGAAGATGCTCCCGACGTCGGACATGTCCACGCCGAAGCCCGCGTTCCCCGCCCCGCCCCGCGCGAACCCACCTGGCCCCGTCCCCACGCCGGCACGCCCGAAGTGGTCGTACGTGCGCCGCTTCTCCGGGTCGTTGAGCACCTCGTACGCTTCGGAGACCTCCGAGAAGCGCTCCTCGGCGTCCGGGGATTGGTTCACATCCGGATGGTACTTCCGCGCGAGCCGGCGGTAGGCCTTGCGGATGTCGTCGGCCGTGGCGTCACGCGCGACGCCGAGGGCCTCGTAGTAGTCGGCGGGCATGGGGACAGGGTAGTCCGCGTCCGTGTCCGTGTCCGTGTCCGCGTCAGCCCCTCAGTTCGGGAACCCCGCCGGCGGCGCCTTGGCTCTCAACGTCGCCGGGTCGGCGATCAGTTCGCCGTTCTCGTCGAGGACGCCCTCCTCGTCGGCGGCGATGAAGATGACCTCCTCGATCCGGCGCATGAAGTTGATCCCGATGCGGCCGTCGGTCATCTCCTGCACGTCCAGCACGACCGGCTGCATCTCGCCGAGGACCCACGGGGCGTCGAGGTACTGGGCGAGCAACTCCTCGGGGCTCAAGGGACTCAGGCCGGGCGTCTGGATCACGATCGCGGGGTCCTTCATCGCGATCGGCGGACGTTGGCTCGCCATCGTCACGAGCCCCCACGAGAGCGCCATGATCAGGACCGCGGCCCAGCCGGAAAGGGCCATGCTCCACGTCAGGCGCGGCAGCGCGAACCACCGGCGCGGGAGCCTGGTGTGTTCGGCGGAGAACGTCGCGAGCGCGACCTCCTCGGCGAGGGCGCGGCGGTCGAGATGATGCTGCGCGAGCCGTCGCCAGAGCGCCGGTTCGGCGTCGGCGAGGATCTCGAAGCGCTGCTGATCCTCGGTCGTGTGCTCGTCGTCGATGAGGCGGCCGATGAGGACCTCGACCTCGAGGTCGGGATCGCGCGTCAGTTCGTCAGTGCTCGTCGTGTCGTTCATTCGGTTCACCCACACTCTCGCGTCGCCTCGTGGCGAGGCTGTCTTCAGGATCGGCGGGCCGCCGCGTTGCCGCGCGCCCGACCGGTGGATGGGATGTGGTCGGCGCCGATCTCCTCGCGGAGCATGCGCCGGGCGCGGGCCAGGCGCGTCTCCACCGTGGTGACCGGGAGGTCGAGGATCTCACCGATCTGCTGATAGGTCATCGATTGCACGCACCGGAGCAGCAACGGCTCGCGGTACTCGGGGGGCAGGGTCAGGGCCTGTTGGAGCAGGCGGCGGGCCCCCTCGCGGACGGCGAGGATGCCGTCGGCGGGGCCGGTCTCGGAGGCGGGCATCGGCACGCGCCCGGGCTCGGTGCCCTCGCCGTCGTCGCGAAGCTCGCCGCCGAGATGCAGGTGGGTCCGGCGGCCCCGGGCCGCCCCACGGCAGATATTGATCACGATCCGGCGCAGCCAGGGGCGGAATGCCTTCGGATCGCGCAGCGTATCGAGCCGCGAGACGAACTTGACCGCGACTTCCTGCATCAGATCGTCCATCTCCATGGTCCGGGGGCGATGCGCCAGCAGGATCGCGGCCACCCATCGACGATGGGCATCCCAGAGCTCCTCCTGTGCCCTGCGTTCTCCGGAGCGGGCCCGCTCGACGAGCCGCTCCTCCGTACGCTCCATGTGGACCATTGCGCTTCTGGACGCGTCTTCGGCGGCGCCCCGTCTCCAAAGTCAGCTATTTTGACCAGCTGCCAGAGGATGCTATGCCCGGGAACACCCCACCGACCCACGCCACCATGAGCTTCGGCGACCACCTCGAGGAGCTGCGCCGACGTCTGCTGCTGGCGCTGGCGGCTCCGCTGCCGCTGTTCATCGTGTTCTTCTTCGTGAGCGACCCGCTCATCGAGTGGATTCTGTTGCCCGTGTACTCCGTGCTCGAGAAGCACGATCTCCCCGGCGAGCTCCAGGTGCTGAGCCCGCAGGAGTACCTGCTCACGAAGCTGAAGATCAGCTTCATCGCGGCGGTCGTCGTCAGCGCGCCGTGGCTCCTCTGGCAGATGTGGTCGTTCGTGGCGCCGGGGCTCTACCGGAAGGAGCGCCGCTTCGTCTACTTCATGATGCCGGGCAGCACGATCCTGAGCGCGGTGGGTGTCGCGTTGCTTTACTACGTGATGCTCCCGCTGATGCTGCACGTGCTCGTGCTGTTCGCGAAGGGAGCCGAGATCGACCCCGGCGTGCCCGACATGCCGCCCGCGGCGATCGAGCGTCTCGAGTCCGGCGACGACGTGCCGGTGCTCGCGACGCACCCCCCGTCGCCGGAACCGTGGGCGATGTGGTTCAAGGTGCCGGAGATGCAGCTCAACATCGCGATCCCGGACGACGACGGCGTGCCCGTGCCGGAGGTCGTCACGCGCGGCGGAGGGCGCATCGACCAGACCTTCCGCCTCGCGTCGGTCATCAACTTCACGCTCGTGCTGCTGCTCGGGATCGTGATCGCCTTCCAGATGCCGTTGGTGATCCTCCTCCTGGGTTGGCTGGGCCTGGCGGACGTGGCGTGGCTGCGCTCGCGCCGGCGGTACGCGCTGGCGATCTGCGGTGTCGTGTCCGCCCTGATCACGCCCGCCGATGCCGTGTCGATGCTCCTCATGCTCATCCCGCTGTACGGGCTCTACGAACTGGGCATCCTGCTGCTCGTTCTCGCGCCCGCTCGCGCCGTGGCGGAGGGGACGGTGCTGTGGCGCGGGAAGAAGTCGAAACCGCCCGTGAAGCCGGTACGATCGGAGGATTCGGTGCCGCGTGGCGGCGGCGGCGATGACGACACGGGTTCCTCATGAGCGCGCTGCGATTCAACTCGACCCCCGATCCACGGGTCACCGACTTCGACCTCGTGATGATGGAGCGCGCGATCGCGCTCGCCGGCGAGGCGGCGGCCCTCGACGAGGTGCCCGTGGGCGCCGTCGTCTACCGGGGCGACGAGGTGATCGCGGAAGGCTACAACGTGCGCGAGTCGGCGCACGATCCCGTCGGGCACGCCGAACTGCTGGCGATCGCCCGCGCGGGCAAGGCGCTCGGCGCGTGGCGTCTCGCCGGCTGCTCGCTGGCGGTGACGCTCGAGCCGTGCCCGATGTGCGCCGGGGCGCTGGTGAACGCGCGGATCGAGCGGGTCCTGTACGGCGCGACCGATCCCAAGGCCGGCGCGTGCGACACGCTCTACCAGATCCCCAGTGATCCCCGGCTCAACCACGAGGTGGAGGTGATCGGCGGCGTACTCGCCGAGCGGTGCGGGGCGCTGCTCACGGAGTTCTTCCGCCGCAAGCGGCAGCGACCGGCGACGGAGGACGGAGACGAATGACCGCGCCCGAGGTTCGCGTCGTCTGCTTCGATCTGGGGGGCGTGGTCGTGCGCATCTGTCACACGTGGACGGAGGGGTGCCGCGCGGTCGGGCTCGACGTGCGCGGCGACATGGACACGCGGCTCAACGGCGATCCGGGGTGGACCGCGTTGCAGGACGCCTACCAGAAGGGCGCGATGGAACTCGCCGTGTTCGCCACGGAGCTGAGCGCGTTGATGGGCGGGGTCTACTCCGCCGAGGAGGTCACGCGCGTGCACCGCGGCTGGACCCTCGGCGCGTATGACGGGATCGACGATCTCATCGCCCGTGTGCACGCGGCCGGCCTGGAAACCGCCGTTCTCTCCAACACGTGTGGCGAGCACTGGGAGATCCTGAACGAGCTTCCGGTGTTCCGCACCCTGCGCAACCGCTGGGGCTCGCACCAGCTCGCGCTGCGCAAGCCCGATCCCGATGCCTACCGCGCGGTGGAGGCGAAGCTGGGGGTCCGCGGCGCCGAGATCGCCTTCTTCGACGACATGAAAGAGAACGTCGAGAGCGCGTGCGCCGTCGGCTGGCGGGCCGAGCGCGTGGATCCCGCGGGCGACACGGCGGAGCAGATCACGGGTTATCTGCGCGACATGAACGTGCCGGTCTGAGCGTCGTGGCGCGGGCGCACAAGGCCGTCCGCCCCTCACCCGGCTCGCTCCGCTCGCCGACCTCTCCCCGCGGCGGGGAGAGGTGGTCGGAGGGAACCCCTCTCCCGCGCAGCGGGAGAGGACAGCCTCGCGCAGCGAGGCAGGTGAGGGCGGGCGTCCTTGTGCGTCCGCGCGCTACGCGTCCTCGTCTGCCTTCATGATCTCCCGCAGCGCCACCGTCGCGTACATCCCGCGGGGCAGGTCGAAGGCGACGCGGATGTAGGGTCCGTGCTCGTCGAAGCCGCCCTCGATCTCGGGATTGGTGACCGGCGTGCGGAAGGGGCGACGCGCTCCATCGGGTCGGTAGCGGGCGCTGGCGAACAGGTCGTCCGTCAGGCCGGCGGCCGCGAGACCGACTTCCTCTCGTTCGCCGACGGCGCCCGCGGCGCGCAGGATCTTGTCGCCCCAGAGCGGCCCCGATGGTGAGATCTCCATCGCGGCGAGGCGCCGGGAGAGGTCGTCTCCGGTCAGCTCCTCGGGCGTGACCGCGAACGCGGCGCGGCTGTCGTGCTTGAACGCCAGGTCGCCGGGCTCGAGGTGGTCGACGGTTCCGTCCTCGATACGCTGGTCGAGCAGACGGTTGAACACGGCCGAGGCCAGCGAACTCGTCCAGAACACGAGCATGGTGCGGCCGATCGTTCGGATCGCCTGGGACGGGGCGTCGCCACGGGCAAGGGTGCGACAGGCGATCAGCTCCGAGCGGTCGGCCGTGGTCCACGCCTCGGCGGCCTCCGTGAAGCACCCCGCGTCGTACAGCTCGCGACGCTCGCGCTGGTAGTCGGGAAACGGAGAACCGCCCGTACCGAGCAGTTCATCGAGCGCGCCGGACCAGTCATCCATCAGGAGCAGGCGCCCGATCCGGTGGTTGTTGCGACGGTAGCCGAAGCGCTGGGAACCGAAGTACGCGGGCGCCCCGATCTCCGCGAGGCGGGTGAGCGTCCGGTTAGCGGCGACCGTGCGCACGGGGTCGACGTCCCGGATGCGGATCGAGAAGCGGTTGCCGCGCAGGTGTCCGCGCTTGATCCGGTTGCGGTGACGCTCCGCCCACAGCACGTCGATGCGGTCGTGCCCGAGATCGACGTCGGGCGGATCCTCGAGCAGGTGGATCGAGACGGTCTGGTTCGTGACCGCCTGCTTGTCCTTCATCCCCGCGTAGCCGATCGCGCGCTCGCCGACGCCGAAGGTACGGCGCAGGCAGCCCATCAGCTCCGCGTGCGCGACGCCGCGCTTGCGGACACGCAGGTAGAGGTGCTCGCCGCTGCCGCTCGGTTCGTACAGCGGGATCTCCTCGACGACGAAGTCCTCCGGGCGCTCCTTGATGCGCCCCCCGACCCCGTCATCGGGCGTGAGGTATCGCTGTGGAAGCGGATCGGCGATCTGCATGGTCCCGGTCATGGGGTCCCCCACCCCGCGCTCCCGAGAAGGGTCGCGCGGGTCAATCCCACTCGAGGTCGAAGTCCTCGTCGTCGTCCAGCTCGTCCCCCTCGAGCAGGTCATCGTCGGTCTGCGTCTGGGCGAGCACGTGCTCGGCGACGTGGATCGGCACGTCCTCGGCCACGCCGAGCGCGATGGCGTCCGACGGGCGCGAGTCGATCTCGATCACCTTCCCGTCCTTCTCGACGATGAGCCGCGCGTAGAACGTGCCATCGACGAGATCGTTGATGATGATCTCCTTCAGCTCGCCGTCGAGGTGCCGGATCACGGACGCGAGCAGGTCGTGCGTCTGTGGTCGGCGGATCTCCACTCCCTTGAGTCGTCGCTCGATCGCGAACGCCTCGTTGAGCCCGATCACGATGGGGAACGTGCGTTCGCCGCCGATTTCGCTCAGCTCGATGATCTGCATATCCGACATCTCGCGGATGAAGATCCTGGAGAGTTCCATCGGGACGGACATGGGGGCTCCTTCGCCGGCGACTGGTCGCCGGGACAACTCTAAGCGCCTCCGTTCATCGCCTCCAGCGTCAGGAGCAATGCCTGGGTGCCTTGCCGGTCGTGCCCGTCGGCCCGGACGGCCTCGTAGAGGCGTCGGGCGAGGGCGAGGCCGGGTAGCTGAAGCCCCATCCGCTCCGCCTCGGCCAGCGCGATCTCCAGGTCCTTGATGAAGTGCTCCACGTAGAAACCCGGCTCGAAGTCGCGGCGGACCATCCGGGGGCCGAGGTTGTTGATCGTCCACGATCCCGCGGCTCCGCCGCCGACGGACTCGATGACGCGCGTCGCGTCGAGGCCGGCGCGCGACGCGTAGAGCAGGCCCTCGGCGACGCCCATCATCGTGGACGCGATGAGGATCTGGTTGACCATCTTGGTGTGCTGGCCGGATCCAGGCCCGCCCTGGTGCACGATCCGGCCGCCCATCTTCTCCAGGATCGGTCGAACGTACGCGACGTCATCGACGGCGCCACCGACCATGATCGACAGCGTCGCCTCCCGTGCGCCCACGTCGCCGCCGCTCACGGGGGCGTCCACGCTGCCGACGCCGCACGTCCGCGCCGCGCCGGCGATCTCCTCGGCGAGGCTGGGCGGGCTGGTGGTCAGGTCGACGATCACGCGCGGCGAGCGCTTCGCCTCCAGCGTTCCGCCCGGTCCCAGGTGTACGGCGCGGACGTCGTCGGGATAGCCCACGATCGAGCAGACCACGTCGGCGCCTTCGGCGGCTTCGCGCGGGTCGTCCGCCCACCGCGCTCCGTCGGCCAGCAAAGCCTCCGCCCGCGCCCGGGTCCGCGTGTGAACGGTCAACGCGTGGCCGTGGCGAAGCAGATGTCCCGCCATCGACGACCCCATGACGCCGCAGCCAATCCATCCGATGGTGAGCTGGCTCATGAGGCTGCGTCCGTGTCGGCGTCCGCGTCCGCGTCCATCCCCGTGTTCGCGTCCGTGCCCGTGTCCGCGTCCGCGTCCGCGCCCTCCGCCGGCTCGAACCGCGGCTCCATCCCGAACACCCGTGCGAAGAGCTGGCTCTTGCGGGCGGCGCCCCAGAGGTCCACGTCCGGCTTCCGGTCGGCCTCGACGAGGAACCACGCCGTGCGGCGATCGACCTCGACGCGAACACGCCGCACGTTGCCCGCGTGGCTTCGGTCGAGTCCGTCGGCGATTCGCAGGATCGCGGCGAGGTGCCGGACCAGGCGTTGGTCCGCGGTCGACAGACGCTGGAACCCCGGGTGGGATTTCTTCGGATGGGCGCGGCGGTGGTACCGTCCGACGTTCGCGATCACCTCCAGCTCGCGGTGGCTGAAGCCCACCAGCTCGCTGTGCATGACCAGGTGGTAGCTGTGCTTGTGGTGACGCGTGTAGTTGATGTAGTAGCCGATGTCGTGCAGGATCGCCGCCGCCTCGAGGAGCTGGCGGGCCTGGTCGCTCCGCACGTTCTCGGGAAGGTCAGGCAGACGCTCCACGAGCTGGTCGAAGATCTGGAGCGCGAGGCTCGTGACGTGCTCGCTGTGGGCGCGCTCGTACTGGCACTTGATCGCGAACAAGCGCACCGCGTCCTGTCGGTCCGGAGGTCGCGACGTGATCTCGTCGGCGGTCTGCGGAAACAGCTCCCCGATGATGCGCAGGAGCAGACCGTCGCGGATGCCGCGATCGTGGACCTGGAGCAGGCTCGCACCGAGCCGCATCATCGCCTGCTCGGCGATCGTCAGGCCGGCCACGATGATGTCGGCGCGGTCGGCGCTGAGCCCGGGCACGGCCGCCCGCTGCTGGGGCGTCATTGCGTTGACCCGCTCGAGATGGCGGCGCAGCTTCGGCAGCGTGATCTCGTGTCCCCGCACGCCCGGTACGTCGCCGTGGATGTCCGGGTCTCCGAGCATGTCGATGTACGCGAGCGAGGTGAACGTACCGCCGGTCCCGATGACGAGGTCCGGCGCGGTGGCGGGCTTGCGCGTCTTCGCCTTCAATTCGTTTCGGACGAGCTTGCGCATGCGCTTGAGGCGAGGCTGGGGCGACAACCCATCCTCGACGGCCTCGGTGATCCGGACCGCGCCGACCGGCAGCGAGTCGATCTGCTCGATGACGCCGCCGGCGCTGAGCACGATCTCGGTGCTCCCGCCCCCGATGTCGATGACCGCGACCTCGCGCGAGCGCAGGTCGAACGCGTGGTTCACGCTGATCCACGCGAGCCGGGCCTCCTCCTCTCCGCTGATCACCTCGATCTCGATGCCGGCGCCGCGCCGGACCATCTCGAGAAAGTCCTCCCGGTTCGCGGCCTCGCGGACGGCCGAGGTCGCCACCGCGCGGATCACCTGCGCGTCGTAGCCCTCGGCGATCGCCTTCATGTGCGAGATGACCCGCGCCGTCTCCTCCATCGCGTCGTCGGCGAGCCTCGCCGAGCGGCCCATGCCGCGGCCGATCCGGGCCACGACCTTCTCGTCATCGAGGAGCCGGTAGCGGCCGTCGGGACCCGCCGACACGACGAGCAGCCGAACGCTGTTGGTTCCCACGTCGATCGTGGCCACGCGGCACGGCTCGGGCGTGGCGGCGATCCCGGCGCCGGATTGGCTGGGCAACTCGGTCACGCGTCCTCTCGGAGGCATCATACTGCGGCCCCGCGCCCGTCAGGCGCTGGGCACCCGGTCGACGCCGGCTCCCAGCGGGTCCGATGGGTTGTCGACGCGGCGATCGATCGCCTCGATCGCGCCCCGCGCGGCGTCGGCGTCCCACCACGCGAGGAACTCGGCGTGGAGCTTCTCGCGCCGGGTGCGATACGTCTCGGCGAGATGGAGCAGCCGATCGCGCATCGAGCGCCGCTCGTCGGCTGCCACCCGTTCCACTCGAAGCGCAAGCTCGTGAGCATCGTTGATCCGACCGAGGGCCGACTGCATCTCGGTCACCGTGTCGTAGAGATCCAGGAGCGACGGATCCTCGAGGGGCGACGCGAACAGCTCCATCGAGTACCGCAGCCGCTTGGCGGCGAGCCGCAGCAGATGCAGCCCCTTCCAGTCGAGCGTCTCGCCGGCGACCGAGGTCAGCTCGTGCACGTGCCTGCGGAGCCGGTTCTCGGCAAGGTCGCGGAGCACGAGCAGGCGACCGGGATCGTCGTACGTGCCCTCCGCGGGCGTGCGCACCGACTTGAGCAGCTTGCGCGTGGATCGTTCCACCTTGCGCGCGGTGTCGCGCGCGACGGCGGCCTCGAGCAACTCCAGGGCGGGGGGACGCGCCTCGTGCGTGGCGCGGAGAACGACAGCCAGCGTCTCCCGGTCCGGATCCGCCGCCGCCTTGCGTTCGCTCTTCAGCGTCTCGCAATGCACGTCCACGGTCCGGGTGTCCGCGGCGGCATCGCGAAGCCGTCGCAGGCGCTTGCGCACACGCTTCCAGTGCTTGGCCCCGAAGCAGGGTCGGAACGCGCGAAGCGCCGCGTCGGCGCGCCGCGTGGACACCCGGAGCTGATGGACGTGCACGGGGCTCACCAGCTCCGAATCCTCGATCGCCGAGATCATCTCGGGGACGCGGGTCAGGCGGTGGGCGACGATCGCCGTGGCGGCCTCGGGCAGAGGTGCCGCCGGGTCGACGTCGCAGATCCAGTAGCGTGGGGGTTTGCGGACCAACCCGGGGCTCCTTTCATCGCGCGCGGGCCGTTCAGTTTAGGCCACACGGCCTCCCCCATGGCCCCCGGTGAGGGTTCATGTTTCGTTAAGAACCGCGGATGCCCGGCCGCGTGATCGCGAAGTCGTAGCGAAGGGGGTCCTCGGGCCGAAGCCGCCGCAGCACCGCCGTCACCGCGAGCGCCGTTCGCAGGTCCGCCGAGGCCCGGGTCGTCCACCCCCGCCGGCGCGCGGTGCGATGGACGTGGGTGTCCAGGGGCATCACGAGCTGGTCGGGACGTGCGGAGCGCCATCCGCCCGGATCGACGTCGTCGGATCGGACCAGCCACCGGAGCATCAGGAGCATGCGCTTGCACGCGCTGCCGGCCGCCGGATGTGGCACGAGGTGGCGAAGGGAGCAGGGGGCGCATGCGGCGAGGTCGTCCACGAAGCGACCGAGCGCCTCGATCACCGTCTCGTCGGTCGAGCGTACGTGGAGCGCGAAGCGCTCGTCGAGCGTGCCCGCCTCGCGCTGGATCGCGCCGACGGCTTCGAGCAGGCCGGCGAGCTGCGCGCCGGTCGTGAAGCGGTACCGGAAGTCGCCCAGGCGGCGCTCGATCTCGCGCGGCGACGAGTCCCGCAGGCGCCGGGCGGGGGCGGGGCCGAGACCGTCGAGCACGCGCGCGATGGCCGGGAGCATCGCCTTCACGTTGCCGTACGCGAGCGCCGAGGCGACGACGGCGGCGACCTCACGGTCGCGCAGGTCCGCGTAGCGGAAGAGGAACTGGAGCGGGTCCGGCTCCACGAAATGGCGGTGGTGATAGCGGCGGTGCATGCCCTCGAGCCAGCGCCGCTCGGCGCGGCCGAGGGGCGGGTTCGTGGGCTCTCCCGTGCGCTTCGTCGTGGACGGCATCGCGATCACGATACGCGCCGGCCGTGGAGCAGGGAAAACGCGGCGCCGGCTTTCCAGCCTCGGACCGGCGTCGGCCGATCGTGTATCGTGGACCCCTTGTCAGGATGATCGCCGTATGACCGTTCTCGCCACCGCGCCCAGGGACATGACCGACACGCCGACACGGAAGAAGAAGAGCACCCGGCGCGCCACCGCCGAGTCGATGGCGGAGGGTCAGCGCGACATTTCCGTCAGCGAGTTCTTTGCCAAGAACCGGCACCTGCTCGGGTTCGACAACCCGCGCAAGGCGATGCTCACCACGGTCAAGGAGGCGGTGGACAACGCTCTCGACGCCTGCGAGGAAGCGGGGATCCTTCCCGACATCCACGTGCACGTGCTCCAGATCAGCGAGACGCGGTTCAAGATCTTGATCCGCGACAACGGGCCGGGGATCGTCAAGAAGCAGATCGAGAACATCTTCGGCAAGCTGCTCTACGGCTCGAAGTTCCACCGCCTGAAGATGAGCCGCGGCCAGCAGGGGATCGGCATCAGCGCCGCGGGCATGTACGGGCTCATGACGACGGGCAAGCCGGTGCTCATCATCTCCAAGACGGGCAAGCGCAAGCCCGCGCACGAGATCGAGCTGAAGATCGACACGACGAAGAACCGCCCGGAGATCGTCAGCGACACCGAGCATCCCGAGGACGACACGCTCTTCTCGCAGGGCCATGGCACCCAGGTGCAGATCGAGCTGGAAGGACGGTACCTGCGCGGTCGACAGTCCGTGGACGAGTACCTCGAGCAGACGGCGATCGCCAACCCGCACGCGCGCTTCGTGTACATCACCCCGACGAACGAGACGATCGAGTTTCCCCGCGCTGTCGATGAGCTGCCGGAGGATCCGAAGGAGATCAAGCCCCATCCCAAGGGCATCGAGCTGGGCACCCTGATCCAGATGCTCGAACGCTCCGGGGAGCGCCAGCTCGGCGGGTTCCTGCGTCAGGACTTCTGCCGCGTCGGGCCCGGCAAGGCGAAGGAGATCGCCGAGAAGGCGGGGCTCACCGCTCGCACGTGGCTCAAGGGCGTGGGGCACAAGGAGGCCGAGAAGCTCTACGGTGCGATCCAGGAAGTGCGCATCACGGCGCCGCCGACCGACTGCCTCGTCCCGATCGGCTCCCGCGCGTTGCTCGCCGGCCTGCTCAAGGAGGTCAAGGCGGAGTTCTTCTCCGCGGCGACGCGACCACCGGCGGTCTACCGCGGCAACCCGTTCCAGATCGAGGTCGCGATCGGCTACGGCGGCGCGCTCGCGGGCGACGAGCAGGCGCGCATCCTCCGGTTCGCGAACCGCGTGCCGCTGCTCTACCAGCAGTCGGCGTGCGCCGCGTTCAAATCCGTGGTCGAGACGAGCTGGCGGAACTACAGCCTCACGCAGCCGCGGGGCGGCCTGCCGACAGGACCCCTCGTGGTGCTGATCCACATGGCGAGCGTGTGGGTGCCGTTCACGAGCGAGTCCAAGGAGGCGATCGCCGACTACGACGAGATCCGCAAGGAGATGCGGCTCGCGTTGCAGGAGTGTGGGCGCAAGCTCGGGACGTACCTGCGGCGGCGGAAGCGCATGCGGCGGGAGTCCGAGCGCCGGCTCGTCTTCGAGCGGTACATCGGCGAGATCGCGACGGCGTGCGAGGCGATGACCGGCACCGAGGCGAAGCGCATCTACGACGCCCTCCTGCAACAAGCGCAGCGCAAGACGGCGGAGGCAGACCTCGAGCTCGACGAGGACGGCAAGGTCGTCGACGACGGTGGGAACCTCGCCCGCGACGAGGGCGTCATCATCATCGAGGAGCGGCAGGTGCGAAGCGACGACGGGGACGAGCCGCCGGCCGCGAGCCTGTTCGAATCCGCGGCGCCGGCCGCCGCCCCCGCGAAGAAGAAGAAGAAGAAGGTGATCCGTCGCAAGGTCAAGAAGAAGGTCAGGAAGAAGCGTTCCTGACGTCGCCGCTCCCGGAATCAGCGCCATGGCCAAGAAGAAAAAGAAGACGACGCCTCGTCCTCCGCGCATCAAGACCGCCGCCGCGAAGAGCCGGGACAAGAAGACGATCGCCGGCATCGAAGCGATGGCCGGCAGCGTCGTCAAGTCGAGTCTCGCCGTCCGCGATCCGCACGTCGACATCCCCCTGCGCACCGTGACCAACACGCGTTTCAACAAGAAGCGCCGCATGCTCGAGATGGGAAGCAACACCCAGCGCCGGAACCTCTTCAACCTCGGGCAGGCGAAGAAGTTCATGCAGACGATGTTGCTGGCGAAGGGGTGTCGTGAGCTCGTCGGGGCCGACAAGACGCTCAGCCTTCGTGGCATGTACTACATGAGCCTGCACACGATCGAGGGCACGAAGGAGAAGACCTTCGACGACCAAGGCGAGTCGGACACGATTCTCGAGGACCTCGAGGTCGCGCTCGACTCGGCGCGCGAGGAACTGCACGTCTTCGCGAAGAAGCGGGGGACGATGGTCGGCAACATCACGATCGTCGACAACGGCGACGAGATCGACTGCCGGCGCATGGGCACCGGGGGCTACGCGATCCCGAGCATCTGCGAGCCGGACGTCATCCAGTTCAAGGAGTGCGAAGCGGACTTCGTGCTCCACGTCGAGAAGGACACGGTCTGGAGCCGGTTCAACGAGGATCGGTTCTGGGAGGAGCACAACTGCATCCTGACGGAGGGCTCCGGCCAGCCGCCGCGCGGCGTGCGGCGGCTCCTCCACCGGCTCCACCACGAACTGAAGCTGCCTGTCTACTGCCTGCTCGATTGCGACCCCTGGGGACATTACATCTACAGCGTGATCAAGCAGGGCTCGATCAACCTGGCCTTCGAGAGTCAGCGGATGGCCGTGCCGGATGCGAAGTTCATGGGCATCCGGGCCGAGGACTACGAGCGCTGCGACTTGTCCGACGACGTGCGGATCGACCTCAACGATCGTGACATCACCCGCGCCAAGCAGATCATGAACTACCCCTGGTTCAAGGACAAGCGGCTCTGGCAGCGGGAGATCAAGCGGCTCCTCGCCAACGGCTTCAAGATGGAGGTGGAGTCGCTGATCACGAAGGACATCTCCTACGTGACGGAGACCTACGTGCCGGAGCGGCTTGCGGCACGGGATTTCCTGGACTGATCGAGCGGGGTTTGCCTTCTCGGATCCGACCCCCATCGGGTACACTCCCCGGTCAACGCTCATGGGGGGCGCCGCAACGGGGAGAGCACCGTGAGGCCGCGCAACGAGGGCGACTGATGAGTACGGAACCGATGAATCAGGAGAGCGGGAAGCCCGCCGAGGACTACCCGAAGCGGCCGGAGAAGATCCTCGTCGCCGACGACGAGCACCTCGTCGCCACCGGTATGGCGGCGAGCCTGAGCGAGCTTGGTTTCACGGTGGTCGGTCCCGCCGCCGACGGCGAAGAGGCGATCGAACTCTGCCGGACCGAGGGTCCCGACCTCGCCCTGCTCGACATTCGCATGCCGAAGAAGGACGGGCTCGCCGTCGCCGAGATCGTCTTCCGTCGCCTGGGCATTCCGGTCGTGATCTTCTCCGCGTACTCGGACAACGAGTACGTCGAGTGCGGCAATCGCGTCGGCGTCTTCGGGTACCTGCTCAAGCCGGTGACCCAGGACCAGCTCCGCGTCGGCATCTCCGTCGCGTGGGGCCGCTTCCTCGACGCGATGGACCAGGACAGCGAGATCGGCCGGCTCAAGGAGCGTTTGGAAGCGCGCAAGATCGTCGAGCAGGCGAAGTGGGTGCTCGTCAGCCGTAAGGGCATCTCCGAGCCGGAGGCGATGCGGCTGCTCCAGCGCCAGGCCCGCAACAACCGCCGCCCCCTCATCGAGGTGGCCCGGAGCCTGCTCGAGAACGAAGAGCTCATGAAGGCGGAGTAGCGACCCCCCTTGAGCGGTTCAAATCCAGGTGTAGCGTCTGAGCACGATCATCTCCGCCGTGGCGACGTTCCCGAAGCTCGACGTATCTCGTGGATATGCCAGCGCTTCGGCAACGCCACCACGACGAAGAGCATCGCACTCAGGCCGCTACACCTGGAGTTGAACCGCTCTAGGCAAGTGAATCACGAACTCGCTGCCCCTCCCCACATCCGAGTGCACCGTGAGCCGGCCCCCGTGCTCCTCCACGATGCGGCGCGAGGTCGGCAGGCCGAGCCCGGTACCGCCGCTGCGGCTGGAGACGTAAGGCCGGAAGATGCGGGCCAGTTCCTCGTCGTCGATGCCGGGACCGGTGTCGATCACGTGCACGCGCGCCTCGTCGGCGTCCGCGTCGAGACGCAGGATGAGATCACGCGCGGGCGTCGACGAGTCATCGGCCGCCCCGTTGCCCATCGCCTGGACCGCGTTGATCATCAGGTTCAGCAGCGCCTGCTTGAACAGTCCCTCGTCGAGGTCGATCGTCACCGTCTCGTCGGGAATCTGCATGCGCAGCCGCACGTTCGCGCGATCGCTCTGGGGAAGGAAGAAATCGCAGAGGTCGGCGATGAGCTGGCCGAGGTCCACCGGCCGCGGCGCGAGCTTGACGCGCCCGGCGAACTGGAGGAAGTCGGCGAGGATCCCACGCAGCCGCTCCGCCTCGCGGGCGAGGGCGTCGAGGCGGCGCAGGAGACGCTCGCGCTGATCCTCGGGCAGATCGGCGTCGCGCAGGCCTTCGGCGAGCAACTGCGCGTTGAGCCCCACCGTGGACAACGGGTTGTTGATCTCGTGGGCGAGGCCGCCGGTCATCGACCCCAGCTCGGCGAGCCGCTCGCTCTCCCGCGCCCGGCCCTCCGCGTGGCGCGCGCGATTCTCGGCGCGCCGGAGCAGCAGCCTGATCAGGGGCACCATTCCGACGACGCCGATCGCGATACCGAGGAGGATCCAGAGGGCGGTGATGGGCATAGTCTACGAGTGTGCGGGCCGAAGCGGCGCCGCTGGCGACGAAGCTCTCTTCACGCCTCTTGTAAATGGAGTGTTGAAAGTGACTTGCGCGGTGGGCCGGGGCGCCGCCGCAACGGGCCGGAATCCACGGAATGGGGTATAATCAGGACTGTGGATCCCGGCGCTTTCCGGAGCGGGCGCTGGCTGACGATCGAGCCTCCACTGTCTGCCCGTCTTCTTCCTACCGGGACCCTTCCTGACCCCATGCCTGAGCACTCCGACACGAGCGAGACGCCCGTTCCCGCGGCCGCCCCCGCGGGCATCGCGCCCGGCGTGGCCACGACGACCGACGACTACACCTCCGAGTCGATCCAGGTGCTCGAGGGGCTCGAGGCGATCCGCAAGCGGCCGGGCATGTACGTCGGCGGCGTGACCGTCGGCGCGCTGCACCACCTCGTCTACGAATGCGTGGACAACTCGATCGACGAGGTGATGGCCGGCTTCGCGACCGCGGTCAACGTTCGTCTCGGCGTCGACGGCTCGTGCACGGTGATCGACGACGGGCGCGGGATGCCCGTCGATCCCATGCGGCACGAGAACCCCGCGATCGACGGGCGCCCCGCCGTCGAGGTCATCATGACCGAGGTGCACGCGGGCGGGAAGTTCGACGACAACGTCTACAAGGTTTCCGGCGGCCTGCACGGCGTGGGCGTCAAGTGTGTCAACGCCCTCTCGGAGTGGACCGAGGTCGAGGTCGTCAAGAACGAGAAGGTCTACCTGATCACCTTCGCGCGGGGCGAGATCGTCAAGCCGCTGCGCGAGATCGCCGAGCGCGCCGACGCGACCGACGCCAACCCCACCCGAACCGGCACGCGGATCAGCTTCCTGCCGGACATCGAGATCTTCCCGGACATCGAGTTTCGCTACGAGATGCTCCAGCACCGCCTGCGCGAGCTGGCGTACCTCAACCCCGGCGTGACGATCAACCTCATCGACGAGCGCGTCGATCGCGAAGGCAAGCCGCGGGCGGACACGTTCCACTTCGACGACGGCCTCATCGGCTACGTCGAGCACCTGAACCGCACGAAGACCGTCGTGAGCCCCGCGATTCGCATCATCGCCGCCGACGAGGAGACCGGGATCACCTGCGACATCGCGATGCAGTACACGGACGCGACGAACGAGCTGATGCTCGCGTTCGGCAACAACATCATCAACCCCGACGGCGGCACGCACGTCCAGGGCTTCAAGACCTCGCTGACGCGGACGATCAACCGCTACGCGCGCAAGCGCGATTTGCTCAAGGACGTCACGCCCAGCGGCGACGACCTCCGCGAGGGGCTGACCGCGATCATCTCCGTCAAGATGCCCGAGCCGCAGTTCAACAACCAGACGAAGGAGAAGCTCCTCAACGAGGAAGCGGAGGCCTTCGTCAGCGCGGCGATCGCGAAGCAGCTCGGGGCGTGGCTCGAGGAGAACCCGACCGACGCGAGACGCGTCTGCCTGAAGGCCGTGCTTGCGGCGCAGGCGCGCGAGGCGGCGCGGAAGGCGCGCGAGCTCATCAAGCGCAAGGGGGCGCTCGATTCCAGCGGCCTGCCCCAGAAGCTCGCCGACTGCGCGACGAACGACGTGGAACGCAGCGAGCTGTTCATCGTCGAGGGCGATTCCGCCGGCGGCTCCGCCAAGGGCGGGCGCGACCACGAGACGCAGGCGATCCTCCCGCTTCGCGGCAAGATCCTCAACGTCGAGAAGGCCCGCATCGACAAGGTGCTCGGGTTCGAGGAGATTCGCATCCTCATCCAGGCCCTCCAGTGCGGCATCGGCGAGGACTTCGACATCTCGAAGCTGCGCTACGGTCGCATCATCATCATGACCGACGCCGACGTGGACGGCTCGCACATCCGCACGCTGCTGCTCACGTTCTTCTTCCGGCAGATGCCGGACCTCATCCGCAACGGTCGCGTGTACCTCGCGCAGCCGCCGCTCTACCAGGTCAAGCACAACAAGAAGGTGCGCTACGTCCTCAACGAGCAGGTCATGATCGGAGCGCTCACGGAACTCGCCCTCGGGCGCAGCGTGCTGCTCATCCGCGGCACCGACGAGCGCCCGGAGCGGAGGATCGAAGGCCGTGACCTCGAACGGCTGGTGAAGACACTCAGCCGGCTCCACGAGCTGGTCACCGTCGCCGAGCGGCGGGGCACCCCGTTCACGACGTTGCTGGAGGCCCGTGACGCCGACCCCGAGCAACGACGTCGCCTGCCCACCCACCGCCTGCAATGGCCGGAGGGCGAGATCTTCTGCTGGTCGATCCAGCAGGCGGAGGAGTACATCGCCGCCCACGGGCTCGTGCTCGACGATCTCGGCACCGCCGGCGCGACGACGCGCCCGGTGCCCAACGGCGACGGCGACCGCATGCGTATCGCCACGCTGCGCGAGCTGCACGAGGACCGGGAGCTGGAGTTGCTCTTCGAGCGCGTCACCGAGTTCGGCCTCAGCCTCGACGACTACGGTCTCGTGCAGGAGGAGTCGGTCACCGGCGAGCGGCTGACCACGGTCTACGCGTGGATCGTGGATGCGGGCACGGACAAGGAGAGCGTGGTCGACGTGCCCAACCTCCCCTCGATCCTGACCCAACTCCACGACGTCGGCCGGCGCGGCATCGAGCTCAAGCGCTTCAAGGGCCTCGGCGAGATGAACCCCGAGGAACTCTGGGATACCACGATGGACCCAGAGAAACGCTCGATGCTCCGCGTCCAGTGGGACTCGGCGTCCGACGCCGACGACCTCTTCTCGACGCTCATGGGCGAGAACGTCGAAAGTCGCCGGACCTACATCGAAGACCACGCGCTCGAGGTCAAGAACATCGACATCTAGTTTGAGCGCTCCGTACGGCCCTACGGGCCGACACTCGCTCCTGCTCGAACCGCCGGATTCGATCCGGCGGTTCTCGGCGGATCAGCGCAGCGCCGGATCCTCCACGCCCGCCTCGCGGAAGCCGGCCGCGCGCAGCGTGCACGAATCGCACGCGCCGCACGGCGTGCCGTCGCCGTCCGGGTCGTAGCAACTGTGCGTAAGCCCGTAGTCCACGCCCAGCTTGACGCCGCGTCGGATGATCTCGGCCTTGTTCAGGTGCAGCAACGGCGCGTGGACGACGATCTTCCGACCCTCCACGCCCGCCTTCGTCGCGAGGCGCGCCAGCCGCTCGAACGCCTCGATGAACGCCGGTCGGCAGTCGGGGTACCCGGAGTAGTCCAGGGCGTTGACGCCGATCACGATCGCCCCGGCGTCGATCACCTCCGCGAAGCCGAGGGCGAAGCTCAGGAAGATCGTGTTCCTCGCGGGGACGTACGTCACCGGGATGTCGTCCTCGACCGTCGACGCCGCGTGCTTGGGGACCTCGATCTCGTCGGTCAGCGCCGATCCGCCGAAGACCCGCAGGTCGAAGGAAACCCGCCGGTGCTCGACCACGCCGAGGGCCTCGGCCACCCGCGCGGCGGCGTCCAGCTCGTGCCGGTGCCGCTGGCCGTAATCGAAGCTCAGGGCGTGCAGGGCATACCCCGCCGCCCGGGCGATCGCCCCCGCTGTGGCGGAGTCGAGCCCCCCCGAGAGCAACAGAACCGCCTTCTGGACCTCGGCCGCCATGGTGGCGATCATAGTCGGTTCGCCGCAACCCGTTGGCCGGCCTTGGATTAGGTCCTCCCGCCGGGCCCTGCCGCCGCGGCGAGATCCGCACACGGGGGCCTTGGACGCCGCCCCCCCTCGGTGCTACACTCCCCGATTCAAGTTGAACAAGCGTAGAAACCGAATCAAGCCCCATTGAGTGAGAGCGAGTTGCCACCCATGGCCATCGCCGTCGAAACGAAGAACAAACTGATCTCCGACTACCAGCGCCAAGACGGCGACACGGGGTCGCCGGAAGTCCAGGTCGCCCTGCTGACCGATCGCATCGTGCAGCTGACCGAGCACCTTCGCGCCCACAAGCACGACTACACGTCGCGCCGGGGCCTGCTGAAGATGGTCGGCCGGCGGTCGCGGCTGCTCCGCTATCTGGCGCGAACGGATCGTGACGCCTACCAGTCGCTCATCAAGCGGCTGGGCCTTCGGAAGTGATCACCGCCGACGGATCGGCTCTGTTCGTTGCCTTCGTCCCATGACGGTTGACGTCGGGGGCGGTGAGGAGGCGGATCACAACCAGATTTCCCGCGGTGGTCGCTTGTCAGGCGGCAGTGGGCAAGACACAGACGCGGGTCTGTTCCTTGCCTTCTGCCCTCTGGGTCCCGGCCACTGCTTCGCGCCGCGCGTCAGCGCGGCAGGTTCCCTTCCATAGAGGAAGCAGTGATGTCCGAGAAGATTAGCGTCGAACGAGAAATCGGTGGACGCACGTTGCGCATCGAGACGGGCGAAGTCGCCCGCCTCGCCAGCGGCGCCGTGATGGCGTCGTACGCCGATTGCGTCGTCCTGTGCAGCGCGATGCGATCCACGCCCCGGCCGGGGCTCGATTTCTTTCCCCTCCAATGCGACTACCGCGAGAAGCTCCCCGCCGGCGGCAAGTTCCCCGGCGGCTTCCGCAAGCGCGAGGGACCGCCGAGTGAGAAAGAGATCCTCACGATGCGGAACATGGACCGCCCGATCCGCCCGCTCTTCCCCGACGGGTTCATCGACGAGGTCCAGATCCAGGCGTGGGTGATGAGCCATGACGGTCAGAACGACACGGACGTGCTGGCGTGCACCGCCGCATCGTGCGCCCTGTCGCTGACCGACGCTCCGTTCGAGGGCCCGGTCGGCACCGTGCGTGTCGGTCGTGTCGTGACCGACGACGGCGAGCAGTTCGTGCTCAACCCGACGCAGGCGCAGCTCGAGTACTCCGACCTGGACATGATCCTCTCCGGCCACGCCGACGGCGTGAACATGATCGAGGTCGGCGCCGCCGAGGTGCCGGACGATGCCTTGCTCGCGGCGATCAAGTTCGGCTACGAGGAAGGCGTCAAGCCCATCATCGAGCTCCAGCAGGAGCTGATGCAGAAGGCGGGCGTGACCGAGAAGAAGATGGGCGAGCCTACGCTTCCGTCCGACGAGGTCACCGAGAAGGTGAAGAGCCTCATGGAGGCGTCCCTCACCGAGGCCCGCAAGATCCCCGGCAAGCAGGACCGCAGCAACCGGATCGACGAGCTTCGCAAGCAGATGCTGGAAGAGCACTTCGCGATCCCCGAGGGCGTTGCCTACTCCGAGCACGTCGCCGCCGACAAGCGGTTCAAGCAGGCCAAGGAGGCCTTCCGGCGTCTCGAGAAGAAGATCACCCAGCGGCTCGTGAACGAGTCCGGGATCCGGGCCGACGGCCGCGGCGCCACGGACATCCGGCCCCTGACGATGCGGGTCGGCCTGCTGCCGCGGGCGCACGGTTCGGCGTTGTTCCAGCGTGGCGAGACGCAGTCCATGGTGTCCTGCACGCTCGGCACCGGGCGCGACGAGCAGATCGTCGACGGCCTCATGCCCGAGTACGCCAAGAAGTTCTACCTGCACTACAACTTCCCGCCGTTCTGCGTCGGCGAGGCGGGCCGCATCATGGGTCCCGGCCGCCGCGAGATCGGTCACGGCGCACTCGCGGAGCGTTCGCTGCTCTCGGTGCTCCCGGACGTCGAGGAGTTCCCGTACACCGTCCGCATCCTCAGCGACATCACCGAGTCCAACGGCTCGTCCTCGATGGCCTCCGTGTGCGGCGGCTGCCTGGCGATGATGGACGCCGGCGTGCCGATCAAGGCGACGGTCGCCGGCATCTCCGTCGGCCGCTTCACCTCCGCGGACGGGAAGGTCACGCACGTGACCGACATCCTCGGCGAGGAGGACTTCTTCGGCGAGATGGACTTCAAGGTCTCCGGTACCCGCGACGGGATCACCGGCATCCAGCTCGACCTCAAGGCCCGCGGCCTGTGGTTCGAGGAGATCGAGACGATCTTCGTCCAGGCGAGGCAGGGCCGGCTCGAGCTGATCGACGCGATGGAGGGCCTGATCCCCGAGCCTCGCGCCGACCTGTCGGAGTACGCGCCGCGCATCATCACGGTCATGATCGACCCGGAGAAGATCGGCAAGCTGATCGGCCCCGGCGGCAAGACCATTCGGAGCATCCAGGAGCGGACCGGCGCGACGATCGACGTCGAGAACGACGGCCGCGTCTTCATCGCCGCCGCTGACGGCGCCGCCGGCGCCCTGGCGAAGGCCGAGGTCGAGGCGCTCGGCGCCGAGGTCAAGGTCGGCGCGATCTACGAGGGCACCGTCGTCTCCACGAAGGACTTCGGCGCGTTCATCGAGATCGCCACCGGCACCGACGGCATGTGCCACATCTCCGAGCTCGCCGACGGCTTCGTCAAGTCGGTCGAGGACGTCGTCAAGGTCGGCGACGTCGTTCGCGTGAAGGTCATCAACGTGGACGAGAGCGGCCGCATCAAGCTCTCCCGCCGCGCGGCGATGGCCGATGCCGAGGAAGGCGAGGGCTCGAAGGAGTCCGAGGCGGTCGGCGCGAGCTGAGCCGTTCTCAAGAGGGCACCCGACTCATGGGTGCCGTGGTCCTGGCGACGCCGGGACCACGGCACCTTTTTCGTTTGCAGCCCACGGCCCGTCCACGTCTCCGGGAGCGCGATCCGCCGCGGCTATACTGGAGGCCACGCGATCGCGCGGACGATAACTTCCGCGTCCGCCGTGCCCAGCGCCGAGTGCCCCATGAGCGAACCGCGACTCGAGTTGACCACCGCCACGCGCCGGGGATTCCTGCTGGCCGGGCTCGGGTTCGTCATGACCGCATGCTCCAAGACGCAGGAGGCGGTCACCATGCTGCCCGCCCCGGCCTGGGACATGCACCCGACGCCCGGCCCCCGTCTCGCCCAACCCGTGCCCGCCGCTGCCGCCGGCCCCGTGCGGTCACGCGCGGAGTGGGCCACCGGCGCTCCCGTGCCGGCCCTCATGGACCCGATGGCGCCGATTCGCCACGTCACGATCCACCACGACGGTATGCAGCCCTTCCACGGCTCCGACGACCGCGCCGCGGAGGGCAGGCTCGACGCCATCCGCCGGGCTCACCGCTCGAAGGACTGGGGGGACATCGGCTACCACTTCGCCGTGGACCGGGCCGGCAACGTCTGGGAGGCGCGTCCGCTCCGCTACCAGGGGGCCCACGTCAAGAACTGCAACGAGGGCAACATCGGGATCGTGGTCCTCGGCAACTTCGATCGCCAGCGTCCCACCGACACCCAGGTCGAGGCCCTCCGCGGGCAGACCAGCATGCTCATGCGCGTCTACGGCGTGCCGCCGCGCAACCTCCGCACCCACCAGGAGTGGGCCGCCACGCGCTGCCCGGGCCGCCATCTCCAGCAGTACATGGTGGGGGCACGTTCCAACGGCTGGTTCGGGTAGCGTCGCCCGACCACTTCGGATTCCGGATTCAATTCCAGCTCACGCCCTTCGGCCACTCGCGGAACCCCTGCCGGTCTGCGCGGGTCACCAATTGGTCGATGTGCTTCAGCTCGGCGCGGATGATGCCCGCCCGGCGCTCGATGTCCGGCTCGGCGAGGAGCTGGTACTTGAGCCTCGTCTCGCGCACGATGGCGAACCCGATCAGCTCCAGCAGGGCCGGGGTCGGGACGTCGTCGCGGTCGATCCACTCCAGCAACGTGTCGGTGCCGCGGAGCCTCCGCAACCGCGGGCCGGACAGCAGCACGCGGAACTCGTCGCGCACGAACGGCATCGTGTCGTCGTCATGGTCCGTGGGCTCCAGTGGAACGAGCCGCGCCATGCGGAAGCGGCGGTCGCCGTCCGGTTCGATCACGCGCGTGATCTTCGCGCGGCAGACGCCGTGGAGCAGGATGTTGTAGCGCCCGTCGGCAAGCACGTCGTGCTGGACGATCTGGCCGACGCACGTCACGGGAAGCACGGAGATCGAGCCGGTGAGCGCGTCGTCGTGCGCCTGGGTCGCGACGGTGCCGATGGCGATCTGTCCCGAGCCGTCGAGGCACTCGCTGACCATCTGCACGTAGCGAGGTTCGAAGACGTGCAGCGGCAGAATCGCGTGCGGGAGCAGCACCGTGTCCGGCAGCGGGAACAACGGGATCGAGTGTCGGAAGTTGACCTGGATCGTCTCGGACACGGCGCGGGATGATAGGCGGGGGAGGCGACGGAGCGACGGACGGTCGTGGTGACGGGGGGGGCGGCAAAACGAAGCCAGGGGCGGTCGTGCCGCCCCTGGCCCTTTCGTCGCTTCGTCGCTGCGTCGCCCTCAGTTGAACGTCGCTTCGACCTCTTCGTACGCCGAGGCGAGGCCGTCGCGGATCCCCTGGAGCTGCTCCTCGTTCATGCCGAGCTCGTCGAGGATCTCCTGGCTGATCTCCGTGCTCTGGAGGTCGAGGCGGAAACCGTAGTCTGCCTGGGAGGCGAGCCGGTCGGCCACGTACACGATGCACGCGAGGCGGCGGTTGCTCTTGGGCAGCGACATCGGATCGTGATGGTGCCCGGTCACGTACGAGAAGGACTTCGGGAACTTCCACGTATCGCACAGCGCCGCGCCGAACTGCTGGTGGTTCGCGCCGAAGATGCGATCCTCGTGCTCGATCATGTCGGCGAGGGGGACGCCGTCGCCGTCGATCGGCAGCTCCTCGAAGAGCTGGATCAGCTCGTTGCGCATCGCCTGCATCTCGACCATGATGCCGATGTCGTGCATGAGCCCGGCGAGGAACGCCTCGTCCGGAAGGCCGAGGTTCAGCTCGTCGCACAGGAGCTTGCTTCCCGCCGCCACCGCGATGGAGTGGATCCACAGCTTGCGGGCGGAGAAGTGCGGGCAGAGGTCGCCACCCCGGAAGAGCTTGGTGAGGCTTGCCGCGATCGCGATGTTCTTCACGGCGTTCAGGCCGAGCAGCACGATGGCCCGGTTGATCGATCCGATCTGCCGCGGCAGACCGTAGAACGCCGAGTTGACGACCTTCAGGATCCGGCTGCACAACGCGGGGTCGTTGGAGATGATCTTGTGAAGATCCTGAGCGGTACTGGAGGGGTCCTCCACGAGCTCGATGATCTTCAGGGTGATCTCCGGAAGGGAGGCGATATGGCTGATTCCCTTGATCGCGGAATCGATGATCGCCGCCTGGTCGGTGTTGCTCGCTGCGCCCATGCCGATGCCCCTTCTTCGTGCAGATGTGAAGCCTGACGAAGAAATCGGCTTGGGAGGGGGCGGACTTGATCGAAGAGGGCGCCGGCGGCGACGCGAGCGAAGTCGCGCCGGGGTCAGAACGTGTTTCGCTTCCGAAGGGCGTACTTATCGGGCTCGAAGGTGGCGAGGAGATCGGCGATGCGCCGACCGGCGCGGCCGTCGCCGTACGGATGCCGGAACGGGGTCGCGGGGCGTTCGAGGGCGTCGGTCACCGCGATCTCCACGGCGTGGTCGTCGCCGTCGTCCGGGCAGGTGATCACGTTGGGCCCGCGCTCGCGCCCGGTCTGGCGGGAGCCGATGTCGACGCAGCGGACGGGGACCGCCGCCGCCTCGATGAGACCGGCGCTGCTGTTGCCGACGATCGCGCGCACCCGCCGCAGAAGGCCGACGAACGTCTCGCGGGGAAGATGGGGGCGAACCGCCACCTCGTCCGCCTCGTCGATGGCGTCGAGGATCCCCTCGCGGCCGGGATCATGGTTGGGGTGCAGCGCGAGCACCCGGCCGGCGCGGCGGCACCGGGCGAGCACGCGCGACGCGCGGTCGTGCTCGATGTCGCGCGATCGCCCCGCCGGGTGCATGAGGAACACGATCTCCGGACGTCCCAGATCGTCGTAGACGTCGTCGGCGAGCGGATCGACGGCGTCGAGCCCGTCGATCGCCGGCGAACCGACGACGTGAACGCGCCCCGGTTCCTCTCCCATCCCCAGCAGTCGCTGCGCGGAGTCGGCCGTCGCCGCGAGGTGCAGGTGCGCGAGCTTGGAGATCGCGTGGCGCATCGCCTCGTCGGCGATACCCTCGGCGCGATCGCCGCCGTGTACGTGAGCGACCCGCGTGCCGCCGATCGCCGCCGCCGCTGCCGCCGCGAACGCCTCGATCCGGTCCCCGAGCACGAGCAGCACGTCCACGGGGTGCTCGGCGAGACGCGCCGCAAAGCCGCTGACGCCGCGCCCCAGCGCCTCGGCGTCCGCCCGCCGTCCGGTCTCGCCGGCGCGTTGCATCTCGACGATCGCGGCGATCGGGAACACCGCGGACACCTCGCCGATCGTCGGGTGCGGGGCGATGAGGTGCGTGCCCGAGACGAGCACCTCCAGCGCCAGGTCCGGGTGCGCTTCGATCGCCGCGCACACCGGCCGCAGCAGGCCGAACTCGGCGCGGGTGCCCGTGACCACGGCGACGCGTCGTAGGCCCTTGCTCACACCAGGTGATCCTCGGTCAGCGGCACGTCCGCCTCGATCTGCCGCGCGAGCACGCGCCCGGCGATGCGCTCGAGAACCGCCGGCGAGAGACCGGTGCCCGGGCGCTTGATCGTCAGGTCCGAGCGCTGGATCCGGTGGCCGCGGGGCAGGGCCCGCGTGGTCGTGAGCGATTGACGCGACACGGCGCGGACCTCCCGCTCCGGCGCCGACACGCTCTTGACGATCGGGCCGCGCATGCGCCACGCGCGGTGCGCGAGCCGTACGTACTCGGCCATTCCGTCTGGCTCGAGGGACGCCGCGTGGTCCGGCCCCGCCGCCTCGCGACTCCACGTCAGGTGCTTCTCCAGCAGGCACGCGCCGCCGGCGACCGCGAGCGCGCCCGTGTCGGTGCTCGTGGTGTGATCGGAGTAGCCGAGCGCCTCGGGGAACCGGCGTTCCAGCGCGATGCGTCCTCCCAGCGCGGCGTCCTCGTCGGTGGTGGGGTAGCTGCTCACGCAGTGGAGCAGCAGGTGCGGGCGTCCGGCCATCCACTCCACCGCGGCCGCGACTTCTTCGCACGTCGCGGCGCCGGTGCTGGTGAGCAGCGGGCGTCCGGTGTCGAGCATCGCTTCGATCAGGGGCCGGTTGATGATGTCGGTGGAGGCGGTCTTGCCCGCGTCGAACGGAATCCGGAACGCCGGCGCGACGAGCTCCACGCTGAAGACGGTCACGATCGCGTGCAGCCCGCGCTCGTGTGCACGCTCCACGGCCCCGGCGAGCTCGCCGACACCCAGCTCCAGCGCCCGCAGCAGGTCCCCGGGGTCCTTCGCACCGGCCCGCTCCTGGTACGCCGCGAGCCGCGCCGCGGAGCTGAGCAGCCGGTCGGCCTCGAAGAGCTGCACCTTGATCGCGTCGGCGCCGGCATCGGCGGCGGCGTCCGTCAGCTCGACGGCGCGCTTCGACGAACCGTCATGGTTCACGCCGATCTCGGCGACGACGTAGGGCCGGTGATCGAGATCGATGGGGCGGTCGCCGATCTTCATGACGTTGCTCCCGTCGCCTGCCGCAGCATGCTCGCGGCGACACGCAGATCTGCCTCGGTATCCACGTCGACCACGGCGCCGGCGGGCGTCTCGACGCCGCGCCGGTCGCGGCCCAGGAACGCGTGCGGGTTTGCCCGGTCGGCGCCGAGCAGGCACGACGCGGTGACCGCGATCACGCCCCCGTCGGGCAGCAGCAGCGGCGGCAGGTCCTGGCGCCGGTCGACGGTGTTCGGATGATGGGGCGCGACGCGGCCATCCGGGTCGAGCGTGACCATCCAGTACGGGTGGTGCTTGCCGACGTCGGCGTACGACTGCACGCTGTCGGCGCCGGTGTTGCGCAGACGGTGCACGGCCCGATCGACGAGGCCGGGCGGACGGACGGGCACGTTCGCGTAGAGCACCACCACGATCTCCGGCTGCTCGTCGACGGCCTCGACGGCGTGCATCACCGCCGCGGCCACGGTCGCGGTGTCGCCGGCGAGCGAAGCGGGCCGGTCGACGACCTCCACGCCCATCTCTCGCGCCGCGTCGGCGATCGCCGCGCCGTCGGTGGAGACGACGACGCGGTCCACCGTTTCCGCATTCAGTGCGTCGGCGATCGCGTAGCAGACCATCGGCCGGCCGAGCAGCGGCAACGCGTTCTTGCCGGGAAGCCCGCGGCTGCCGGCGCGGCCGATGACGACGGCGAGCACGGTGGTCACGGCGACGGCCCCCGGAGGACGAGGGTACGTCGCTGCTCGCGGCGAAGGACGTGCTCCGGCGTGATCGCGCGAGCCATCGCGCCGCCGTGGTTCTCGGTCTCGCCGTCGATCACGACGGTGCCGAGAACGTGCTGCCACCGCTCGAAGAACGCGTCGGTCTGCTCGACGTTGTCGGGATGACGCGTGAACCGCGGGACGATCCACGGCAGCGCGATCGCCGCGGCGCCGCGCGGGCCGGCGAAGTGCCGCCGGTGATCGATGAGGTGCTGCATGGACTCGAGCACCTTCGGCGGGGCGTCGTTGCCGGGAAGATCCACGCTCACGACGTCGGCGGCGAGGAGGGCATCGAGATCTCCCCGGGCGCCGCCCAGATCGGTCCGGACGTGCACCGCACAGGCACCGGCTCCCCGCGCCGCGTCGATGCACCGGGAAAGACCCGACCCCATCCCGGTGAGTGTCACGGTGACGTCGCCGAGTCTCGCCAGGGGAGCAATCGCGCTCGCGATCGAATCCGCGCTCATCGCCGCGGACTCGACGATCACGTGGGCCGGCGTGTCGTCCTCGGCGTTCGCCAGCGCGTGCACGAGCGCGACGACGTCGAGGTCATCGGCTGGGCGCCCGGCGAGCGCGCGTTCCAGCAGCGCCCGCTGCCGCGGCGTGTCGAACGTCGCTCGCACCATCGCGTTCCGCACGTGCGGATCGATCGTCACGTTCGCCTCGGTCGCGATCGGGTCGCCCTGCGGGGCGTGCGGCTGGTAGACGAGCATGGAGCCGATCGTGGCGAGACGCGAACGATCGCAGAGCTGCTCCATGAGCGGGCGGCCCACGATGCACGCGCCGATGCCCGGCGGCGCCTGCGTGAACACGAGGCGATGCCGGTCCGGGTGCTCGCGGTGACGCTCGGCCAGCGCATCGCACCCGGTGTCCGAGGACACGTCCACGAGCGGCCAGTCCGGTCCGACGAGGAGCCCGGCGTCGAGATCGCGACGTTCCATGACCTCGCGCATCGCCTGCGGCCACAGCACTTCGTCGTAGACGCTCGCGCCGCCGATCCCACCCCGCCAGCACGATCCCGACCAGCGTCGCGCGATCCCGAGCGCCTCGCGCTCCGGGCCCGCCGGGTTCGGACCGCAACGCTCCACGTGTACCGGCCGGCCGATGCGTTTCCGATCGATCAACTCGTCCACGTTCGCGTCGTCGTCGGTGACGAGGACGATCGATTCGATGCCGCGGGCGGCGCCGAGCCGTTCGAGCGTCGCCTGGAGCACGGGGCGGCCGGCGAAGGTCGTGGCGAGCGAGCGCGGAATCCCGCGGCCGTCATGCCGGAGATCCACCGGGATCAACGCCGCGATGCGCGCGGGACGCGCCGGCGCGGTGACCGCCGCTCCGGCTTCCGCCTCGATGTCCGCGTGGGCGGTCGGTCGCCGCAGGGCCACCGAGCGTCCGCGCAGGATGCCGGCGGCATCGGCGAGTTGCGCCTCCAGCTCCCTGGCCGCGTCGAACAGCCACTGGACGTTGACGAGATCACGCTCGAGCTGGAGCCGCTGTCGCTCGGTGGCGTCGAGATCGCGTCGCACCTCGATGCGGCGGTCGGCCTTCGAGCGACGGAACACGCCGAGCTGGTTCATGAAGTTCAGCAGCGTGAACGCCTCGAAGCGCTGGTCGATCTTCGCGCGGGCCTTCTCGATGCGATCGAAGTGCCTGGCCATGCGTTGCTCGTCGGACTGCTCGGCGAGCATCGCGTCGATCGTGGCGATCGTCTTGCGGGAGATGTCGCGGATCTCGACGATCTCCCGCCGCACCGACTCGATACGCTCGGCCGTGGCCCGGCGCCGCTTCGGATCACCGCCGCTCACCGTCGCCGGAAGCTCCGGCAGCGGCTCGCCAAGATGGCGCTCGAGGACCTCGCGCAGCGGGCGGGCGGTCGTGTGCTGCTTCGGCGCGCCGCCCTCGGTGGCGTCGATGATCTCGACGCCCGCCGCGGTCAACTCGGCGAAGTCACGCTCGAACTGCCGCAGGTAGGTGAGCATCTGCGCGTCGGTGAACACGGAGCGCCCGTGGACGTCGTCGATCCGGTGCAGGTTCGCGCGGTGGCGGGCGATGCGCTGCCACTCCATCATTGCGATCGTGTTGAAGGGGTTCAGCTCCGGCCCCCAGACCTCGTGGATCGCGGTCCCTGGCGCGTAGTAGATCCCGTCGGGGAAGCACAGGTCCTGGCCGATCAGGGCGATCGGCCCGCAACCGAGGTACCGCGCGAGGTAGAGGCACAGGTGGGCGACGGTCGCGCCCGCGGGCAACTCGCCGCGATCGCGGGCCAGGTCGTCGCCGAGCAGCTTGTCGAGAAAGTCCGAACGGCAGCAACGCACGGTGCCCGGGAACGCGTCGAGGATCTCCGGATGCGCCTTGGGATCGACGACGAGCGTCACGCCCTGGACGTCTTCGGCCCTCAGCCCGTCGTAGAAACGCCGCGAGATCTCGTGGAAGTCCAGCGCGGTGACGAAGTGCGGGCGGATGCCGGCGGCGAGCAGCGGCTTCAGCGTCGTCTGCGCCGCCACGATCACGCACCGCTCGCGCACGTTCGGCTCGGCGAGCAGATGCAGGTTGCGGGAGAGGCTCGGACCCGCGGACACGACGATGGCGGGACGACCGGCGAACACGCCGGCCAGTTCGGCCACGCCCGGGCCGTCCACGTAGTGATCGATGTTGTAGAGGAGGTTGCGGACCGTATCCACGGCGCGGATGAGCGTCGTGAGGAACGTCGTGCGGGCGGCTGAGACGTGGTCGGCGAACATGGACTGGAAACGCCCGGTCGTCTCCGCGAGCCTCCGGCGGCTGGCGGGGTGGGCGAGGAAGGTGGTCCCCTGGGCGAGGATCGCCTCGGCGCCGTCCAGTTTCCGCGCCAGGGCCCCACGATCGTCGGGGTCGGTCACGATCAGGAGCAGGGCGTCGGCCATCCACGCGTGGTCGATGCGTTCCAGCACCGCCCGCAGCAGGGCCACGTCGGGCTCGTAGACCACGATGAGCCCGGCGCCCCCGATCCGCTCGGCGAGGGCTTGCACGTGGTAGCCGAGGCCGAACCCGAGCACCACGATCGTCGCGTGCTCGACGACGTCCACCGTCTCGGCGAGCCGGCGGGCCTCCTCGGCGGGGTGGTGAGCGCTGGCGAGGACCGCGTCGCCCAGCCTTGCGGTGAGCGGTCCCCGGCGGCTCTCGGAGAACGCCAATCCGGGGGGGGCACCCGCCTCCCGAATGGCCGCCACCACCTCGGCATTGCGCTCGCCGAGGGCGGCGAGGTTGGAATCCAGATGGGTTTGCGTCAATGTCGGCGTCATCGCTACCCTCGGCGCGCGCGGCAACCAATGCGGCTCGCGCTACGAAATGGTTATCGGATTGCGCCCGGAGCGATCTGAAGGAAACCCGTGACCCACTACCTCTTCGAGAATCCGTACCCGCTCGCCATCGCGCTCGCCGTGATCGGTCTGGCCATCGGCTGGAAGGGGATGCTCGACGGTCGGGCGGGTCCCCTCAAGATCGCTCCCGTTCCGCTCGTGCTGGCGCTGGCCGTGGTCGCGACGGGACTGCTGGTGGTCACGGCGGGGGAGCGAGGCCGCGCCGTCGTGCGGTCGTTCGTCGACGCCGTTGTCGAAGATGATCTCGTCGGCGCCGACGCGAAGCTCGCCCGGAATGTGACGGCTCACCTTGGCTCGGCCCGCAACGTCGGTCACGACCGCGCGTTCATCATGAGCGGTCTGTCACGGCTCGTGGACCGGTTCGAGATCGAGGACAACAGCATCACGCGGCTCGACGCCCTCGAGCAGACCTCCACCTCCGCGACGCTGCACCTGACGTGCTGGACCGAGAGCGAATCGTGGGGCACGACGCGCTCCCAGTGGCAGGTGGAGGTGCGCGAGCAGGCGGACGGCGCGTGGTTGATCCAGCGTCTCACGTGCCTCAGCGTGAACGATCGGCCTCCGCCGTCATCGTGGTGACGCGTCTGCGTCGTCGGCGCCCGCCGTCGCCGGAGCTGCCGCGCCGACGAACTCGGGAATCGTCACGATGCGATTGAGCTGGGCGATTCCGCCGCGCTCCGAGACGCCGACCCGGAACCGTCGGCCGGCGAACTCCGACGCGTCACCGGGGATGCGGAACGTCTTGATCGCCGTCGCTCCCGGCTGAAGTGAGGCGATGACGCGGCGGTTCTGTCCCACCCCGCGCGCGACCACGAAGGCGTCGAGGTGGAGTACGCGGTCGCCGCGGTTGGTGACGGCTTGCGAGATGATCAGCTCTTGGGTGCCGGTGGTGGCGTTCAGGGCGAGGGTCCAGGATGCGGAGTGCTCGATCTCGCGCCAGCCGACGTTCAGCTCCGTGTGCACGCGGAGGTTGTGATCGCGGCCCGCCGAGAGCTGCACGTCGGCGTCGAGACGCTTCGGGCCGGCGATGATGCTGCGATCGAAGACGATCGTGACCGGCAGCCGGACGGTCTCACCGGCGCGCAACGCGAACTCGCGACTGCGTGGCTTGATCCGGCAGTCGGCGGTCTCGTGCAGATGGATGCGCCCGGAGATGCCGACCTGCCACGGATTGTGGAGAACGAGCTGAGCGTCGTGCACGCGATGCTTGGAAGCGACGAAGGCGGGCTCGATCGCGAAGCCGGCGCGGAACTGCGCCAGCGGCAGGTCGATGTGCTCGACGAACACCGGCAGATCGGTGACCGGCACCTCGTGCACGCCGTCGGTGGTCTCGAGGGGGCGGCGGTTGCCGAAGATGTCCACGACCAGCACTTCCTGCTCGGCCAGGACGAGCGACGCGGTCGTCGGTGTGTCGCCGCTGTGCTGATCGGACCAGATGACGATCGCGTCCTCGGCGGCGCCGTCTCCCCGCATGAGCCAGCACTGGACGCCGTTGCCCACCGGCACCTCGCCGGCGAAGGTCCGGCCCCGCAGCCCGTCGGCGAGCCCGCGCCAGGCGGCGTACGCCGGCTCGGGTACGAACTGCTCGTCGCGCGCACCCTCCCAGGTCCACGGGGCCGTGATCGCCATCTGCTCCAGCTCCGTGCGCCATCCCCAGAGCGTGCGCAGGGCGAGGTCGACGACCTGCTGCCGCGGCGCGTACTCGTCGGGCGGGAGCAGGTCGAAGCTCACGAACACCTGCCGCGGGGCGCTGCGCCACGGTTCGGCGTACGCGGGGAGCATTGAGGGGTGCACCTCGTGGGGAATCGTCACGTGCACGGCGGGCAGATCCAGGGTCTCGGGGATCTCCTGATCGGCGCTGAAGGGAATGATGATCGTGGGGCGCGGGATGAACTGCCCGAGCGCGCGCTCGGCGCCGTCGGAGAGGCGCTGGAGGTTGGCCTTCCAGAACGCATCGGGAAACTGGGTGCCTCCGAGTTGCCAGCGTCGCACCCGCAAGCCGAAGTTGATGAGCATCTCGTCGAGCCACGGGCGCCAGTGCGACGGATCCTGGTTGAGCAGCTCGAGCACCTGTTCGGGGTTGACGCCGTTGGACCTGGCGATCTCGCGCGGCACGGCTTCCAGGGCGAACGTCAGGTCGATGTCCGTCTCCAGGAGCTGCTCGACGAGTTTGCGCATCGGTCTGAAGCGCTCCGCGGCGCGTTCGGTGGACAGGGCCGCATCCCAGATGCTGACGACCGCGCCGCGACCGTGGAGGTCGGGGATGACTCCGCCGAGTTGCTCGAGCTGGCCAGCCGGCGCGAACGGCAGCACGACCGCGAGCGTCTCGGCGGGACGGATCGGCGAGGCCTCCCGCGGCGGCAGGACGACGAACGGCTGCTCGCGCCGGCCCGCGACGGCGTCGGGCGCCTCGACGTTGAGCACGGCGCGGTACCAGCCGGCGGTGTCGAGCGGCACCTCGATCGACATCGGGTGGCGTCCTTGTGGCGCGGGAAACGACTCTTCGTACACGGCCGCGCCGGAGATATCCTCGATCCGAAGGTGGGCGGTGAGGGGGTCGCCGGAGAGGTCGTGCACGAGCACGTCGAGCGTGGGGTGCTCCGGGAGCACGACGATGTTGTTCTCGGCGTTCGTCGACAGCTCGAGACGCGGGATGTGCCAGATCGTCACGTCGTCGAACCACGCCGAACCGTGCACGTCCTCGACCACGGGGCGGGACGTGTCGGTCGTGTCGGCGAGGTGATGGGGCTGAAGCAGCTCCAGCTCCACGCGCAGGTGCGCGGCGTCGGGGAAGTCGCCGGGGAGCGAGGCGGTGAGCATCTCCCACGATCCACCGGTGCGTGTCGCGCGGCTGATGGCGCGGCTGCCCGGGATCGGAGCGCCGAGTCCGTCGTGCAACGTCGCCACGAGGCGGACGCGCGCCTCTTGCAGCCCGCCCGTGCGCACCATGACGGAGACGATGTAATCGGCCATGGGCAGCACGGGCAGGACGCCGGTGGGGATCTCGACCGCGAGCGAACCTCCGTCGAGCTCGAACGCGAGCGACCACTGCCCGGTATGCGCCACGTCGCGCGTCAACTGCATGCGGCCGAACTTCGGAAAGCCGCGGTCCTCGGCGATCACGCGGCTGAAGTGCGGCGGGAAGTCCAGCCGCGTGGTTTGCGCCTCCTCGAAGTCGAAGCGGCGGATCATCCGGCGAAGACCGAGCGCGGGACGGCCATCGGCGGCCGGGAGCGGGGGCGCCGCCGACGTCGCGGGGCCCTCGGCTTCGCCGAAGACCACGGCACTCAGAACTGCGGCGGCGAGGGTCAAGCGCATCGGTCTGGTTATCGGTCAACTGGCGAAACGACTGGAGGTTTGCCGATGGACCTCCTTCCCTTCTCTCGGGATCGAGCCCCCATGCCGCGTCTCCTTCGCCCCGTGATCCTGTGTCTCGCCCTCGGCGCCGTGGTGTTCGCGGGGTACCTGAAGCTCGTCCGGGACGATCGGGCGGCGGCGGTGCGGGAGCTGGAGGCCCTGAACGCGGACATGACGGCCCGGCTCGATGCCCACCGGGAGATGATCGAGCGGCTGGGCCGCAACCGGCGGCTCGCCCACGTCGAGATCGTCGATCAGCGGCCGGCCCCGGACGGCTCGATCCAGGAGACGGACATCCTCTTCGTCGAGCTGGACGAACGCGGACGCGACATCGCGCGGCAGTCGTTCACGATTCCCGGCGACGTCGTCTTCATCGACGCCTGGACCGTGCAGTTCGCGCCCGAAGACGTCGCCCGCGGTCATCCGCTGCGGGGGCGGACGCTCATCCTGCTGAGACGCGTCTACTCGGATCTCGTCGCGCCCGCGCACGGCATCCCGATCGACACGCCGGGCGCCATCCCGCCCGCGTACGCCGGCAGCGACGCGGCGCGGTACGAGCAACGGATCTGGACCCACTTCTGGGATGTCGCGACGGACGCCGCGCTGGCGGACGCCATGGGCGTGCGCGTGGCGCAGGGTGTGGCCGTCTACAAGGCGGTCGCCACCGGCGACCGTTACCGCCTGACCGTCGACGATGCCGGCGGTATGAGCCTCGTGCCGGTGCCCGCCGCCTCCGCGCGGGCCGGCGCGGATCCTTCGTGATGACCGATCGGGCCGCGGCGCGCAGGCTGGCCGTCATCCAGCGGGCGATTGCCGACTGCGAGCGTTGCCCCGAGCTGCGCGCGTACTGCGCCGACGTCGCCCGCAAGAAGCGACGCGCGTACCAGGACTTCGAGTACTGGGGACGACCGGTGTCGGGATTCGGCGATCCCGCGGCGCGCATCCTGATCGCGGGGCTCGCCCCCGCGGCGCACGGCGCCAACCGCACGGGGCGCATGTTCACCGGCGACCGCTCGGGTGACTTCCTGTACGCCGCGTTGCACCGCGCGGGTCTCGCCAACCAGCCCGATTCCACGACCCGTGACGACGGCCTCGAGTTGCACGGCGTGTTCATCGGCGCCGCACTCCGTTGCGCGCCGCCCGCCAACCGTCCGACGCCGCCGCAGCTCGAGGCGTGCGCGTCGTACCTCGTCGACGAGATCACGATCCTCCGGCCGAGCGTGATCCTGTGCCTCGGCGGCATCGCCTGGAACGCGGTGATCGGCGTGTTGCGCGAGCGCGGCCACGAGATCCCCAAACCACGCCCGCGCTTCGGACACGGGGCCGAGTGCCCCATCGGTACGACGTCGCTCCTCGGCTCCTACCACGTCAGCCAGCAGAACACGTTCACGGGCCGCCTCACCGAAGCGATGCTGGACAGCGTCATCGAACGAGCGAAGGTCATCGCCGAGCCGTAGCCCGCGTCCGTGCCCGCGTCCGTGCCCGCGTCCGCGTTCGTGTCCGTGTTCGTGTTCGTGTTCGTGTTCGTGTTCGTGTTCGTGTTCGTG
>JAAELP010000140.1 GCA_024226535.1 Planctomycetota bacterium | reverse complement strand
TCAAACAACACCGCGATCGACACCGACAGCCTCGATGCCGCACCCGACCTGGCTGTGTCGAAGACCGACGGCCTCGACGAGGTTTCCCCCGGCGACGACGTCACCTACACCCTGACGATCACCAACGCCGGCACCCAGGACGCCGCCGGCATCACCCTCCTCGACAACCTGCCCGGCGGCGTGACCTTCTTCACCGCCTCGGACGACGGCGGCGAGACCGGCGGCATCGTCACCTGGCCACCCTTCGCGCTCGCCGCCGGCGAGAGCACGGAACGCACGATCCAGCTGCGCTTCGACGGCACCCCGGGCGCGACCGAGATCACCAATAGCGCCACCGCCAACCCCGGCAACGGCCCGGACGCCGATCCGTTGGACAATACCGGCACCGACACCACCACGGTCGCCCAGCGCATCGACCTGGAAGTGGTGGCGGTCGACGCCGCCAACCTGGTCACCGACCTGCACACCCTGGCCGTGTCCGGCACGGTGCGCGTCGACGCCCTGAACCTGGGCAACGGCGACGCCGTCGCGTTCGAGATCAGCCTGTGGGAGGACACGGACGGCGACGGCACCCTGACCGGCGCCGACAACCTGCTGGCCCAGGCGCCAGCCGCGGGCGGCGTGCTCGCGGGCGAAACGGTGAGCTTCGACTTGAGTGTCGCCGGCACGGTGAGCTTTCGCGACAACGTGATCTACGCCTTCGCCGACAGCGCCGAGGAAATCGCCGAAACAGACGAGACCAACAACACGGGCAACACCGCCGAGGGCTGCGTCGCGGTACCGGTGCCCGAAGATTTCGCTCCGGTGGTCGAGGTCTCATGGCCGGCCGACGACACCAACCTCTCCGAACCGCTGTCGCGCGAGACCATGTCGACGCCGATCGTCGTCCAACTCACCGACGACAACGGCGACGGCACCATCGACGGAGAGGACACCCCCGACATCGTCTTCGTCACCGCCAACCTGGTCAATCCGCTCAATCCGAGCCTCAAGCTGCGCGCCATCAGCGGCGACACCGGGCGCTCGATCTGGGCGGCCGACCCGCCGGTCTCGCAGTTCCTGGCCTTCTCGCTCTCCGGCCTGGCGGCCGGCGACGTCGACGGCGACGGCATCGCCGAAATCATCGTCTCGACTCCCGAGCCGCCGCTGCCGCCGTTCGACGGCTTCGGCAACAAGATCACCGCCTGCGAGCACACCGGCCAGCGCAAGTGGTCGAGCGCTTATTATGAGACCCATCCCACCGGCGCGACCTTCACCAACCGCGACAACCCGACGATCGCCGATCTCGACGGCAACGGCGTGCCCGAGATCATCGTCGGCGGCAACGTGTTCAACGCCAACGGCTCACTGCGTTGGGCCGGGACGGGCGGCCAGGCCTACCAGTCGGCGTCGAACAACGACGGTGCCGACTCCGGCTCGATCTCGATCGTCGCCGACCTCGACCTCGACGGCATCCAGGAAGTGGTCGCGGGCAACACCGCCTACCGCGCCGACGGCACGATCTACTGGCAGGTCGCGATGGATGACGGCTACCCTGCCGCCGGCAACTTCGACGCCGACGACGAGCCCGAGATCGTCGTCGTGGCGCGCGGCAAGGTGCGCCTGCACGAACACGACGGCACCCTGATCTGGGGCCCGGTGGACCTCCCCGGCGCCGGCGCCGAGGCCGGCGGCGCGCCGACGGTCGCCGACTTCGACGCCGACGGCGAGCCCGAAATCGGTGTCGCCGGCTCGACTCAGTACGCGGTGTTCGAGACCGACGGCACCGTCAAGTGGCAGCGCAC
>JAAELP010000139.1 GCA_024226535.1 Planctomycetota bacterium | reverse complement strand
TGCTCGAAGCAGACCGGGGGTAGTCACCCGGGACAATCAGGCGATGAGCCGTCCAGGGTGGCTACCCCCGGTCTGCGCCGCCGCGCGGTCTGTCGCAATCTCCTAGCCCCCGGCCGCCTTCTTCCCCAGGTACTTCGCGATGTCGAAGTCGACGAAGTCCGCGTGGTGGAAGATGATCGACTCGATCGAGCGCTGCACCTTGTCGCCCTCGTGGGAGTGCGTGGCGACGATGTGCATGACCTCCGCGGGGATGCCGTGCTTGTAGCACATGGCGACTCCGCTGAACGGGTGGCGGAGCATCTCGCCGTAGTGGCCCTTGATGACCTCGCCGTTGGCGTCCTTGTCGAACTCCAGCGGCTTGCCGACGTCGGCGAGCAGCGAGCCGGCGAGGAGCGTGTCGCGGTCGACGGGGATCTTGTCGCCGAAGATGCCGTTGAGCACGTCGGCGATCGACAGGCACTGCTGCGCGCAGCTGCGCAGGTGATCGATGTACGTCAGGTCGATGTCGCCGGCGAGGAGCGTGAACTTGACGGCGCGAAGCTCGTCGAAGGTCCAGCCGTTGCCGCCGCACCCGGTGGTGATGGCTTCGCTCCAGACGGCGGCGACCTTGTCGCGGAGGGACGCGTCGTTGATGTGCTGGATTTCGGGGAGCAGTTCGGCGATCTGGGCGGTGGTGTATGTCATTGGTGGGAGAGGGTCTGAGGGACAAGGGGACTGAGGGACTAAGGGCTCCACTCGTTGTGGAGGATCGAATAGTAACGGAGCGTCTCGTAGTCGCCCCACTTGAGGACGCGTTCCCGAAGCTCGCCCTCGGCGGTCATGCCGACCTTCTCGAGGACGCGGCCGGACGCGGGGTTGGAGATGAAGCAGTGCGCCTCGATGCGGTGGAGGTCGAGGTCGCGGAAGCCGTAGTCGATGACGGCCCGCGACGCCTCCGTGGCGAGGCCGCGTTTCCAGTACGGCACGGCGATCCAGTAGCCGAGTTCGCCGCAGTGGTGGGCGGGTGAGAGATCGAGGCCGATGCCGCCGGCGAGCGCCCCGCCGTCCCGCAGCGTCACCGCGAACACGACCGACTCGCGCGACTCGAACGCGCGCGGGTGTCCGCTGATCCACTCCTCGGCGGCGCCGTCGGGATACGGGTGCGGGATGCGGATCGTGGTCGCCGCGATCTCTCGCTCCCCCGCGAGCCGCTGGACGTCCGGCGCGTCGGCCTCCGTGTACGGCCGGAGCAGGAGCCGCTCGGTGGTGAGCGTGGGCTGGGCGGTCACAGGGACCTCGGGGGCGGTCCGTCGTACGCGAACTGCGACGGCTCGATCCGCCGCATGGGCTTCATCCGCGTCTGCTCCTCGCGCACGTGGGCGACGAGCCCCGAGGTGCGGGCGATCATGAACAGGCCGTTCATCACCTCCGGCTCGAAGTCGAGGTCGGCGAGCACCGCGCCCATCGCGCCGTCCACGTTGATCGGCAGCGTCTTGCCCGCCGCGGCGAGCGCGCGCTCGATGCCCGCCGCCGCCTCGCAGTGGCGACCGAAGGCGCCCGCTTCACGCGCCAGCTCGAACAGACGCGCGGTCCGCGGATCGGCGCTGTGTATGCGGTGGCCGAAGCCGGCAATGCGGCGCTTCTGCGTTCGGTAGCGGTTCACGACCTCCGCCGCCGCGTCGTCCATCGGCTCGCCGGTGTCCGCTTCCTCGACCACCTCGGCGAGCGTGCGGGCGCAGTTCTCGATCGCGCCGCCGTGATGCCGGTTGATCGACGCGATCCCGGCGGCGACCGACGCGCTCAGCGGCGCCCCCGTCGACGCCACCGTCCGCGCCGCGAGCGCCGACGGCGGGGTCGCCCCGTGGTCGATCGCGGCGACGACCATCGCGTCCATGAGCCGCCCCACCTCCGGCGACGGCAGCTCGCCGCGCAGGATCAGGTGCACGATCGCCCCGAAGCTCACGTTCCCCATCAGCTCGGCGATGTCGTATCCGCGCACCCGCACGGAGTTCGGATCGATCTTCGTGATCGCGGTGGGCCAGGTCTTCGCGTCGGGCATGTCCGCCTCCGGTGGTCAGCTTGCCGAGGCGGGGAGTCCGGCGAGGACCCCGTCCACGGCGTCGGGAAGATCGCCGAAGCCGTCCACGACGGTGGCCCCGGCCGCGCGGAGGGCCTCGACCTTGCCGGCGTGGGTTCCGCGGTTGCCCTCGATGATCGCGCCGGCGTGGCTGAAACGCGTGCCCTCGCGGGCCGCCTTGCCTCCGATGTACGCGATCACGGGTTTCGTGACGCGTCCGGCGGCCATGTGCTCGGCGAGGCGTTCCTCCTGGGAGCCGCCGATCTCGCCGAAGATCACGATCGCGTCTGTGTCCGGATCGTCCTGGAACATCAGCGCGACGTCGGGGATCGGCAGGCCGATGACGCTGTCGCCGCCGACGTGCACGAGCGTGCTCAGCCCGATGTCCTTGCGCGAGAGGTAGTACCCGCAGGAGCTGGTCATGCCGCCGGAACGCGAGATGACGCCAACCGTGCGACGCGGAATCGGTTCGTTGAACCACTGACGTGCCGAGGCGGCGCGCCCGCCGATCATGCCGAGCACCCCCTGCCCCGGGCTGATCACGCCGAGCGTGTTGGGACCGATGAACCGAGCGTCGTGCTCGCGCGCCGTCGTCGCGATCGCCATCGCATCCCAGAGCGGCACGCGATCGGGCACGAGCACGATGAGCTTGATTCCTGCCTCGATCGCCTCCACCGCCGCGCTCTTGACGAGCCGCGCCGGCACGAAGACGACGGAGATGTCGATTCCGCTCGAAGCCTCGATCGCCTCGCTCACCTTGTCGAAGACGGGAACGCCCTCGACCTCCTGCCCGCCCTTGCCCGGCGTGCAGCCGGCGACGACGTTCGTTCCGAACTCCCGCATGAGCTTCGTACGCGCCCGCCCTTCGCGGCCGGTGATGCCCTGCACGAGAACGCGTTTGGTGTGGTCGATGATGATGGACATTGCGTCAGCCTGCCGGCATCTCCAACTGCACGAAGAGCACGTCGTGTCCCGCCCGCGCGCACTCGATCTCGCAGGCGATCAACTCCGAATCCTTGTTCGCCACGTCTTCTTCGCTCACCGCGAGTACCGGCCCGTCATCTCCCGCGACCAGCAGGCCGTCGGAATGGTCGACGACGATCTGCGTCGCGGCGGCGTCGCACCGCGCGTGATCGATCCACACGCGTCCTCCCGTGATCGGGAAGGTGTAGGCGGCGTTCGAATCCATGTAGTCGGGCGTCACGTGGTCCAGGGTCGTGGTCCCCGAACCGCCGCCCGCCTCCACGAGCGTCGCGAAACGCTCCGCACAGAATGCCGGCGTGTCATCCTTCTTATAGCCCTCGACGGTGGCGGGCAGGTCACGGCATGCGTCTTCGAGGATCTCGACGGCGCGGTCCTCGCTGTTGCCGCCCAGCCGGATCACGGCGGGGACGGGCATGGTCATCTCGCGGAACGCCTTGGCGAGACCGTAGGCGGAGTGGTACTGCTCCTGGCTGGCCACGCCGCTGCCGGAGCCGAAGTAGCCGATGAGGCCCGGCTGGGAGAGGATCACGCGGGCGGCGCGATAGACCTTCGCGGCCGAGGGGTTGCCGGAGGTGTCGCAGAAGTTCGCGAGGGTGAAGCCCTCGTTGCTCACGGCGTCCATCGACATCATCGATCCGCCGCCACCGGCGCCGTGGAAGCCGACGAGACCGCGCGACGCCTCTGAGCCGTCGGTAGGAAGCTGCGCGAAGTAGAACGTGCCGCGGTGATCCTGCTCCTCCACGCGGTACGCGATGCGCTCCAGGTCCGTCGCCGGGTGGTCGAGCTCACGCGCAATCTCGATGCCCAGCTCCGGGTGACGGAACACCGCGTAGTCGTCGATCGTGACCCGGCAGTCGGCGGCCATGACGCGACCGTCGTTCGTGGTCACGAGCGGGTTGACCTCCAGCGAGCGCGCCTCCAGCTTGCGGGCGAGGCCGGCGATGCGCACGATCGCTTCGACGATCGCCTCGTGCCGGGCGGCGTCGATCGGCGAATCGGCGAGCGCGGCGAGGACGCGGTCGGGATCGATGCCGTCAACCACGTGCAGCGGGATCCGCGCGATGCGTTCGGCGCGGTCCTCGATGCCCGAGCCGCCGTGCGGATCCAGCAGCAGCAACGGCGCCTGCGCCCGGTCATCGATCGTGAGCGAGACGAACAGCTCGTCGCGGATGTCGAGCACCTCCTCGACGAGCACCTCCGTCACCGGGAAGTT
>JAAELP010000138.1 GCA_024226535.1 Planctomycetota bacterium | reverse complement strand
GATCGACGCGTCGGATCCGATCGCGCGGTACGACGCCCAGGCGCTGCGGTGCGAGGAGAACACCGAAGCGTGCCGGCGCCGGTTGCGGAATCCGCTGAAGCGAGCTGCCTTCGATCTCCTCCTGCGCAAGGCGCGGGCCGGAGCCGCCGTCCGCGAGAACCTCAAGAGCGAGGCGATGCGGTACATCGCGCTGGCCCGCCGGATCCTGCTGGAGCTGGGGTCGAGGCTCCAGCAACGCGGCGTGGTGGCGGAGCCCGACGACGTGTTCTTCGCCGAGCGCACCGAGCTGCCCGCCCTCGTGCGCGAGTCCGCCGACCTCCGGTCGCTGATCCGCTCCCGCCGTGACGCGTACGAGCGGAACTCCCTGCTCGCACCGCCGCCCATCGTCGTCGGAAACTTCGATGCCGCGCAGGCCGCCTTGCCGCCCGACGTCCCCGCCACCCGCGTCCTTCGCGGCATCGCCGCCAGCCCCGGCCGCGCCCGCGGCCCGGCGCGCGTGATCCTCCGCGCGACGGAGGACGAGTACGTTCGTCCCGGCGAGATCCTCGTCGCGCCCTTCACCGATCCTGGGTGGACGCCGTACTTCGTGACGGCCGCGGGCATCGTCATGAACACCGGTGGTCTTCTGAGCCACGGCAGCATCGTCGCCCGCGAGTACGGGCTTCCCTCGGTCGTCAACGTCGGGCCGGCCACGGACATCATCCGCACCGGGCAGATGCTCGAGGTGGACGGCGATCGCGGCGAGG
>JAAELP010000137.1 GCA_024226535.1 Planctomycetota bacterium | reverse complement strand
GTCGCTCGCTCATCACACGACGTTCGGCACCCCGGTGATGATCACCCGGTGCTCGAACAACTTCGGCCCGTACCAGTATCCGGAGAAGGTGATCCCCCTGTTCGTAACGAACCTGATGGGGGGAGCACAGGTCCCGCTGTACGGCGACGGAAGGAACGTGCGTGACTGGATTCACGTCGAGGACCACTGCGAGGCGCTCTTGCAGGTTCTCGAGCGCGGCGAGCCGGGCAACGTGTACAACATCGGCGCCGACAACGAGCACTCGAACCTCGAGCTGACGCACGCAATCCTCGGGCTGATGCAGAAGCCGGAGTCCATGATCACGCGCGTGCCGGATCGCCTGGGCCACGACCTGCGCTACGCGATCGACGCAACGAAGATGGCAAACGAGCTGGGCTGGCGCCCAACGCGCAGCGCCTGGCCCGACGCGCTCGCCCAGACCGTCAGGTGGTACACTGCCAACGAACCGTGGTGGCGTCGGCTGGCCGACCCGCAGAGGGAGCCGATCCCGTCCACGACCCGCGCCGCCGCGTGACGGACCACCTATAAAGGACAGATCGATGACGGTCACCGACCCACGCGCCGGTCTGCTCGGGGACGCGGTGGAGGTCGTCGTTCGCTGCGCCGAGGCGGCCGACGCGGTCGAGCTCGCCGCATTCCACGAAGAGGTCCAGGCGGACGGCGAGGGCGTGGTCGGTCGTCCCGGCGAGCATGTGTGGACAGTCGAGAGCGAGGAGGCCTGGATCGAGCGGCATCGGGCAACCGACGACTGGCTCGCAGTGGTGGCGATGATCGATGGCGAGTTCATCGGCCTGCTGGGCTTCGAGGTAGGCGATCGCGCGCGGCTGCGGCATCAAGGAGAGTTCGGCCTCTGGATTCGCCCGAGCTGGCGCGGCCGCGGCGCGGGGACCCTGCTGCTCACAGAGCTCATCACCTGGGCCGACGACCGCGGCATCGAGCGAATCGGCCTGACCGTGCTCAGCACCGCCGAACGAGCGATCGCGCTGTACCGCAAGCTCGGATTCCGCGAGGAAGGCCGGCGGATCCGCCAGGTGAAGTTCGCCTCGGGCGAGTACGCCGACCAGGTGCTGATGGCGCTGTTCCCCGTTGGCGACGTGGACCCACGGCCGCGGGCTTGACCCCCTCGACGCGTGCCGCGAGACACAGACGGTCGAGCGCATCGTCGTCGTCAGCACCGACGAGGTCTACGGCTCGCTGCCGATCGACGCGACGGCCAACAAGTTCACCAAGACCTCCGCTCTGCGACCGAGACGCCCGTCGGTCGCACCGCCTGAGACACGGGAACGCCACGACGTCCCCGGCCCGATCTCGTCGCCGAGGATACGCACCTCGCCGCGATCGCCGTCCACCTCGAGCATCTGCCCGGTGCGGATGATGTCCGTGGCCGGCCCGACGTTGACGACCGAGGGAAGCCCGTACTCGCGGGCGACGATGCTGCCGTGGCTCAGAAGACCGCCGGTATTCATGACGATTCCCGCGGCCGTCACGAAGTACGGCGTCCACCCGGGATCGGTGAACGGCGCGACGAGGATCTCGCCGGGACGGACGTGCTCGTCCTCCGTCGCGCGGAGGATCACGCGCGCCCGGCCACGGACACGGCCGGGGCTGACGGCGATGCCGCGGAGGACGCGGGCGGCGGCGACGTCGGTCGGCAAGGCGGCCTGCGCGGCGTCGAAGTTCCCGACGACGACGGGCGGTGGCGCGAGAAGGGAGTTCCGCTCGTGCGCGTCACGGCGGGAGCGGATCAGCGACCGGAGGTCGGCGGACTCGCGCACGAGGGCGGGCAGCTCGGTGCGCTCGGCGAAGAACACGTCGTCGGGCTGCGCCACCACGCCGCGTTGCCGGAGCCTCGACCCCAGCTCCAGCAGGATCCGGCGGGCCAGCGCGATGTACCGCATCGCCTCGCTCTTGAGGTTCTCGCGTACGGCGGCCCCGGCCCGCGCCTTGCGCAGGAGGAGATCGAAGGCAGCTCGCTTCAGCGGATTCCGCAACCGGCGCCGGCACGCTTCGGTGTTCTCCTCGCACCGCAGCGCCTGGGCGTCGTACCGCGCGATCGGATCCGACGCGTCGATC
>JAAELP010000136.1 GCA_024226535.1 Planctomycetota bacterium | reverse complement strand
TCACATGGCGGCTGTTCTGGAGCAGGTTAAAAATGCAGAGGATTACACTCCGCCGATGACCGTGTTTACAATTGTGGTGCTGACTTCGGGCGACAGGCACAAGAAAGATATGGCTGTCAGCGATTTCGATCCCAAAGATCTGGAGGGAAATTCACTGGGGGAAATAAAACATAAGGTGATATATCTGTGTCCGAAATATGTGAATGACAAAACCCCGGAGCCGTTCCGGTCATGGCTGCTTGCCATTCAGGACACACTGGACGGGGAAGTTGACGAAACTGTTTATCAGAAACCGGAAATATGCAAAATTTTCGATTATATTGAAAAAGATTCCGTGTCACCGGGTGAACGGTCGAAAATGTTTGATGAGCACGGTCTTGAAAAGTTGCAGGATGAAAAATTTGTCGAAGGCAAAGTTGAAGGCAAGATCGAAGGCAAGATCGAAGGCAAGATCGAAGGCAAAGTTGAAGGCAAGATCGAAGGCAAGATCGAAGGCAAAGTTGAAGGCATGATCGAAACTGCCCGCAAAATGAAGGCAAAGGGCTATGAAACAG
>JAAELP010000135.1 GCA_024226535.1 Planctomycetota bacterium | reverse complement strand
TAACCGAAAGTTGTGGATGGTGACGACGTGAAAAAGGTGGCGTACCTTGAAGAAGCCTAACCCTTCAGGAGTACACCACCCATGTCTGAGACAAAGCCTACCACCGACGTGATCGCGTTTCCATCGGACGACGCCCGAGACCTGCTCACGCCGATTTTGCGGGAGGGTGCCCAGAAGATGCTCGCGACGGCGATCGAACTCGAGGCCCATGCGTGGCTCGAGGAGCGCGCTTCCCTGCGTGACGAGAACGGCCGCAGGCTCGTCGTCCGCAACGGGCACCAGCCCACGCGGTCGATCCAGACTTGAGGTAGTCCAGGTACTCGTAGCGCATGAGCTGGAGCGCGGCCGCCACGAAGTGGCGCTCGTTGTCGGGTTGCTCGCGGGCGTTGCCGAGACGAACGAGCGCGTTCTGCACGAGCGAGCTTGCTGATCGAGACAGCCCCGCCAGCCGCTGGTCGTAGGCCTGGTGGGCCCGCGCCCGCAGGACGGCGTACAGCTCCTCGACCATCTGATCGAACTCGGCGGGGGTGTCGACCACGGGATCAGGGTACCGGGGTGGTGATCGGTGCGGAATCTCCAGGATTCCGTGGCGGAGGCCGCGGCGCCTTCTCGCTCCATGGATGACGAGCCGGCGGAGGCCCGTCACCTCAAGCCCAGGAGACAATCGATATGAACGCCACCAACCCCACGTCCAGCCCTCCGACCAGCCCTCCGACCAACCCGGTCCGGCAACTGGCCATCTTCTCGCTCGGTGTCGGCGGAGTCATGCTCATCATCGCCGTTGCCGTGCATCTCCACCTCGAGCACCGAGCGGTCGGCGCGGGCGTCATCGCCCTCACCGCCGGTGGTCTCGCGAATCTCTTCAGCGGCGCGGCCCTGGCATGGCGGCGGTCGCGGGCGGCGGTGATGGCCTGCACGATCTGCGGCGTCCTGACCTTCCTGGCGGCGCTCGTGGCGTTCGCCGCGCTGCTCGCGTCCGCCGACTCGGTGCGCGTTGGCCGCGCGATCGCCGCGCTCGTCTTCATGGCGGGCGCGATGGGTACCGTCGTCCATCATGGCCGCCGGGCCCTGCGGGAGATCGACCCCGCGAGCACCGTCGGCTGATACGCTTCCACCTGGTCCAGCAGTGGGTGAATGACATGACCACCAACCCCGATGAACACGACACCGCGCGCCCGCAGCCCGATGACGTGCGCGGGCCGCTCCAGGCCTTCGGCGAGGCCGTCTTTGCCGGCGGCGGAGAGTCGGAGCCGCAACCGCGTGAGATCGGCGGCTACCGAATCGTCGACTTCCTCGGTCGCGGCGGGTTCGGGGTCGTCTATCTGGCGCAGCGTGTCGAGCCCTTCGAGCAGGACGTGGCGATCAAGGTGATCCGTCCCGGTCTCGCGACCGGCGAGCTGCGGGAGCGTTTCGACCGCGAGCGCCAGGCTCTGGCCTCGATGGATCACCCCGGCATCGCCCGCGTCCTCGATGGCGGTGAGACCGGAGAAGGCCAGCCGTATCTCGTCATGGAGTACGTACGCGGCGAGCCGATCACCGACTACTGCAATCGGCACGGTCTCGACGTGCATGCGCGACTGGATCTGTTCGTCGGCGTGTGTGACGCCGTTCAGCACGCGCACGCGAAGGGTGTCGTGCATCGCGACCTCAAGCCGGGGAATGTGCTCGTTGCCGACGTTGACGGCGCGCCCGTTCCGAAGGTCATCGACTTCGGGATCGCCAAGGTGCTCGACGAGCAGGCCGATCCGCGGGCTCGGTTCACCCGCGATGGGGCGATGATCGGCACACTCGAGTACATGAGTCCGGAGCAGGCGGCCGGCGAGAACGACCTCGTCGACACCCGCACCGACGTGTACGCGTTGGGGGCGATGCTGTACGAGCTGCTGACCGGGGCGCCGCCGTTCCTGCCGACCGAGCTTCGCGATCGCGCCTACGACGAGGTGATCCGTGACCTTCGGGACATCATGCCCGAACCTCCGCGTCGGCGGCTGCGTTCGCGTCGTCGCGCGGGCGTAGGCGAGACGCCGCCGACCGGCGTGCGCACGGTTCGGCGCGAGTTGGACTGGATCTGTCTCCGCTGCCTCGAGAAGATGCCGGGACGTCGATACCAGGCGGCCTCTGAGCTCGCCGCGGACATTCGGGCGTTGCAGACCGGCAAGCCGATCCGCGTGGGTCCGCGTTGGGAGATGCCGCGCGTGATCCGTCTCGCGGCAACGCATTACCCGGTCGTGGCCGCCACGATCTTCGGGTTCCTCGCCGGCTTCTGGTTCTGGCAGGGGATCTTCGCCGAGTGGGCCGCGATGTTCATAGCGATGCCCCTGATCGCCGTGTTCACGCAGGCGGCGGGATCGTATTTCCTCGGGCGTCGGGTGCGTTTTGCGTGGGGTCTTGCGGGCGGCTTCGGGCTGTTCATGCTCGGGTTTCTCGCCACGGCGCTCACGATGGCCGTGGGCGGCGGGCTCACCGACAGTATCGTCGTCGGCGCCGTCGCGGCCTTTGCCGCGCTGTTCGTCGTGCTCGTCACCGCGGCGGCGATCGTCGCTCGCGTGGTCAGTGTCGGATTCGGGCGTGCAATCCGCCTCATGCTCGCGATCATCGTGGGTTCCGGCGTGTTGCTCGCCGGCGTACACCTGGTGGTGGTGTCCGCCGCCGGGTGGCTCAACCGCGACGTTGGTGTGCTCGACGAGCCGACGCGCGACGGCGTGCTTCCGAAACTCAACGTGCGGTCCGACGATGAGGCCCTCGAGTGGCGTCTTGCCGAAGCACGGGCGGCGAACAAGGCGATCGGCAACGGGAACTGGGAAGAGGCGGTGCGACTGTACCAGAGCGTTCTGGCCGAGCCCGGCGCTGCCGGCCTCTGGCCGGCGGACCTGTGGTGGATGCACCATCACAACCTTGGCCTTGCGCAGTACAAACTCGGCCGGTTCTCCGAGTCCGAGGACTCCCTGCGTCGCGCGTTTTCTGGTCGACGCACTGATCTGGGCCCGGATCGAGAGCTGACGCTCATGTCCGCCACTTCGCTCGCTGCGGTCCTGATGGAGATCGACTCCGAGGCCGAGTACCTGCGGTTGGCGCGAGAGGCGTTCGTGGGGTTGATGCGAATCGGACCGGATGAACCGTTCCTGGTCGAACAGGCGCGCGCCACGTTCGGCCTCGCGCTCATGTACGCCGGTGACTACGCCGCGGCCGAACGGTACCTGTTCGAGGCTGTCGAGTCGTACAAGATCCGGCGCGGTTCCGGCCATGCTGAAGTGGCCCGGCTGGCGATGTTCGCATCGACGGTGGCGCACCTTCGGTTCCAGCGCACCGGCGACTGGGATCACCTCCGACGCGAGCGCATGATGATCGAGAGCCTCGCCGGTTTCGTCGAGGCGGAATCACTCGAGGGCCGTCTCGGAGAGGGCGTCGAGCCAGGCGTGCAGGACATGCAGGGGTTTGCGGAGGGGGTCTGGTCCGGCGACACGCAGTTGTTCGTGCGCGCGCCCGGTCCGGGCGACGTGTTCGAGCTGGACGTGCCCGTGGAGAGCGGTGGGGTGAAGCTGTACGTACGCAGCACCTCAAGCTACGACTACGGTATCGTCGAGTACATCGTCGACGGGGAGCCGGGCCCTCAGTTGGACCTTCGAAGCGACCTCGCCAAGCCGACGAACCTGATCGACCTCGGCGTCCACCGGGCCGAGGACGGTATCTTGACGGTTCGTTGCCGCCTCGTGGCGCCCGCGGAGGGCGACGAACCGCCGCCCGGGAACTTCTTCGGGATCGACTGTTTCATCGTGGTTCCGGTCAACGCATCGACGGCATCCACGGAGAGCCCCCCATGAGTCGTTCGATCATCCTGGCGACGATACTGCTCCTGTTGTTCGCGTCCGCGGCGGTCGCGGGCGAACCGCCGAAGGTCGCCGCGGCGTCGCCGGATCATGGCGAGACGAACGTCGACCCCGGTCTCGGTGAACTGCGGATCGAGTTCGACCGCGACATGCAGCCCGGCGGCTTCTCCTGGGTCGGCGGGGGACCGAGCTTTCCCGAGATACGTGGCCGGCCACGCTGGACGAGCCCGCGGGTCTGCGTCCTGCCGGTGAAGCTCGCGCCGGATCATCTCTATGTGACGAGCCTGAACAGCTCGCGTCACACGAACTTCCGAAGCGCCGCCGGGATCGCGCTCGCGCCGCATCCGATCTGGTTCCGCACCGGCCCCGCCGACGCCGCTCAGCGTGCCGCGGCGGCGCCGCGCGTGGATGAGAAGCTCAACCGGCGGTCGCTCGAGGCGTTGACACGCGCGATCGATCGGCACTACTCGCACCGCGACCGGCTCGTTCTCGACTGGAAGACGCTGTTCGCTGGCAACGCCGCGGGCCTCATGGAAGCCGACAGCTCGTTCCGTTTCGCCGTGCGTACCGCTGCGCTGCTCGAAGCGGCGAAGGATCTTCACGTCACCGTGCTCACCGACGGAGTCACGATCCCCACGTACCGCCGCGACGTCCGGCCGAACATCGATCAGCGCGCGGTCTCGGCGCGTCTCGACGCCGTGCGCCGGCACGGCCCGGGCGTGGCGAGCGGCGCGATCGGCGGGAAGATCGGGTACATCCGGATCGACACCTTCGACCGGAACCAGTTGCCCGACGCCGGCTCGCTGCTCGACGCGCTCGACGCCTGCCGCGACAAGCCGGCGCTGATCGTCGACGTGCGTCTCAACGGCGGAGGCAGCGAGACGATCGCCGGCGAGCTTGCCCGCTGCTTCGTCGAGCGCCCCGAGGTGTACGCCCGGCACGTCGTTCGCGATCCCGACGCGCCCGGTGGCTTCACGCCGCCGGCATCGCGCGAGGTCCGCCCGAGCACCGAGCGTCCCCGCTACGAGGGATCGGTCGCGGTCCTGATGGGCCCGGCCAACATGAGCAGTTGCGAGGCGTTCCTGCTCATGATGCGGCAGGCGCCGAACTGCACGCTGATCGGCGCACGCTCGTACGGAAGCTCCGGCAACCCGCAGCCGCGCGAGCTGCCCAACGGCGTCACCGTCATGCTCCCGGTGTGGAAGTCACTGCTGCCCGACGGAACCGAGCTGGAGGGCGTGGGGATCGCGCCGGACGTGGAGGTGCCGTTCGCGGCCGGCGCGGGACGGGATCCCGTGCTGGAAGAGGCGATCCGGCGGCTGGGTACACCCTAGCTTCTTCTGCCCGGGTGCCGTGGTCTCGGCGCAGCCGAGGCCGCGTGATGTGCGTCGAACATCGCGGCCTTGCCTTCGGCAAGACCACGGCACCCGTCGTGAGGACTCACGCGCGAACCGGCAGCGCCGCCCGCATGAGCGCCGACGTCGGAATCGGCGGGTACGACATCGTGAAGCGATACGCGCGGAAGTCGTCGGCGTTCCATTCCAGCCGGTCGAAGACGTGGCGCACGAGGTTCGAGTAACGGGGAACGAGCGAGCTGGCGAGGGCGGCGGCGCCCCAGCCCGCATCGTGAACGGTCTCGAACACGGGCAGCGTGTTCCGCTCGCGCCGCGCCGACGCGTGCATCGCGCCGCCGTCGAGTCGGCTGTAGATGAGCAGTTCGGGGTTCATCGCCCAGTCGTAGTCGCGGTGCACGAGCATGTCGAACAGGAGATGCTCGACGGGCGTGATGACGCTGCTGCCGATCTCGGTGAACTCGCCGGGGTGCTCCGCGTAGGCCGGGCCGATCCGGCGCGACACCTGGCCCTGGATACACGTCAGCGACGCGGTGTTGCCGACGGGGCCGGGCGGAAGCTCGTACTGCACCTCCCCCGCATCGACGATCACATCGAGGTCGGGAATCGGCTTCGAGCAGAACTCCCCGATGAGCGGAACGCCCCCGGCCACGGGGAAGTCCGGATCGATCGACTCCTCGACGTCCATCGGCGGGTGCGGGTCATCGTCGGTCCAGCGCTCGCGTCGGAACAGCAGCCAGCGCGCGTCCGGACGAAGACGGCGGAAACCGATGAGCCCCGAGATCTGGACGAGATCGGCGAAGTTCTGGTCCTGGTTGTTCGGCGCGAGGATCCTCAGCGCGATCTGCGCCTTGGCCCGCACGCCCCACACCCCGCTGTTTCCCTGGTAGGCGAGCTTGCGGCTCTGCTCGGCCTGCTCGCTCTGCACCGGCCCCGGGAGCATCCCGCTGACCATGATCTCCAGCGTGTTGCGATCTCCGGTGTGCAGCTTCACCATGTCATCGAAGGTGGTGGCCGCCTGCCTCGTAGCCTTGAGGTGGCTGGCGGGGGCGCCGGCCTTCTCCATCGCGGCGAGGAAGATCTTCAACCCGGCGGCGCCGGGGATGTGCGGCACCGAGCCATAGAGGTCGGGGCTGCCGACGATCTTCGAGATCTTCCAGGTGAGGTTCTTGTTGAGCCCGAAACGGCGCGCGAGGTCCTGCGGCCGCCCTGGATCGGCTTCGACCGAGGCGAGCAGCTCGATCAGGGCCGCCCGGAACGCCTGGAGCGATGACCGTAGGTGCTCCGGGAACGTCGGAACGGCGGAGGAGCCGCCCGTAACTGCCTGCTTGTTCACGACTTAACCTTTCTGGCGCCGGAGCGCCCGAAAGTCGCTAGCGACAACTATACACGACGGGTGGTCGCCCGCCCTGGAGTTCTTTGGCGTTTTCCCTGAGGAATCTTGCAAGGAAACAATGGGTAGGGTAGGCTGACCTGCAGATTGGGATGGGACGCTCCCGGACGAGCTGTCCCGGGAACGACTCGGCCGTGTCTGGTTCGCCGGAGGTGACGAACTGGCGCGGCCGTTTCTACGCGCCGGGCGTCCGCTGCTGCGAACCCGCCCCGCGACCGGCGGTTGCGCTCGACATCGGCAACCGCCGGAGAAACCGCGCATGTTTTCGGGAATCCCTTCGTGTGCGCTGGGTCTTCGACACACGGACCGGCTCCGCCTCGGGTGTGGCGGAACGGATCCGGGAGACACAGCCATGCATACAGGAAGGACGAAGGGCCGGCTGAGCCGCGGTATCCCGCTGCTGGCCGCCGTGGTTCTCGTGGCCGGATGCCACTCGGCTCCGGAAGGAGACTCGGCGGTACGCGCGCAGGAGTTTCGCGAGCAGTTGGCCCTCTCGACGACGGCGATCGGTGAAGGCGATCTCGAACGCGCCCGCGGGCACCTCGGTCAGGCCGAGGCCCGCATCGGCAGCGACGAGGAGCAGCAGAAGGTCGAGAGCCTCGACCAGCTCATCGCCGGCGCGGAGTTGATGATGAGCGGTGATGCGCAGGCCGCGGTCACCGAGTGGTCACAGATCCAGGACCCGGCGCTCGCCCGCGAGGTGAACGTGAAGGCGGAGCGGGTCGGCATGGCCGTGCCCGAGACGTCGGAAAGCGAGGCGACCCCATGATCGCGCCCCGAACCCTGATGAACATGGCAACGACCGCAGCCCTTCTGGGGGCGCTCGCCGGTTCTGTCGCCGCGCAGAGTGAGCCGGCCGCGGCCGGCGCCTCCGCGCCGCCGCCGGCGAAGAACGGCAACGGCCGGGGCAACGACGGCTTCGCCGGATACGACTTCGGCCAGGTCGTCGCCACCATGGAGACGTCGGTCAACCCGCTCCAGCGCGAGATGGACCAGAGCTTCCGCGTCTTCGGCGAGACGATCGAGGAGGCCGAGCGTCTTCTCGACGAAGGCGAGACGCACGAGGCCGTTCAAAAGGCTTCCGCGGCGCTCGACGTCGTCCTCGCGGCGCGCGAGCGTGTGCTCACACCCATGTGGGACGGCCAGCAGGTCCTCGGCGAGCAGATCGCCCTGGCCCGCGCGCGGCTCGCCGCCGCGGTGCAGGCGTCGACACGCGGCAAGGAGCCCGTGCTCGACACGCCCACGGAGAAGACGCTCGACGGGCTCGCGCGGCGCATCTCCGCCGAGGGCGACCCGCTCCGCAAGAAGCGCCTCGTCGCCCACTACCGCACCGTGCGCAACCTCGCGAGGATCCGGGCGATGGCCGTCCAGCTCTCGCCCGATCAGCGCAAGATGTGGATGAGCGTGCTCCACGTGCTCGACGAGGCGGCGCTCGCGCACCAACGCGTGATGATGGGCAGCGAAGTCCTCTTCGCGCAGTTCGAGGCGACGTCGTCCAACCTCAAGAGCTACCTTTCGCTGATGGACACCGTGGACGGCGCGTCGCGCCTGATCCGCATGGTGCGCGGCGCCGGTGACAACGCGGCCGGGATGGCCGGGTTCGCCGAGAGCATGGGTGAGCTCCAGCAGCGGCTTGCCGGCTTCAACGAGTCGGTGGAGCAGGCCCTGGAAGGTCGGATGATCGAGCTGGAGGCGGAGATGGACATGATCGCGCCGCTGCCGGGTGAGCTCGGCGGCATCCATTCCATCGCCGTCGCCGAGGACAACGAGCTGGCGGGGCGGATCACGCGCCTGTCGAAGCCGGCAGCAGCGGAAGGAGATCGGCCATGATCGTCAGGAACACACGCCGCCTCGCGACGGTCATCGCCGTCGCGGCGACGCTCGTCATCGGCGGCTTCGCCTCGGCGCAGTCCCAGCCGTCGACGCACCCGGCGCTGGCGATGCCGTCGGCGCAACGCGTGGAGCTGAACAAGCTGGTGCAGCAGCGCAATCGCCTCGCCGTCCAGCTTCGCCGCGCGGACGCCCAGGCCTCGCGGCTCATGAAGCAGGGACAGGACGCGACGGTCGTGCACGCGCAGCAGGTGTCGGTCCAGGATCAGCTCGACCTCGTGGAGCTTCGGTTGGCGATCCTCGCCACGCGCTACGGCGTGGCGGTGCCGCCGGGGCCCGGGACGGAAGGAAGCGAGGTGACCGAGGACATGCTCGACGCGGGTCTCGGCGAGCGCACGCGTCGCGCGTTCTCGCGGGGACGCGAGCGGGCGGTCGAGCAGATGCGCCGCGACACGCTGAGCTTCCTCAAGTCGCTGGACTTCCAGGCGTTCCTCACGGGCGAGGGCTGAGCGCCGGAGCAAGGAGGAAGCCGTGTTTCGCCAGTTCATCGATCTTGGCGGTCCGCTCATGTGGCCGCTCGTCGTGTGCTCGGTGCTCCTGGGCGCCGTCCTCGTCGAGCGCTTCCTCGTCGTCGGTATCGGGCATCGGGTGTTCGGCCGGCGCCTGAGCGCCGCCGGGCGTGACTGGCATCGCCGGGTGCTGCCGTTCTTCACCGACGTGCCGCCGAGCCTCGGTCTTCTCGGCACGGTCGTCGGCGTGGTACGGAGCTTCCGGCTCCTCGACGGACATCTCGACGCGGAGGCCGTCACGGCCGGTCTCGGTGTCGCGTGCATGACGACGATCTTCGGCCTCGGCATCGCCATCCTCGCGTCGGTCAGCCGGTACGTGCTCGACTGGGCGGTCGGCGCGCCGGCGCTGGTTGCGGAGCCAACGTGAACTACAAGAGCTTCGTCGACGTCCTGTTCATCCTCCTGCTGGGCACCATCGTGATGCTCACGCAGGTGGTATCGGTGGGCGCGATCGAGGCGGAGTTGCTGAAGCTGGGCGGTGGGGGGGTGACCCCGATCCGCGGTGACGACATCGAGATGGTGGTCGTCGACGACGACGTCATCCGGCACCGCGAGGACGCATGGGAGGACGTCGACGCGCTGGCGGAGGCGCTCCCCGCCGACGCCGTCGTGCTCGTCGTCGTCGCGCACGGTGACGTGCGGCATCATCGGGTCATGAAGGCGTGGTCGGATCTCGCCGCTCACGGTCTGGACGTTCGTCTCGGCGCCGAGCCGGGTGAGGAACGCTGACGGTGTCGCGCACACTGCTCATCCTCGGGTTCGTCACGTCGCTGGCGGTGCACGTGTGGCTCCTGAGGCTGCCGGCGCGCCCGGCGCCGCTGGCGCCCGCGAACCCGCCGACCGCGCCAGCCAAGCCGACGGTCGTGCCCGTCGTCGCCATGGATCCGCTGCGTCCGGACCCGGCGCCGGCGGCCGAGATGGAGCCGGAGATCCCCGCGCCGAAGTCGGTGGAGCCCGAGCCGGCCCCCAAGCCGAAGCCCGCGCCGCCGCCGGAGCCCGAGCCCGTCGCGGCGAAGCCGCCGCCCGTCGACGCGCCGCCGATCGAAGAGACATTCGAGCCCGAGCCGGCCGAGGAGCCCGGCGCCGGCGGCCTCGCCGGAAGCACCGAGGGCACGAAGCAGCCGACGCTGCGCATCGACTGGGGCAACGAGCGCGACGCGTTCAGCGTGCTCGACGCCGGCGGTATGCAGGTCGTGATCCTCGATACGAGCAGCACGGCTCCGATCATCACCCACGAGATCGCGCGTGGGGACCACGGCTGGGAGCGCCAGCCGTACCGCCCGCCCGCTGGTTCAACGCGGTTCTCCAACCGGCTGCGTGTCGTCCACGACGTTCCGGCGTTCCGGGAGATCCGCCACCGCGCGCGCCCGGTCGGATCGGAGCGTCTCGCCGTCCTCGTGCCGGTGGCCGTCGAGCAGAAGCTCGAGACCGCCCGGGTCCAGGCGGCGTTCACCCGCGGCCTCACCATGCAGGAAATCACCAGCTTCGCCGGCCGTTTCACGGTGACCGAGTTCGGCCTCGCGTTCGAGATCGTCCACGTGGGAGGCGCGCGATGAGACAGGCCCTGCTCGTGCTGTTCACGATCATCGCCACCGCCGTACTCACCGCCGGCGCCGCGCTGCTCGCGCTCGATCCCTCGCGCCTGCCCGTGACGCTGTCCGGGTTCACCGCCCGCACGCCCGCCGCCGCACAGCCCGCCCGCACATCCGTGCCCGAGACCCCGCACGTGTCCGCGCCAGCACCCGCGTCCGTGCCCGCGTCCGTGCCCGTGTCCGTGTCCGCGCCCGCGTCCGTGCCCGCGTCCGTGCCCGTGCCCGTGCCCGTGCCCGCGTCCGCGTCCGCGACCGCGTCTCCGCCCCCCATCGACTTCGTCCAGCTCACATCCGACCTCGACGATCTCTCGACCAAGCTCGAGAGCTTCAACCGCAAGCTGCTCGAGGTCATCGCCCAGGCCGAAGCGCAGGAAGCGAGCAAGGCCGAGGCGTCACCGGCAGATCCCGAACCAACGGAAGACGAGGCAGACTCATGAGACACCGCTTCCTTTCGATCGTCGCGTCGCTCGTCTCCGGCGCGCTCCTCGCCGGCTGCGCCGAGCTGCTCATGCTCGAGAACTGGCTCGGGTTGAGCGGGTCGTCCGAGACGCTGTCCGCTCAACACGAGGTCTCCTACGGCGACGTCGGTTCGAGCCTGAGCAGCGAGCGCGATCCGTGGAAGCTGCTCGCCGAGCGCTACCACACCCAGGCCCTGCGGGTGTTCGCATGGGAGATCGAGCGTTGCCCCGGCTACGGCCGGCCCGTGGTCGGGTACGCGATCACCGCTGCGCAGCTCGACGATCTGACCGGGGGAGCGCAGGCCATGCGATGGGTGCTCGAGCGCGATCCCCGCGCCCTGCGCTCCGCGCCCATCGGCATGCGTATCGAGCGCCAGCTCGACGAGCTGACGGGACGCTACCGCGAGCTGCTGGAGCAACAGTGGACCGGGCGCGTGGATCCCGACGTCGTCCTGATGATGGGCGCGATCTACCTGCTCCTCCACGACCACGATTCGGCGCGGCTTGCGCTGGCGGTGACCTGCCGCCTCAGCGGCGAGTCGGCGGCGACCCGCGGTCTCGGCAGCATGCTCGTCCGCGCGCGCGGCGGTCGCGTCGCGCGGCGTCCTCTGACGCTCCCGCAGGACAGGCCGCGCGACGACGAACCGGTCGAGCTGCGATCGGCGGTCGCGGCCGAGGCGGCACCCGATGCGCTTCAGCCGCCCGAGCCGGGCGAGTTCGAACGCCGTCCGTCGCCCAACTGGCCGCCGCCGGGACTGATCGCGCCGGGGGACGAGTTGCCGGTGAAGCCGGCGCCCGTGGCGGCGGTGACGCCGGAGACCGCGGCCGGGCCCGCGCCCGCACCTGTGTCCGCGTCCGTGTCCGCGTCCGGGGCCGCACCCGCGTCCGCGACCGCGACCGCACCTGTGTCCGCGTCCGTGCCCGAGTCCGCACCCGCCCCCACGGTGCCCGCCACCCCCGCGACGCCCACGAAGCCCGTCGACTACGACAAGCTGCGTGACGAGATCCGAACCGCCTCCGACGCCCTCGACCGCTTCGCCCAGAAGCTGCTCGGCGCGATTGCCGAGGCGGGCGGGATCACTCCGGCCCAGGAGCCCAAGCCGCCCGCGGACGCGCCGGGGTCGTAACGCGTTGGTGGGGGGAGGGGAGGGGGGCGCTCTCGGCGCATCGTGCTAAGATCCGCCTCCCATGGCGAGTCCGCCGCACGTTCCCAACACCGAGCGTCGTCCGATCGACTGGTTCCTCGCGCCGGTACAGCGATTCCTGCGCGTGGAGGCGATGGGCGGGCTGCTGCTGCTGGGTTGCACGGTGCTGGCGATGGCCTGGGCGAACTCGCCGTGGCACGAGAGCTACGAGCACTTCTGGCACACGTACCTCACGCTGGGCTTCGGCGACTTCAAGATCAAGCTCTCGCTGGCGCACTTCGTCAACGACGGCCTGATGGCGATCTTCTTCTTCGTCGTGGGGCTGGAGATCAAGCGCGAGATACTCGTGGGCGAGCTGGCGTCCTTCCGGAAGGCGGCCGTGCCCATTGCCGCCGCGGTGGGCGGCATGGTGGTGCCCGCGCTGATCTACTTCGCGATCAACCCCAGCGGCAACGACTCCGACGGCTGGGCGATCCCGATGGCGACGGACATTGCGTTCGCGGTCGGGATCATGGCGATTCTCGGGCGCCGGGTTCCGCTGGCGCTGAAGGTGTTCGTGACGGCGCTGGCGATCGTGGACGACCTCGGGGCCGTGCTCGTGATCGCCTTCTTCTACAGCGACGGCATCGCGATGCAGGCGCTCGTCTCCGCGCTGGCCCTCCTCGCCATCGCGTTCGTGCTCGGCCGGCTCGGGGTCCGGGCGCCGCTGGTGTACGCGGTGATCGGCTTCTTCATGTGGAACAACCTGCTGACGTCGGGCGTCCACGCGACGATCGGGGGAGTGCTGCTGGCGTTCACGATTCCGTCCAAGGTGCGGATCAAGGGTGCAAGATTCGCACACTTCGCCCGCGAGTCCATCGACAACTTCGAGGAGAGCGGGGGCAGCGTCGACGACATCATGACGAACCCGGATGCGCAGCACTCCGTGCACGGGCTGGAGCTGGCCTGCGAGCACGTGCAGACGCCGCTGCGGCGCCTGGAGCACATTCTGCACCCGTGGGTCGCGTTCGTGATTATGCCGATCTTCGCGCTGGCGAACGCGGGGATCTACCTCGGCGCGGGCTTCGGCAACGCCGTCGGCAGCGGCGTCGGCGCGGGGATCGGGTTCGGTCTCGTCCTCGGCAAGCCGATCGGCGTGGCGCTGTTCACGCTGCTCGCGGTCAAGACCGGGTTGGGCGACCTGCCGAAGGGAGCGACGTGGAGGCAGGTCATCGGCGCCGGCTTCCTCGCCGGCATCGGCTTCACCATGAGCCTCTTCATCGCCAACCTCGCGTTCCGCACGGCGGATGAGAAGGACCTGCTCCTGATCGCGAAGGCGGGCATCCTGTGCGGCTCGCTGATCGCGGGCATCGTGGGCTTCGTCATGCTGTACAGGAGCAAGCCGGCCGACGACTCGACCGGATCCGAGCGCTAGTGGTGTGAGTCAGAAGTTCGTTGACATACCGGCGCGGCATCGTCGTCGCTGGCAAGGCGACGCGACGACGGCATATCCGAAGATACGCCTAGGAGCGGCAACGCAGCCAGCGGCGATGAGGACCGGCGGTATGGTAACGAACTTCTGACTCACACCACTAGTAGCGCGACGCCGCCGGCGTTACGGCCCCACGAGCACGACGCGATCACCGTCCTGGCGAGCGTAGCCGGCGGCGGTGAGCCGATCGATTCCCGCATGCATGCGCTCCTGCACGATTCGACCGCTGCGCTGGAACCCGAACAGGCGGCCGGCCTCGCGGGCGAGATCGTCGCGCGACGCGCTCAGGTGCTGCCGGAGTACGTCGAGCGCCGCGGCGGCGATCTCCTGAAGCGGGAGATCATCCGCCTCGCGCTCGGAATCCGGATCGGTTCCGGGAACGCGGAAATGATCGTACGAATCCGGATCCCGGTCGTCGGGCCAGAGGAACACTCGCTCTCCGTCGCGCTCGACGCGGACGTCGGTGGGGATCAGCCCGGTGATGCGGGTGATCGCCTTGGTCGTCATGCGCTCCATGCCCCACTGGCCGGCCACGCGCCGCGCGACGAGTTCGAGGCTGACCGGTCCTTCCGCCTGCACGACGTCCGCGATCACGTCACCGATCAGGCGCTTCGTGCGATCGTCGTAGAAGTCCGACGTTCGCACCCGCGGACCGCCCGAGTACGGCTCGTACACCGGGGGAGCAGGCGGCATGTTGCGCGGCGCGACCTCGACCGGGCGTGCCCCCGCCGAGGCGAAACGCTCGTCGGAGTCGTCTCGCTTCGCCACGTTGCGTCCCGGCTGGGCACGTTTCGGCGTCAGCTTCGCTTCGTCGAGCGCCTTGGTGAGCTTCTCCATCTCCCGCTCGCGGTTCGTCCACCAGTCCGTGGACCAGACGCGGTGGAGCGACCACCCGAGCCCGCGCAGCACGCCCTCGCGCAGCTTGTCGCGGTCGCGGGCGGTCTTTGCGCGGTGGTAGTTGGCGCCGTCGCACTCGATGCCCAGCAGGTAGCGGCCGGGGGCGTCGGGATCGACGACGGCGAGGTCGATGCGGTACCCGGAGCAGCCGACCTGCCGGTGCACCTGCCAGCCGAGGGCCACGAGCCGGTCACTGACCTCCTTCTCGAACGGTGAATCGAAGGCGGCGGTGGGGTCGTACTGCGTCGCCTCGGCGATCGCGGACGGACCGCGGGCGGCGTACTCGAGGAAGTGCTTGAGATCGTGAACGCCGCGGGCGCGGGTGCGGGCGAGGTCGATCTGCTCCGGGCGCAGCGTCGAGACCACGAGCACCTCGGTGCGCGAGCGCGTGATCGCGACGTTGAGCCGGCGCTCGCCGCCGGCGCGGTTCATCGGCCCGAAGTTCATCGAGACCCGCCCCTGCGCGTCGGGGCCGTAGCCGATCGAGAAGAGGATGACGTCGCGCTCATCGCCCTGGACGTTCTCGAGGTTCTTCACGAACACCGGCTCCGGCACGGCGTCGGAGAAGAACACGTCGATCTCCGGCGCGTCGCGACGGACCTTCTCGAGCAGGTCCTCGATGAGCCGCTGCTGCGGGATGCTGAACGTCACGACGCCGATCGAGTACCGCGAGAGGTCTGGATCCCGCAGGCGTCGAACGATCTCCGCGACGACCTCGTCGGCCTCCAGGCGGTTCGTTCGCGATCGGCCCTTGTCGTACACGCCGCCGGGAACGTGCCGCCACGACACGCCCATGCCGTCGCGGAACGGCGAGGGGAACGTGAACAGCCGATTGTCGTAGTAATGGTGGTTGCTGAACGCGATGAGGCTCTCGTGCCGGCTCCGGTAGTGCCAGTTTGCACGGCGGACGGGCACGGCGGCGCTGATGCAGTCGTCGAGGATGCTCTCGAGGTCCTCGACGATCTCCAGCTCCTCGTCCGTATCGTCGGTCTCGTCGTCGACGCGATCGAAGAACGTCGTCGGCGGAAGCTGCTTCGGATCGCCCACGATGACGGCCTGCGCGCCGCGGGCGATCGCGCCGACTGCGTCCCAGACCGGGATCTGCGACGCCTCGTCGAAGACCACGATGTCGAACGGGGGATGGGCGGCGTCGAGGTACTGGGCGACGGACATCGGGCTCGTCAGGAGGCACGGCGCGAGGCGGGGCAGGAGGTTCGGGATCTTCTGGAAGAGCTTGCGCACCGACATGTGTCGGCGCTTCTTGCCGATCTCGCGCTTGAGGATGCCCAGCTCCGAGCTTGGAAGCTTGAGCGTGCTGGCCGGGATGCGCTCCGCGAGACGCGCCGCGATCAGCTTCTGCGTGAGCTCGAGGTATGCCTCGTCCACCTGGCGAAACTGCTCGATCCGTCGCTCGTGCTCGGGGCTGAAGAACCCGGCGAGCACGGGATCGGCGTCGACGACGGCGGTGTGCCACCACTGGTAGTAGCTGCGATCGAAGACGGGGCGCAGGTCGTCCGTCCGGATCGCGCCGCGTTCGCAGGCGTCGACGAACGGGGCGAGACCTGCTTCGATTGCGGCGGTCCGGACGCGGCGCCACGCGCACCAGTCGCGGAGCGTGCCCGAACGTTCGCGCCAGGCCGACAGCCGGCCCCGCGTCGTGGCCAGTGCATCCGGTGCGTTGGGCATGCCCCAGGCGCGATCGGCGTCCAGGTGCAGGAGGCGCTCGCAGGCCGCCCGCGTCTCGATGAAGCGCTTCCACGCGAGGCGGGACGCGCCGAGCGCCTGTCCGACGTGGCCGTCCGGTCCGAGCAGCTCGCGGCCCTCGGTGACGAGCCGCGCCCAACGCCCGCGCAGCTCGGCGGCGCGATCGAGATCGATCCCCGCCGTCCCGGTG
>JAAELP010000134.1 GCA_024226535.1 Planctomycetota bacterium | reverse complement strand
CCATCATCTCTGCCAGGCCCCGCCCCGCGGCGCATTCCGGGGACGCCGCGGGAGGGGCTCCTGAGGGGGATGAAGATGATGGGACGTCCGATACTGCCATTGGAGATCGCGGGCTACCGCGTGCTCGCCCACCTCGGCGACGGTGGAGGCTCTCGCCTCTACGTCGTCAGCGACCCGCGGACGCGGAATCTCTGGGCGCTCAAGCACATCGAGATCGCCTCGGAGAAGGACGAGCGGTTCCTCCGGCAGCTCGAGACCGAGCACGAGATCGGCTCTCGGACCCGGCATCCGGGCATCCGGCGCGTGCATCGCATCGTGCGTTACCGGCGTCGCCTCCGCGTCTCCTCGGCATCGCTCGTGATGGATTTCGTGGACGGCCCGTGTCTCGACGAGGCAACAATCCGCACGATCGGAACCGCCGTCGCCCTGTTCCAGCGGATCGCCGAGGCGCTCGAGCACCTCCACGCAATCGGGTACGTCCACGCCGATATCAAGCCCGGCAACCTGCTCGTCACGCCCGACGGGACGATCAAGATCATCGACCTCGGACAGGGCTGCCGTCCGGGAACCGTCAAGCCCCGCATCCAGGGCACGCCGGACTTCATGGCCCCGGAGCAGCAGCAGCGGGGGCGCATCACCGAGCGGACCGACGTGTACAACCTCGGGGCGACGATGTACCGCGTGCTCACGGGTCGCGGCGTCGGGATGCCCCGTGGATACGACGGAGTGGACGTCCGGTCACCGCACGAGATCAACGAACGCATTCACCCGCTGCTCTCCCGGCAGGTCATGCACTGCCTCCGCCCGAACCCCGAGAGCCGTCCGTCGTCGATGGCCGTCGTCGCGAACCGGCTGGCGACGCTCGAAGCGGTCGTGAAGATGCCCGCCCGAGCCGGCGTCAACGCCTCCCGCGCGGCTTCCTGACGGACGGGTGAGGGCGAGCGTGCAAGGACGCCCGCCCTCACCTGCCTCGCTGCGCGAGGCTGTCCTCTCCCGGAGGGAGAGGGGT
>JAAELP010000133.1 GCA_024226535.1 Planctomycetota bacterium | reverse complement strand
CGGACGCACGGCGCAGCGATTGCCCTGCCGCGCCCTGCGGGAGGCGGCAGGACGCCGCCGGGTTCGCGCAGCCCCCTGCAGCCCGGAGGGCTGCACTCATATAGAAACGGCCCCGTTCGGCCGATATTCACAAAGCCGGCAGGATGCCGGCGTCTATGAGCACGCAAGGACTTCCCTGCGTGAGCCGCAGGACGCGGCGTCAAAGCACGGACTCCTGAACGAGCAAGGCGCCCCGCCGCGCAACCGCCCAACTGTCAGCGGAGCCGGCAGGACGCCGGCGCAGCGGTAGGTCTCACACCGCGCAAAAGCCCGCACAACGCCGGCGCACCGGAGCCCCCCTTCCGCTCACGATCCGACCTTCGCCCCGCGCCCCGCGAACGTCTCGATCACCGGGACCGGCTGGTCCGCGCCCGCGTCCACGTCGTCATGCACCGGGTTGACGCGTTCGATCCGCGCCCCCAGCGCCGCCAGCGTTTCCTCCATCCGCACGTACCCGCGGTCGAGGTGATACACGCGGCTGATCGTCGTCTCACCTTCGGCGACGAGGCCCGCGAGCACGAGGCTCGCCGAAGCGCGGAGGTCGCTTGCCATCACCGGGGCGCCCTTGAGCTGCGGCACGCCCTGGATCACGACCGTCGGCCCCTGGCGGAAGAGCTGCGCGCCCATCCGCGTCAGCTCCGCAACGTGCATGAAGCGCTCGGGGTAGATCTTCTCGGTGATGATGCTGTTGCCGTCGGCGAGGCACAGCAGCGTCATCATCTGCGCCTGGATGTCGGTCGGGAAGCCCGGGTACGGCTGCGTGGTGATGATCGCCGGCCGGAGTCGCCGCTCGCTGGAGATGCGCACGGAGCAGCAGGTGACCGGCTCGTTCTCGTCGAGCCGATCCACGTGCACACCGACGGCCTTGAGAATCTCCAGGACCGCGATGAGTGAGTCGTACGGGAAGTCGTCGAGAACGACGGTGCCGTTCGTGATCGCGGCCGCCACCGCGTACGTTGCGGCGACGATGCGATCGGGGAGCACGGAGTGATCGGTCCCGCCAAGTTGCTCGACGCCCTCGATGATGATCCGCGGCGAGCCGGCGCCGCTGATCTTCGCCCCCATCGCGTTCAGGAGCTTCGCGAGGTCGATGATCTCCGGCTCGCAGGCCGCGGACTCGATGAGGGTCGTGCCCTCGGCGAGGACGGCGGCACAGAGCACGTTGGCCGTGCCCAGGACGGTCGACCCGAACGGGCCGCCGAGGAAGATCGTCGCCCCCTTCAGCCGGTCCGCGGTGGCGATGATGTCACCGCCGGACAGCTCGATCTTCGCTCCGAGGGCCTGGAGCCCCCGCAGGTGCAGATCGACCGGCCGGGCCCCGAAGGCGCAGCCGCCGGGCATCGCGACGGAGGCACGGCCGCGACGGGCGAGCAGTGGCCCGAGCACGCAGATGCTCGCCCGCATCGTGCGGACGATCTCGTAGCGGGCGTGGCTGAGGGTCGGATCGACCGTCTCCAGCGTGACCGTGCCGTGGTCGCGGTCGGCCTGGCAGCCCAGCTCGCCCAGCAGGCGCACCATGTTCCGGATGTCCGACAGCTCGGGGACGCGCCGCAGCGTGACCGGCTCGTCGGCGAGCAACGCGGCGGCCATCAGCGGCAGGCTTGCGTTCTTGGATCCATCCACGGCGACGCGGCCCTCGAGCCGCGCGCCACCCTTGATTCTGTACTCGTCCATGACGTGCGGGGTCTCCCTCCAACCCATCGGCAACCCGACGAGAGAACCCGCAAGATAACCCTGCCCGCACAGACCGCAGGTGTTGACACGATATTCACCATTCGCCCCGAATGCCCCACGCCCGGTCCGTCCACCGCGGACGCGTCGAAAGGCGTGCGCGGCGTTGGGAGCGTACCGCGAAAATCATACCGTTCGTGCACCTTCGTTCACAGGATCATCTTCTGAGGAGGCTACATGGGATCAATCGCTTCACGACAGTTCAACATCGACGCGGGCCTGCTCTCGTCCGTCGTGCTGCTGGGTGCCTTCCGCGAAGCCACGGCAGCCGAGGAGGAGCTGCCGCAGGAGCTTTGGCTGACTGGAGTCGTCCGCGATTTCCAGGAGCGGACCGCGCCGGGTGGCCACCCCGACTTCGAGCAGGCCCCCGCGCACGGGTTCGGGCACTACTCGGGCAACGTGGCCTACACCCTCGGTGATGACGGCAAGCCGGTGTTCACCGGTGAGGGACGAAAGATCTCCGATCAGGCGCGGGATGCCCAGGGCCGGCCGATCGCCGCCCATCTCGCCAACCGCCAGTTCGTCTCCGGCGGCGCGACCGCCGCGCCGCACGCCTGCACCGTCTTGCGTGACAGCCACGGCACGGACGCCTACGAGGTCTGCCTCGTCTCGGCCACGTTCAACGACGACGGCACGAGCACGTGGACGTACCGCGTGAGCGAGCTGGCCGCGATGGGCCGCGGGCCCGGCCCGCGCGACCTCAGCCACTGGAACCTGAAGCTGGATCCGGGCCACACCGTGCTTCCCGGCACGACCCCGGGCCACGACGTCGGCGTGGACGGATCGACGGGCTTCCACGGCATCAAGTGGGACATGACCGACGACTTCGAGTCCGGCGAGTTCACGATCGTCCTCGACGGCCACTACAGCGCTCACCAGGACCCCGCCGGCGTGCTCGCCAAGGGCGGCACCACGCCGGACACCGGTGCGATGCACGTGCCTTCGGCGTCGGTCTCGTCGGAAGCCGGCCCGTTCGGGACGGACCCGGCCGCGCTCGCCGACGCGCCGGGGCTGGACGATACCACCGCCTCCGCGAGCTACTCGGACACGGGCGGCATCACGTCCGCGTCGACGTTCGATCAGTGGTACCGCGACACCCTGGGCGTCAACATGTCCGCCCCCCTGCCGCTCCTCTTCCAGCGTCAGGCGGACGGGACGTACGTGTTCGACGACGCCACGGACGAGCAGTACCGCGACCTCGGCGGCTTCTTCCCGATCGAGGATCGCCTCCTGGGCAACCCCGGCGGAAATCCGGACCGGAACTACCACTTCACGTTCGAGCTGCACACCGAGTTCACGTATGACGCCGACGGGAACCAGTTCTTCCGGTTCGTCGGCGACGACGACGTCTGGGTGTTCATCGACGGCAAGCTCGCGATCGATCTCGGTGGCGTCCACTCGGCGACCGAGCAGAACATCGATCTGAGCCGCCTCGGACTGATCGACGGTGGCCGATACAAGCTCGATTTCTTCTTCGCCGAGCGGCACCGCACCCAATCCAATTGCAGGATCGAGACGAACATCTGTCTCGAAACGAGCCCGGAGACCGCCCTCCCCTCCATCACGGCGGCCTTCGACTGAGCACGCCCTTTGGGCGACGGAGCAACGGCGGGGCGCGAAAGCGGCGTCGGCGTTCCAGCTCGATCACCACAATACAGGTCTCTTGCCGAGGCCGACCGCGACCAAGCGGTGGGCCGACTTTCGTTTTCAACGTGACGTAAAGGAGTTGCCTATGAAAGCAACGACACGACACTACGCGGAGACCGTTCGTATGGTCTTGGTCAGGATGGCTGAGGATCATCAGGTCGATCTGCGTGACACCTCGTGCTTCCAGGTACGGGACGACGGCACGTTGAGTCGAGTTCGCGAAGCCACCGTCGATCACGAGGGGGTGTAACGTGCGGTCTGGAAATTCGATCGTGACAACCTGACGCGCGATGACGCTGGCGCGGCGATTACCCCCATCGACCTGTCGCGCCGGCTGTCACGAGTTGACGATTCAAAGACGGCGGATCATTCAAGCTCTTT
>JAAELP010000132.1 GCA_024226535.1 Planctomycetota bacterium | reverse complement strand
GACCCCCGGGGCCGCGCCCACGTCGCGCGGTACGCCGCCCGCGGCCCCGTCGCTCTCGGACGGATGACCTACGATGCGGACGGCGGGATGGTGCAGATCGTCTCCGACAAGGCGGACGGGCCGACTGCCGGCACGCGCACCTTCGAGGCGCTGGAGTTCCTCGCGCTGCTTCTCGCCCACGTGCCGCGCAAGGGAGAGGTCTACGTTCGGTACTGCGGCGCCTATTCGGTGAGGAGGCGCGCCGCGTGGAGGGAGGCGGGGGTGCTGGCGGCTCGGGGAGCGGCGCCGGTCCGTGATGCCGAGGACGCCGGTGGGGACGGGGACGGCCTGGAGCTGCGCGAGGCCGTCCCCGCAGGAGTTCGCTCTCGGCGGCGCCGCTGGGCGGAGCTGCTGCGTAAGGTCTGGGACGTGGATGTCGAGTCGTGCCCGAGATGTGGCGGGCCGATGACGATCCTCGCCTTCACGCTGGATCCGGCCACCATCGACGCGACGCTTCGGGGACTGCGCCGGAAGGGGGCGGATGCCCGGACGGGGCCATGGGCGGCGCGGGCGCCACCGGCGGACCCGGCTGCGACTGCTGCCTGACGCGGTCGCGATGTCTCCCCGTGCCCCCGAAACCCCGGCGACGGCGGAGTGTGTCGCCTAGCGACGGTCACCGGCTATCCCGTCCACTCCGGGAGACGGCGTCGGAACCTCGGGTCGACGGTTCAGGTCGCCGGTTTGGCGGACCGCCGCGTCAATGCTGCGATCATTCGTCCCCGCGGCCCGCACGTACCGGGAAGCATAGCCCCCGAGAGCGAATTCTCCGACGTCGGCGAACGATGCGGTTTCCTATTCCTTCGGTACCGCCGTCGTCCGTGTGCACGTCGAGGTGGTACTCCAGGGAGTAGTCGGTGCGGTAGGCGGCCGGGCCCTCCGGCGCGACCACCTGAACG
>JAAELP010000131.1 GCA_024226535.1 Planctomycetota bacterium | reverse complement strand
GGCTGCTCGCGGCGTTCCAGAATGTGGCGATGTTCGTCGCCGATGTGGCGGCCGCTGGGGTAGGCGGTTTGCGACGTGGGCCTCGGGAGCGGCGCGATCGGCGGCTGGTAGGCCGGGCCCAGCGCACCGTGCAGCGGGAAGACCGGATCGAACCGCGCGACCAGCACGTGGACCCGCGTCGCCGCGTCGGCGTTAACCAGTTGCAGCACCAGGCCGCCATGCTTGTCCGGCGAGATGTCGATGACGTGCAGCGGCAGGCGGTTCGCGGTTTCGAGAATGCGACGCTTGCCGGCCGCGAAGCGGCCGATCATCTCACCGGCGGTGACGCGGACGGGAATCGTGCGGCCTTCGCGTTTGATCTTCAGGCTGTAGTCGCCCGGCTCGAGCCCCTTGACGGCGAGGAACCCGCCTCGGACCGACAACGCGTCGAAACAGTCTCTCGTGAACGTGCCGCCGCGTCGCTCCAGCAACGAGTAGTCGGCTCGCGAGACTTTTTCCGCGCCGAGGTGTGGTACGTGGATCGTCTCACCCTCGGCGGCGTGCAAGACGGCCGGCCGGCTGTGAGCGTCCTCGCCGGCGCCGACGTTCCACACGACGTTGGGGACGCCGTCGCTGGAGGCGGTGATCTTACGGATGTTCGGCAGCTGGCCCAGGTCGATCCGGCCGGCCTCGTCCGATTTCAGCGTCACACCGTGGGCCGACTTGAAGTCGCGGTGCTCGATCGAGAAACGGACCGCGCGATCGGTGATCCGTTCGCCCGTCTTGCCGAGGACCTCGAGCACGGCGTGCCCGTCCATGCGGCTTAGGTGCAGGTCGAACGTCGCTTCCGATTTGTCGACCGCGTTGACCGCCCGAGAGCCGGCCGCGGCGAGCGTTAGCTTCTTGCCCGTGCTGACCTGCTCGACCTTGGCTTGAAGTTGAAAGCTGAGCGTCGCCAGGCGCGGCGGCACTGCGAACCGGTGCTCGCTCTCCTTGTCGGT
>JAAELP010000130.1 GCA_024226535.1 Planctomycetota bacterium | reverse complement strand
GTTCGATGCGAACATGGAACGCGATCGGCGAGTTCGGAGGGAACTTCGGCGACTGGGATGGCGAGTTGCGGTCGTTTGGGAATGCCAGACGCGAGACCTCGTGAGCTTGTCGGAGCGCCTTAGGACAAGCCTCGGTGCATCACCGCCGGCACGTATGCCGGGCAGGGACCGAACGCGTTTGGTGGCGAGCGGTCAAGCGCCTGTGAGCCAGTGTTGACGTTCCTCGGCGTGATACGGTGGGCGCTTGGTATCATCCGCCCACGATGATCACACCACGCCTCTCACGCGACGAAGTCCTCGGTCGCCTGCGCCGCAAAGTCGACTCTCGCGTCCCGATCTTCATCGCCTCCGCCGGCAGCGGGCTCGTCGCGAAGCTGCTGGAGCGGGAGGGGGTGGACTGCGTCAACACGTTCTCGGGTGCCCGGCTTCGTGCGAACGGGATGGGGACGATGTCGATGATGTGGCCGATTCTCGACTCGAACCGGCAGACGCTCGATTACACCGAGCAGGACATACTGCCGGCGATGAGCGGTGACGCGTTCGTGTGCGCGTGCATCAATGCGAACGATCCGCTGCGCGACATGCGGAGCGTGCTCGAACGGCTCAAGGCGATGGGGGTGCCGTCGGTGTCGAACATCGGGCCGTCGATCAGCTACGTGGATAAGGACAGCAACCTCTACGACGTGCTGACGAAGAGTGGGATCACGTTTCAGCATGAGATCGACATGCTGGCGCTGGCTCGGGAGATGGACCTCGTCAGCATCGCGCTCGCGTTCGACCCCGAGGACAGCCTCGCGGTCGTCGAGCAGGCGCGGCCGGATATCTTCTGCTTCCACGCGGGAACGACGAAGGGCGGGCTGACCGGTTTCGACAGCGGAGAGACGATCGAGGAGACGGCACGGCGCACGGAGGATGTCTACGAGGCGGTGCGTTCGATCGCACCGGAGACGATTCTCATCGCGCACGGGGCGGCGCTCGAAACGCCCGAAGACGGGCAGTACATGCTGAGCCACACCTCCGGGCACGGGTTCTGGACGGGGTCGTCCACGGAGCGAATCCCGATCGAGAAGGCGGTCACCGAAACCGCGCGCCGGTTCGCGAGCCTGAGGTTCGATTCGTGAACGCCGTCAAGACGGTCGCGATCCTCTCCACGCTCGACACGAAGGGCGAGGAGACGGCGTACCTGCGCGAGCGGATCGAGGCGATGGGCGGGCGGGCTCTGCTCTTCGACATCGGCGTGGTCGGCCGCGCCGCCGTGCCCGCGGATGTCACGCGCGATTCGATCGCCTCCGCGGGCGGCACGCCGCTGGCGGACATCCTCGCGAACCCGACGCGCCAGGATGCGTCGCCGGTGATGATCGCCGGCGCGACCGCGCTGTTGCGCTCACGTATCGAATCGGGCGAGGTCCACGCCGTCATCGGCCTCGGCGGCACCCAGGGCACATCGAACTGCACGCAGGTCATGCAGGCGTTGCCGTACGGGTTCCCGAAGATCATGGTGTCGACCGTCGCGTCCGGCGACACTTCCGCGTTCGTCGGCATCAAGGACATCACGATGATGTTCTCGGTGAGCGACATCCTCGGGCTGAATCCGTTGGCGCGCACGATCCTCGCGAACGCCGCCGGCGCCGCGTGGGGCATGGCCAATGCGGGGGTCGCGCTCGAGTCTCAGCGCGGTTCCAAACCGCTCATCGGCATGACGAACCTCGGCGTGCTGACCGCCGGCGCGATGCAGGCGGTCGAGTACTTCGGTTCCGCCGGGTACGAGACGATCGTCTTCCACGCCGTCGGCTCCGGGGGGCGCGCGATGGAGCAGATGATGAAGGACGGGATCATCGGCGCGGTCTTCGACTACGCGCTCGGCGAGATCTCCGACGAACTCCACGACGGCCTCCGCGCCGGCGGCTCGGAGCGTCTGACCGTCGCGGGCTCGCTCGGGCTGCCGCAGGTGCTCTGCCCCGGCGGCGCCGAGCACGTCGGGCTTCTGGTCGAGCCGAACACGGTGCCCGAGGCGTACCGCGATCACCTGCACGTCTTCCACAATCCGATCATCCTCGCGCCGCGTCTGAACGCCGACGAGTTCCGGCTCGTCGCACGCGAGATCGCGCGGCGTCTCGCCTCCACGACCGGCAACGCCTGCTTCATGATGCCCAAGCGCGGCACGAGCCGGTACGGAATCGCAGGCGGACCACTGCACGACCCCGCCGGCGACGAGGCGTTCCTCGACGAGCTGGCCGGCTGCCTGCCCGAGACGGTCGAGCTCGTCGAGCTGGACCTCGAGGCCGAAGATCCGGCGTTCGTGAAGGCCGCCGTCGATCGGCTGGTGGCGATGATCGAACGCTAGCAGTCCGCTCGCGGACGCAGGCACGAAAACGCCGCTACCATGCGCGCGTGCTCGTCAACGGCTCACCATTCCGAACGATCTGGCTCGACGACGACGGGCGGCGTGTCCGCATCATCGATCAGACGCGGCTGCCGCACGAGTTCGTCGTGCGAACGCTGGCCACGGTCGGCGACGCGTGCGTGGCGATTCGCGACATGCAGGTGCGGGGAGCGCCGCTGATCGGCGCGACGGCCGCCTACGGGATGTGTCTGGCCGCCCACGGCGATCCGTCCGACGCGGCGCTCGACTCGGCCGTTGACGCGCTTCTGGCCACCCGCCCTACCGCGGCCAACCTCCGCTGGGCGCTCGACCGCATGCGCACCGCCCTCGACGACGTCGCTCAGGACGATCGCATCGCTTGTGCGTACGCATTGGCGGCGCAGATCTGCGACGAGGACGTCGAAGCGTGCCGAACGATCGGCGTCCACGGCGATTCCGTCCTGCGCGACCTCGCAAGCCGGAAGAACACCCCGCTCAACATCCTCACCCACTGCAACGCCGGTTGGCTCGCCACCGTGGACTGGGGCACCGCACTCGCCCCGATCTACCACGCCCACGACGCCGGCATCACGTTGCACGTCTGGGTGGACGAGACGCGGCCCCGCAACCAGGGCGCCGCCCTCACCGCGTGGGAGCTTGCCGCCCACGGCGTGCCGCACACCGTCATCGTCGACAACGCGGGCGGTCACCTGATGCAGCACGGTCATGTCGACGTCTGCATCACCGGCACCGACCGAACGACGGCCACGGGCGACGTGTGCAACAAGATCGGCACGTACCTCAAGGCGCTCGCCGCGCACGACAACGGCATCCCGTTCTACGTAGCCGCGCCATCGTCGAGCATCGACTGGGCGATCCGCGACGGTCTGCGCGACGTGCCGATCGAGGAGCGCGACGGGTGCGAGGTCTCGCGGATCACGGGCTGCGCTGCGGACGGAGCGACGACGACCGTGCAGCTCACCCCCGCCGGCTGCCCCACCGCCAACCCCGCGTTCGACGTCACCCCCGCGCGGCTGGTGACCGGCCTGATCACCGAGCGCGGACTCTGTGACGCAACTGAAGCCGGTCTCGCCGCGCTCTTCCCCGAACACGTCGTCGGAACCGGAGCCTGATCGAATGAAGAGTCTCTGGTCCAGCGAAGCCGCCGACGATGCGATCAGCCGCTGGAGCGGCGAGTCCAATGACGACGTCGCGTTGCGCACGTACACCACGCGGCTGCTCGGCGGCGATCCCACGCTCGTCCTGCACGGCGGCGGCAACACCTCCGTAAAGACGGTCATGCCCGATCTGCTCGGGCGCGATATCGACGTGATCTGCGTCAAGGGCAGCGGCTGGGACATGGGCGAGATCGAGCCGCCCGGGCTTCCCGCAGTGCGGCTCTCGCCGCTGCGCGAGCTGCTCGAGCTGGACGCGCTCACCGACGAAGACATGGTCAACGCGTGCCGCACGAACCTGCTCGATGCCGCGTCGCCGACGCCGTCGGTCGAGACCCTGCTGCACGCGTTCCTTCCGCATCGGTTCATCGATCACACGCACGCCAACGCGGTGCTCGCGCTGACCGACCAGCCGAACGGCGCCGCCCTCTGCCGCGAGGTCTACGGCGATCGCGCAGTCGTGCTGCCGTACATCCAGCCCGGGTTCGAGCTGGCGAAGCAGGCATGGGCGGTCCAGCGCGAGCAACCCGACTGCATCGGGATGATCCTCATCAAGCACGGCGTGTTCTCGTTCGGCGACACCGCTCGCGAGGCGTACGAGCGCATGATCGAGCTTGTCACGCTGGCCGAGCAACGCATCGCGAGCGCGGCTGCGGGTCGCGTTGCCGCGCCGGCCACGCGCAAGGCGGCTTCCGTCGCCGAGGTCGCCCCGGTGATCCGAGGCCTCCTCGCCGACCCGGGCAACGGCCGGCGCTTCATCCTGGCCCACCGGGACAGCGAACGCATCCGCTCCTACCTCGCCGGGCCGGAGCTGACCCGCTACGCGCGGGAAGGCGTCGTCACGCCCGACCATGCCATTCGCACGAAGCCCACGCCGCTGATCCTGCCCACGCCGAAGGCCGCTTCGATCGAAGCGTTCGAGGCCGAGAGTCGCGCCGCGCTCGACGCGTACGTGACCGCCTACGACGCCTACTTCGAGCGCAACAACGCCCGGCACGGCGCGACGAAGACACGCCTCGATCCGCTGCCCCGCGTCATCCTCGTCCCCGGCGTCGGTCTCTTCGCCGCCGGGGCGAATGCGAAGGCCGCCGCCGTCGCCGCCGACCTCGCGGAGACGACGATCGACGTGATCACCGACGCCGAAGCGGTCGGACGCTTCGAGAGCCTCACCGACGCCGAGATCTTCGACATGGAGTACTGGTCGCTCGAGCAGGCGAAGCTCGGGAAGGCAGTCGAGCCCGCGCTCGCGCGCACCGTCGTCGTGGTGACCGGCGGCGCGGGAACGATCGGCTTGGCGACGGCCCGCGCATTCCGGAGCCTCGGGGCCGAGGTCGCTCTGCTCGACCTCGACGGTAGGTCGGTATCCACGGCGGCCGATGGACTCGGCGGTCTCGGCGTGGCCGGCGACGTCACCAGCCGCGCGGACGTGCGCGATGCCATGGATGCAATCTGCGCTCGCTTCGGCGGCGTGGACATCGTCGTCTCCGGAGCCGGCGCGGCCTGGCAGGGCGCCATCGGCTCCGTCTCCGACGACGTCCTGCGCCGGAGCTTCGAGCTGAACTTCTTCGCCCATCAGAACGTCGCCGCCGAAGCGGTCCGCATCATGCTCGCCCAGGGAACGGGCGGCGTGCTGCTGTTCAACGCCTCCAAGCAGGCGGTGAACCCCGGTCGCGACTTCGGCCCCTACGGCCTGCCCAAGGCCGCCACGCTCGCGCTCATGCGCCAGTACGCCGTCGACTACGGCGACGCCGGCATTCGATCGTGTGCCGTCAACGCCGACCGCATCCGCAGCGGCCTTCTGACCGACGACATGATCGAGCAGCGATCCGCCGCGCGTGGCGTGAGCGAAGAGACGTACATGAGCGGGAACCTGCTCCAGCGCGAGGTGACCGCCGAGGACGTCGCCAACGCGTTCGTCGATCTCGCCCTCGCCCCGTCCACTACCGGCGCCGTCGTCACGGTCGACGGCGGAAACATCGCCGCGGCGCTGCGATGAGCTGAGCCGGCCGTCGGAATGCGTCGAGAATCTCCTCGAGGAGGGCGGAATACGAGGCCGGGATCCTGTGCCTTATAATGGCTTGCGGTGGATCGGGCGCGGGTGCAGAGGAGCGCTGCCGGTGGGAGACCATCGCCCTATGAAGACGACGCTGGTGACGTGGGTGATCGCGATCGCATGCGCTGCGGCGCCCGGCGCCGCCGACGCTCAAACTCCCCCGGCCACCCCCGCCGCCACGCCCACCGCGGCATCCACCCTCGCCGCCGCTCGCGAGGATCTTCGCGTCAGCCAGATCACCTACGGGCGCATCCAGGAGCAGCTCGTGGAGTACCTCCTGCGCGAGGGTGCCAACTCCAGCGCCTTCGCGGACTACGCCCTGTACCTCACCCGCGTTCGCGGCATGCTCGACGCCCAGCAGGAGGCGGTCCGCCAGATGGAGGCGTTGACGGGCGGGCTCGACGCTCCCCGCACGGCGGAGCTTCCGTCGGCCGATGAGCAGGTGTTCGATCCCGCCATCTCCACGTCCGAGAGCGAGCTGGCCAAGCTCGATCGCCAGCTCTCCGAATCGCTGCGCGACTTCGACGCGTACCTGCTCGAGGAGCAGTACGAGGCGCGGCGGCGCATCGAGCAGATCGATCAGCAATCGTCGGAGGAGATGACGGAGCTGGCGCGCGAAGCCGCCGAGGCGGTCGAGCGTCTGCGCGACAAGGGAATCGACATCGAAACCGGCTCCCCGCCAGGCTCCCCGTCGGGCTCCCCGTCTGGCTCCCCCCCCCCGGGCGAGGGCAAGCGCGAGGGCCAGGGCACCGCCGGCGGGTCCGGCCCCGAAGGCGAAGAAGGCGGCGAGCAACCCGGCGAGGCCGGGACACCGGGCGGATCATCGACCCAGCCCGGCGAGGGCGAAGGCGCCGGCGGGTCGCCCGGTACTGAACCCGGGCAACCGGGCGGACCCGGCGAGGGTTCGGGCACCGGAGGCGGCGCCGGCGGATCGGGTGAACCAAACGCGCCGCCAGGCTCCGGAACACCGGGCCCCGGTGGAAGCGGGGACGCCCCTCCGCCGAATGGCGGCGACAACTCCCCGGAAGACGACGACATCGTCGCGCGGCAACTGCGTGAAGCGGCGGAACGCGAGACGGACCCGGAGCTGAAGAAGAAGCTCTGGGAGGAGTACTACCGATACAAGGGTTCGAAGTGAACACGCGATCTCCAGAACACCGAAGTGTCGCGGCCGCTATCCGCCGGCTTCCGGCCGCCGGCGCGATCCTGGCCCTCGTGCTCGTCGGCGCCGGCTGTGGCGCCCCGCCGGGGTATCACCGCGTGAAGCCGACGCCGATTCGCCAGGCGCTCGTGGAGATCCCGGAGGACCAGCTCCTGGATGTCGGCGTGGGCGTGAGCCACGTGCCCGAGCTGAGCGCCAAGGCGATGAAGAAGCAGGGCACGGACAAGGAGATCCGGCGCGCGGAGAGCCACTTCGTCCCCTACCACCTCAAGAACACGCTTCAGCAGAGCAGCCACTGGGGCGCGGTCCAGGTCATTCCCCCGGAGGACGAGTTCGTCGACCTGGTCGTCACGAGTGAGCTGGTCGCGTCCAACGGCGAGGAGATGAAGCTGTCGATCGAGGCCGCCGACGCGAGCGGGCGCGTGTGGCTGAAACGCAAGTACTTCGCGAAGGTCGATGACGCGAGCTACGCCGCCATGGTTCGCGGCGAGCGGGACGCGTACCAGGATCTCTACAACACCGTGGCCAACGATCTCTCCTCGTTCAAGGGATCGCTCACGCCGGAGGAGATCACGCGGATCCGAACCGTCTCGCGGCTCGAGTTCGCGCGCGAGTTCGCGCCGAGCGCGTTCTCCGATTACCTCGTCGAGGATGAGTCGGGAATGCTCGTCCCCGAGCGTCTCCCCGCCGACGACGATCCGCTCATGCTGCGCATCGACCGCATCCGCGGACGCGAGCAGATGTTGGTCGAAACGCTGAACCAGTACTACGAAGGCTTCTACCTCGACATGTGGGATGCCTACGAGAGCTGGCGCAAGTACTACCGCATCGAGCAAGTCGCGCGGCGCGAGGCGGAGACCGAGGCGTTCCTCAAGACCGTCGGCGGCATCCTCCTGATGGCGGCGGGCATCGCCCTGGAGATCGGCGACGTCAACACTTCCGGCGCGAGCGGTATCCTGGTCCTCGCGGGCGGGCAGATCATGGTCGAGGGCTTCAACGTCTCCGAGCAGGTGAACATCCACGCGGCGGCGGTCGAGGAGCTGGCGGAGACGTTCTCGAACGACATCCAACCCACGGTCGTCGAGCTGGAAGGCAAGCAGTACGAGCTCGTCGGTACCGCCGAGGAGCAATACGCGACCTGGAAGGACCTGCTGCGCCAGATCTACGCCGAGGAGACGGGCTTCGCGATCGACGATGCGCCGATCGACTCGGATTACCCCTCCGGCATGTGACCCCGCGACGGCAGCGAGATCCACGGTGACCTCGGAACT
>JAAELP010000129.1 GCA_024226535.1 Planctomycetota bacterium | reverse complement strand
TGCCCGTCTTCGCATTCCTCGCCCGCGCACTGGATGCACACCTCCGAAAGGCGGAAGCGCCCGTGCTCCTGACGTAGATCCGTCAGGACCCGTGAACGCTTACCCGCCGGGAAGGGTGGACGGATCCGGCAACCCCGTTTGCACGTACGGGTATAGGTAGGGCTGCGTGCCGCCACGCGTCGGCGCGATCGGGCCATCTCCGAGTCTGGACTGAGTGAGGAAGAAGCATGGCCAGGACGTTGAGCGCTTGCTGTGTGGGCGGGATCGCTGCGTTGGGAGTCGCCGGGGCCGTGTCCGCCGGCGAGATCGACCCGGCGCTCGGGGACATCCTCCGCACCGCCGCCGGTGACGAGGTGATTTCCACGATCGTGTACCTCGCCGACCAGGCCGACCTCGAGCTCGCGCGACGCGATCTGGAGGTCGTGGGCGCGACGCCCGACGTCTGGAACACGACGATGGTGGGCCAACTATACGGGATCGCCCAGGCGACCCAGGGCGATCTCGTCGCCACGCTCACCGACCTGCGCGACCAAGGCCGGGTCGAACGCTTCGATCCCTACTGGGTCGCGAACATGGTCCGTGTCGACGCGGTGCCGGCCGAGTTGCAGGCGCTGGCGAAGCGCCCGGACGTACAACGTGTCTACTTCAACTTCGCCATTGAGCTGATCGAGCCGGTCAGCAGCGCGGCTGACGACGGTGGCGCCGCGGACGGTGGTGGCGGGCCGGAGGACGGTGTGCTTGCCGTGCGCGCGCCGGAGGCATGGGCTCTCGGCATCGACGGCACAGGTGTCCTCGTCGCGACGCTCGACACCGGCGTGGATGGAAGCCACTCGTCGCTCCAGGATCGCTGGGCGGGATCGCTTCCGGCGTACGCCGGTCACCCGGAGTGGGCGTTCTTCGATCCCGTCACCGGGTGGACGTTCCCGCAGGACGACGCGACACACGGCACGCACACGATGGGCAGCGTCTGCGGCGGATTGCCCGGCGACCAGGTCGGCGTGGCGCCAGGTGCGAAGTACATCCACGCGGCGGTCATCGACCGCGTGGACGTGGAGACGACCGTCGCCGACGCGATCTCCGCGTTCCAGTGGATGCTCAATCCCGACTCGAACTTCCTGACCGGCTGGGACATGCCGCTGATCTGCTCGAACTCGTGGGGCGTCGCGACCTTCCACGGATACCCCGAGTGCGACGAACTGTTCTGGCAGTTCCTCGACAACTGCGAGAACTCCGGAATCATGATCCTCTTCGCCGGCGGCAACGAGGGCTTCAGCGGCGTGCGGCGCCCGGCCGACCGCGCGACGACCGACTTCCGCACGTTTGCGGTCGGCGCCGTGAACGGGAACAACCCCGCGTGGCCGATCGCCGGCTTCTCCTCGCGGGGGCCGACGTTCTGCGGCCCCGGCGGCGCGCAAGCGACGAAGCCCGAGATCGTCGGGCCCGGCGTGGACGTGCGTTCCGCGGCACCCGGCGGCGGATACAGCCTCAAGAGCGGCACGTCGATGTCGACGCCGCACCTGAACGGTGTCGCCGCGCTCGTGCGGCAGGCCTGCCCGGCGTTGTCGGTGCAGCAGGTCAAGCAGATCCTCCACGACACGGCGGTGGACCTCGGCGCCGTCGGCGACGATGACGACTACGGATGGGGAATGGTCGATGCGTTCGAGGCCGTGAACGCGGCGCTCGCATTCTGCAACCCGTCGTTCCCGCCGGAGGACGTGAACGAGGACGGATCGGTGAACTTCGCCGACATCCTCGCCGTGGTCGGCGCCTGGGGTTGACGACGAAGCGCCCGAGGTTACCGTCCTTCGCTTTCGCGTTAAGTTGGGGAATGCCCGGGAGTTGAGCGCCGAATTTCGCCCCTCGTTCAGCTACGATGACGGTCTCAAGAGGAGCGGGATCGACGCCGGTCCCGTCACGTCATCAGACAAACGAGGAAGAACATGAACCGGATCACCAGGAATGCATGGTTCGTGGGTGGGGCTGTTGCATTGGGTCTGACCGTCGCCGCACCGGCCGGGGAGATCGATCCCGCGCTCGGTGACATTCTCCAGATGACGGCAGGCGATGAAGTCGTGTCGACGATCGTGTACCTCGTCGACCAGGCCGAGTTCTCGGTCGCGCTGGAGCAACTCGTGGCGGAGCGCGCGACGCCGGAGTCCTTCGCGGTTACCGTCGCCGGCGAACTGCACGCCATCGCGCAGGCGACGCAAGGCGATCTCGTCGCCACGCTCACCGACCTGCGCGACCAGGGGCGCGTCGAGCGCTTCGAACCGTTCTGGGTCGCGAACATGATCCGCGTGGATGCGGTGCCGGCGGAGCTCATGGCGATCGCCGACCGCCCCGACGTCCTGCGTGTCTACTACAACTTCGAGATCGGGCTGATTCACCCCGTCGACGAGCAGCCCGAGGTGAAGGGCCTCGAGCTCGAAGGCGCCGGTGACGGCATCGGCGGCGGCGGGACCCCCGAGCCTGGCGTGGCCGCCGTGCGGGCGGACGAGGTCTGGGCGCTGGGCATCACCGGTGAGGGGGTTCTCGTCAGCACGCTCGACACCGGGGTCGACGGTAATCACCCGTCCCTCCAGGGACGCTGGGCCGGTTCGGGGCCGGCGTATGCCGGACACCCGGAGTGGGCGTTCTTCGACCCGGTGACGAACTGGACGTTCCCGCAGGACAGCGCCACCCACGGCACCCACACGATGGGCTCCGTGTGCGGCGGTGGGCCCGGCGACCTCATCGGCGTCGCGCCCGGCGCGACGTACATCCACGCCGCGGTCATCGACCGGGTGAGTATCGCCCAGACGGTTTCCGACGCGATCCTCTCGTTCCAGTGGATGCTCAACCCCGACGGCAACTTCCTGACCGGTTGGGACGTGCCGTGGGTGTGCTCGAACTCGTGGGGCGTGACCACCGGTCACGGCTACCCCGAGTGCGACGAGGAGTTCTGGACGTTCCTCGACAACACGGAGTCGGCGGGCATCGTGCAGCTCTTCTCCGCGGGCAACGAGGGCTCCGGTGGCCTGCGGCGTCCGTCGGACCGGGCTTCGACCGACTACCGCGAGCTTGCGGTCGCCGCGGTGGACGGCAACGTCGGCACGTGGCCGATCGCCGGGTTCTCGTCGCGCGGACCGACGAACTGCACGCCCAGCGGCGCGCCGGCGATCAAGCCGGACATCTCGGCGCCGGGCGTGGACGTGCGCTCCGCGGCTCCGGGCGGCGGCTACAGCTCGAAGAGCGGCACCTCGATGGCGTCGCCGCATGTCAACGGCGTCGTCGCCCTCATCCGGCAGGCGTGTCCGCAACTCACGGTCAACGACGTCAAGCAGATCCTCTACGACACCGCGGTGGACCTTGGCGCGGCCGGCGAGGACAACGACTACGGCTGGGGCATGGTGGACGCCTACGAGGCGGTGAACATGGCTCTCGGCATGTGCGGCCCCGGCCCGCCGCGCGCTGACGACCTTTCGTACTCCACCGGCGTGGACCAGTCGCTGCTCGTGACGATGACTGCGATCGACTTCGACGGCGAGCCGACCCCGCCGTCGATCGCCTTCGAGATCATCTCTCTGCCCGCCGCGGGCGGCGCGCTCAGCGATCCCGGTGACGGTCACATGATCGGCGCCGGCGACCTGCCGTACACGCTCATCAACGGTGGAGACCAGGTGTCCTACTTGCCGGCGTTCGGGTTCTGGGGCAACGACGACTTCCAGTACGTCGCCGATGACGGTGGCGTTCCGCCGGACGGCGGGGACTCCGATCCCGCGACGATCTCCGTGCTCGTGCAGTTCGCGCCCCCGGTCATCACCACGCCGGTGCTGCCGGACGGGAACCTGAACTTCGCGTACGGCCCGCTCCTGATGCAGGCGGACGAGGGGCAGCCGAGCCTCGAGTGGACGACCGGCGGCGAGCTGGAGTACCAGGAAGAGGATCTCGGCAGCAGCATGTTCCAGGCCGTGGGAGTGGCACAGGGGTGGCACGCCGACGACAACGCGTGGAGCTACAGCCTTCCGTTCAGCTTCGAGTTCTTCGGCACCACCTACAACCAGGTGTGGCCCTCGAGCAACGGCATCCTCAACTTCGGAGGCGGCTCGACCGACTGGTCCAACAGCGACGCCGAGCTGATCGCCGCGGCGCGGATCGCCCCGCTCTGGGACGACCTGCGTACCGATCAGGGCGGTGACATCTACATCGATGACATCGTGCCCGGCCAGGTCACCTTCCGTTGGGACACGGTGACGTACTCCGGCGGTAACCAGTGCAACCACTCGTGCACCCTCTACGCCGACGGCCGCATCCGCATGCACTACGGCAGCGGCAACACCGGGCTCACGCCGACGGTCGGCGTGTCCTCGGGTGACGGCACGAACTACCTGTTCTCGATCTACAACAACGCCGGCTCGCTCACGGACGCGAACTCGGTGGAGACGGCGCCGCCGGCGCCGCTTCCGGAGGGCATGTCGCTCTTGCTCGACGGGACCCTCGGCGGCACACCGCTGGAGTCCGGCACGTTCGAGCCGCGCATCAAGGTGACTGACTCGCTGGGGCGTACGGACCAGGTTCAGTACACGCTCGTGATCAACGTCGGTCAGCCGGCGTGCACGGAGGACCTCGATGGATCGGGTGACGTCGGCTTCGGCGACATCCTCACGATCATCGGCGCGTGGGGCCCCTGTGGCGTCCCGTGCCCCGAGGACCTCAGCGGCAACAACCAGGTCGACTTCGCCGACATCCTCGCGGTGATCGCGGGCTGGGGACCCTGCCCGTAAACGTCGAGTGAGCTTTTCGATCCCTGGCGCCCGCGGAGTTCGCTCCGCGGGCGTTTTCTTATGCCCTGAGTTATCCACAGAATCGCAACCGTGAAGGCCCCTGGGCCACCGCCACGGGCGATTCTGGGGGGGGGGGCGGGCGGAGCCTTGACAAATTAAGCAGGCCCGACGTTATATTGACCCCCGCTCGAACGACGTCAGCATCAGCGGCAACTCGGACGGGAGAAAGCAAGGGGAAAGAAGGCGAAGGAGAATTGCCGCTGACCGGGGTTCGAGGTCGGGTCCTGCCCGACCTCACTTTAATTCCGCTCTGTTGTTCCGCTCGGACCGCCCTTCGGGACGGATCCTCGCTTTCGCGCGGTGGGGGGGATGATCGGTGCGCGTCCGTGTCCGTGTCCGTGCCCGCGTCCGCGTTCGTGTCGGCGTCGGCGTCCGTGTCACACGACCGCGACACCCTCCGTGCGCGTCATCTCCGCGAAGAGCGCCGACAGCCGTGTCGTCATCGGTCCGGGCGCCCCGTCGCCGATCGTGTGGCCGTCCACTTCGACGACCGGCGCGAGTTCGCCCATCGTGCCCGTGCAGAACACCTCGTCCGCGGCGACGACTTCGTCGGGGCGCATGTCGCGCACCTCGTGGGCGATGTCGTTCGCGGCGCAGAGTTCGAGCACCGCGGCGCGGGTGATGCCCTCCGGGCAGGCGACGGTGTCGGCCGTGGCGATGACGGAGGCGGCGACGAGGAACACGTGCGTGGCGTTCGTCTCGGCGACGAAGCCGCGGGTGTCGAGCATGAGTGCGTCGTCGGCGCCGGCGGCGTTCGCTTCCAGCTTGGCGAGGATCGAGGTGAGTTGGTTGCAGGAGTGGATCCGCTGGTCGAGCACGTCGGCGGGGGGGCGGCGATGGCGAGCAGTGACCAGGCGCACGCCGGTCTTGTCGTAGACGGGCGGCTTGTGTTCGGCGAGCACGATGAGCATGCTGCCGCTGCGGTTGATGCGCGGGTCGAGCCCGCTGGTGTACTTGAGACCGCGCGACAGCGTGAGCCGCACGTGGACGCCGTCGCGCATGGAGTTGGCCGCGAGCGTGCGTCGAATCTCCTCGATGATCTCGTCGTCGCCGGGCACGCCTTCGTACGCCAGGGCCTCGGCGGACCGGCGCAGACGCGCGAGGTGCTCGTGCAGTCGGAAGATGCGGCCGTCGTAGAGCCGCAGGCCCTCCCAGACGCCGTCGCCGTTCTGCACGGTCGAGTCGAAGGGGCTCACGCCCGCCTCGTCGCGGTGGACGAGCGTGCCTCCGATGTTGACGATCAGATCACCGTTACGTTCGTCGAACGTCTGGAGCATCGTCCTCTCCGCTCGTGATGCGGTGCTCGTACAGGCACCGGTAGAGTTCATCGCACCGGCCGGCGAGGTCCGAGAGACCCGCGGGCAGGTCGACGTCGCGCGGCCGGCAGGGCGCGAAGCCCGTGGATCGCTCGACCGCGTCGTACCAGTGCTTCGCCCAGATACCGTCGGTGGGGCGGGGCCCGGCCGGCCAGCGCAGCATCGTGTCCGTCCACGGCACGCCGAGGCGCCGGCAGAGTGCTTCGAGCACGCCGGCGGGATCGGTGAGCACGTCCCGGGCGTCGATCACGGGGGGCACCGCTCCGGTCGTGCGGCGGACGCGATCGAAGAGCGCGACCTGTTGCGGCAGGCCCGTCTGCTCGAGGGTCGGGTTCGGGATGACCTTCGACAGGGAGGCAACCATCTCCCTCGGCTCGCGCACGAGGAAGCAGTTGGACACGCGGTCGATCCACCCGATGTCCATGTCCGGCAGGAGATGATGCGCCATGTGCTTTTGGTAGAAGACGCTCGCGCCGCCGGGTACCGAACCGGCCAGGCGCCTGACGACGGCGCGCCAATCGGTCTCGTGATGCGCGATGATCTCCGCGCGTCCCGGGTGATCGAGTTCCGTAGCGAGCAGGTACGGCGCGTACAGCGGTTCGTCGGTCACGACGGTATCCGGTCGCGCATCCCACGCGCGCATCAGCGCCGTCGAGATGTTGCGCGGTCCGGACCACATAGCGATCCGGATGTCCACATCTGCGTTCATGCGCGCTCCAGCGGTTGCACGAAGTCAGTCAAACCCCCCGGTTTCACATCGGTGAACGACAGAACGCTGTCGAATGCCCGTTCCGCGAAACAGGGCGTGAATCCCGGTTCACGCGCCGACATCGTCGCGCGAGAATGACATCGGTGAGCGGCTGCGCCGCGCACGGAACGCGGCCTCCGTTCACGCATTCCGTACGCGAAGTGGAGGCGTACGTACAACCGAAAAGGGGTGCGTGTCATGTTGCGCTGTTTGGTCACAACCTTTACTGTAGCGGGGTCCGTCCTGCTTTCGACGTCAACGCTCAACGCGCAGACGTTCGGGCTGGACGACAACCCGTTCGCGCCGATCGGCCCGGCCGCGCCGGTCGGTCCCATTCCGGGCTTCGGGGCCGAGAACCCGTTCGGGTGGGTGGGGCTGCCGGGGTACCCGCCCGGGTTCGCTCCCTCGCCGTCCCTGCTGGCCCTGCCCTGCATCGACGGCGACCTTCTCGCCACCGGACCGGCGCTTCACCTGCCCACGCCGAACGGCTTCTACATCGACGGCTTCGGCAACGACACGACGATGGCGGCGCTGAACAAGCCCATCAAGCTCAAGTTCAGCGTGGACCGCGTGACGATCGGCGTCCCCATGTCCGCGGTCAGAGTCGAGGCGATGGCGAACCAGCAGCCGGGCGACATCTTCACGACCACGGACCGGTTCGTGAACCCGAGCTTCTTCGCACCGATGGCCGGACCGCCGGGGTTCGGCGGCGTGCTGGCCGCGCCGATGTTCTTCCCGGGTCCGCGGAACAACCTGCTCATCGACGATACGATGCTCGGGCTGCTGTGCGGCGGTGCGCCGTGCCCGCCCAGCCCGAACCCGGCTCCGGCCATCGGACCCGGAACGCACGACAACATCGACCAGTTCGACACGCAGGCCATGGATCCGATGGGGGCGGGTGTCAACTTCGGCTGGATGTACTTCACGATCTACCCGGATGAGGCCCTCATCGTCGGAGCACCGTCGATGCCGGCGGACATCTTCGACGTGGCTCCCGGCGCCGGCGGCGGAGTCAACACCCTGCCGTTCGCCATCCCGCCGATGATGGGGCTGGACCTCAACGGTCCGATGACGGACTCCATCGACGCCCTGATCATGTTCGACAACAACATTCAGGGCGGCCCGGCCTTCGGCGGACCGGGCGGCGAGCCGCACATCGACTACGCCCTGTTCAGCCTGGCTCCGGGCTCGGTCTCGCTCCTGCAGTGGGGCCTGAACGCGTCCGACGTGTTCTACACGAACTTCACTGGCACGTTCTGGCTGTACGCACCGGAGATCAACCTCGGTCTGCAGAGCGGCCTCACCGGTGGTGAGCCCGGACACGAGACCGAGAACGTCGACGCCCTCGAGATCCTCTACCACTGCCCCGAGGACCTCAACGGCAACGGTACGGTGGACTTCGCGGACATCCTGGTCGTGATCGGCGTGTGGGGCCCGTGCCCCGGCTGCCAGCACGACCTCAACGACAACGGCTTTGCCGACTTCGCCGACATCCTGGCGATCATCGGCAAGTGGGGTCCGTGCCCGCCGTGATCCGTTCATGACAACCCGGGGCAGAAGCGCGCGGGCGCCGCGAAGGGACGGCGCCCGCCTTTTTTGCGCGCGCCCGCCCGCATCCGTGTCCGCGTCCGCGAGGCAAGAGTGCGCTTCACGCACTACCATGTCCGCCCCCCCCGATCCGGAGCCCTCGATGATTCAGGACGACCACGAGAGCACCGCAATCGGCGACGTGAAACAGCTTGGCCTGTTCGCCGCGATCGCCAGCCTCGGCTATGTCTTCTGGGTCGTCGGCGGCATGGAGATGATCGAGCGGCTCGCGTTCTACGGCGTGAAGGCCGTCGCCACGCTCTACGCGAAGGACCCCGTTTCGGCCGGTGGGCTCGGGGTGGAGCTGTCGAAGTTCGGCACGTTGCTCATGGTCTGGGCCTTCGTGCAGTCGTTCGTGCCGATCTTCACCGGCGGCCTGTCGGACCGGTACGGCTACAAGGAGACGATCTTCCTCTCCACCGTGCTGAAGATCATCGGCTACCTGATCATGGCGTGGTACGGAACCTACTGGGGGTTCTTCGCGGGCGCGATCGTGCTCGCCACCGGCACCGCGATCTTCAAGCCCGGCATTCAGGGCACGCTCGTGCGGGTCACCGACCGCCGCAACAGCTCGGTGGCGTGGGGAGCCTTCTACCAGATGGTCAACATTGGCGGCTTCTTCGGACCGCTCGTCGCCGCCCTGCTCCGGAAGATCGAGTGGGCGTACGTCTTCTACGCGTGCGCCGCGATCATCAGCCTGAACTTCATCCTTCTGCTCACCTACCGGGAGGCCGGCAAGGAGGAGCGGCTCGAGCGCAACCGCAGGGTGCGGGCCGGTGAGATCGCGCGTCCGCATCTCGCGGCGGAGTCGATCCGAGAGCTGTTGCGGCCGCACGTCTGGACGTACCTGCTCGTGTTCTCCGGCTTCTGGTTCATGTTCAATGCGCTCTTCGACGTGCTGCCGGCGCACATCGACGACTGGGTCGACACGTCGGACATCGTCGAGACGCTCTTCCCGAGCGGTCCCTCCGAGAACCGCGTCGTGAACTTCCTCGTACCCCAGAACAAGGAAGGCACCGCGATTCTGCCTGAAGGCATGCTGAACATCAACGCAGGCCTCATCATGATCACGTGCGTCTTCTTCGCGCATCTCAGCGGCATGCTGCGGGCGACGACGAGCTTGGTCGTGGGCACGCTCTTCGCGTCCGCGGCGATGTTCGCCTCCGGCTGGTCGACGGTGGGGTGGATCTCCGTCGGTGCGATATCGATCTTCAGCGTCGGCGAGATGCTCTCCAGCCCGAAGTTCAGCGAGTTCATCGGGAACTTCGCGCCCCGGGACAAGAAGGCGATGTACCTCGGGTTCTCGCAGATACCGCTTGCCATCGGGTGGACGCTGGAGAGCCAGATCGGCCTCACGCTCTACGACCGGCTCGCCTCCAAGGACCGGTTCTCGCGCGAGCTTCTCACGGAGCGCCACGACCTCGGCGAGCTGGCGACGCCGGCGGGCGAGACGCTCGAGACGCTGGCGGGCAAGGTCGAGCAGACGCCGGAGGCCATGCTCGATCTGTACCGCGACGACTTCGCGGGGTTCGTGGAGGGGATCCCGCAGGGAGAGGCATTCGACTGGCTCATCAAGCTGACCGGCGAAGCGCCGGGCGTGCTCTCCGACACACTCTACGGCGCGCACAACGTCGGGCTCGTGTGGTACATCATGGGCGGCGTCGGCGTGGTCTCGGCGATCGGCATCTGGATCTACGGGAAGTGGATCCTCACGCTCAAGACGGCGGAGTAGGCACTCATGAAACGTGAGATCATGTTGTTGTGCGGCGCGAGCGCCCTCTTTGCGGCCGGCTGTCTCGTCGGACGCAATGACGATCAGGTCGGCAACGAGGCGCTGGCCCGCTCGGCTCCCCGAGCCCAGGACAGTCTGCCCCGGGGACGCACGGCTGCGCCGATCATCGACGGTGTGTACCCGGCCAGCTACTTCCCGAACACGGAGATCCTCGGCGCCGACGAGATGCGGATCACCGCCCTCGGCACGGGCATGCCGAACCAGACGCGGGCGGCCGTGTCGATCTCGTACCTCGTCGAGCTGGGCAACGGCGACAAGTTCATCTTCGACGCCGGCTCGGGCATGTTGGCGAACCTGTTCTCGTTGCGGCCGGACTTCTCGAAGATCGACAAGGTCTTTGCGAGCCACCTGCACGTGGACCACGTGGGTGACTTCATGGCTCTGCACATCGCGAGCTGGCTCTCCGGCCGCTACACGCCGATCCACGTCTACGGTCCGACGGGGGCGACGCCGGAGCTGGGGATCAAGGCCTTCGTAAACGCCATGCAGAAGGGGTACGCGTGGGACATCAACACGCGCACCGGAGCCCTGCCGGACGCCGGCGGCCAGATCGAGGTGCACGAGTTCCCCTTCATGCAGGAGAACGTGATCGTCTACCGGCTCAACGGCGTCACGATCCGCTCGTGGCCGGCGATTCACAGCCTCGACGGTGCGGTCAGCTACAGCCTGGAGTGGAACGGGCTCAAGTACGTCTTCGGTGGCGACACGTACCCCAACAAGTGGTACATGAAGTACGCCGCGGGCGCCGACGTGGCCTCGCACGAGTGCTTCCTGCCGCCCAAGGCGCTGGCCGAGTACTTCGGCTGGGACCTGAGCCAGGCGACCTACGTGTCGACGAGGATCCACAGCGAGCCCGCGGCGTTCGGGAAGGTGATGTCGACCCTGAAGCCGCGGATGGCCGTCGGCTACCACTCGGTGCTCTCGCCGGAGAACACGGCGGCGATCATGGATGGTGTCCGCGCGACGTACGACGGTCCGCTGACCCTGTGCCGCGACCTGATGGTGATCAACGTGACGAAGGAGGACATCGTCGTGCGGATGGCCGTGGTCGACGAGTACGTCCTGCCGCCGGACGTCACCGATGCCTACAAGAAGGCCCCGCGCTCCGACGACAAGTCCCCGTCCGCGAAGGTGCTGGCGGGCAAGTGGAAGGGCTACACGCCGCCGCCGATGCCGAAGAAGCCCGGCAACTGACGCCTACTCGGCTGACGCCGTTTCCGGCTGCAACGTGTCGTACTCCATCAGCACGCTCCCCGAGATTGCGGTGCGCGCCTCGATCGTGCGCGGCAGCCGGACGCCGCGAACCTCGCCGTATTCGGAGATGACCGTCGTCACCTCGAAACGGGCCGGCGAGACGTGGTTGACGCCGGAGTAGACGAAACCGGCGGGGAGGTCGGTGTCGGCGTCGACGAACATCGTCATCGCCTCGCCGTCGCGCGGCACGAGGCGGACGACATACACGTCGGCGTCCTCGAACCGGTCGCGTCGCATCACGCGGTACGACTCGAACCAGCGGCCCCAGTCATCCGCCCACACGAGCGGGTTCTGAAGCTGCGTCTGAAACAGCAACTCGCCTGTCAGCTCCAGGTGCCCGTACGCGGGGCCCTCGACCCAGCCCCCGTCGCGTCCCACCTGCGAGACCGTGCGCCCGAACCGGCCGAGGTCGATCGTGCGCCGCGAGACGCCCGAGCGGCGCAGCTCCATGGTCGCCTGCCCCTCGATGCCCTGGTGGGGGAGGCGGACTCGGCCCTTGGCCCGGACGCTGCCGAGCCGCGCGACGTTCTCCGCGCCGAGCGCGCGGTGCACCCTGGCCATCAGCTCCGCGCCGGTGGGGATCTCGCCTTCCGGGGCATCGCCGCTGCGCGGGAGATCGAACGTCGTCCCGTCCTGGTTCATGTGCACCGTGGCGATCGAGCCATCGGCGCCGCGGTCGAAGCGCACCCAGATCGTGTCGCGGACGCGGAACGCGCGCCGGCCCTCGTCGTCCGGCGGGTGAAGCTCGAAGGCCATCTGGCCGGGAACGTCCACGGCAATCCGGCCGTTCACCACGCGGACCGTCACGTCGGCGCCGAGCTGCTCGAAGTGATAGGTTCCGAGGAGTTCGCGGTCGGCCTCGTCGAGCGGCTGCACCGCCACCTCGACACCTTCGCGCGGCATCTCGAACTCCAGGCCGTTCTGGAACATGCTCAGGGATACGGGCTGCCCGTCGTCACCGGTGTTGAAGCGCACGGCGATCGTGTTCGTAAGCCGGAAGAAGCGCATGCCCTCGTCGTCGGGGGGATGCAGCTCGTAGACCATCTGCCCCGGCACGTCGATCGCGAGGTTGCCGTTCTGCACGAGCACCTCGAACTTCGCGTCCTTGAACATCGCGAAGTTCCCGATGTACGTGCCGACGAGCTGGGTGGTGTCGTCGGCGGCGCCTTCGCCGCCGGTGCCGTCGTCGTCGGTGGGGTCATCGAGGAGCGCCCCGAAGACGATCTCGCGCGACTCGTCCTGGAGCGGCGCCGCGATGAGGTTCATGAGCAAGACGTATCCGAGGTTCTCCTCGGGGAGCAGGGCGACCTCGGCCGTGAAGCCGTCGATGCCGCCGGCGTGCTCGATGACCGGCTGGCCGTTCCAGTCGCGGAGCATCCATCCCAGGCCGTAGTCGACGCCGCCGCCGATCGTGCTGTGTCTCGTCCACGTCTCCTCGTGCTGCTCCGAGCTGAGCAGGCGCCGGCCGTCGAACTCGCCGCGACCGAGCTGAAACCGCACCCACCGGGCCATGTCGCGCACGTTGGAGTTGATCGCGCCGGCCGGCGCAACCGCCTCAACCCGGCGCATCGCCTGGGACTCGAGCGTCGACGCATCGGCGACCCAGCGGTACCCCGTCGCCAGACGCGGATCGGACTGCGCCGCCTCGAGGAAGGTCGTGGAGCTGGTCATGCCGAGCGGCTCGAAGATGCGCCGGGCGATCAGCGCATCCCACGAGCCCGCATCGCTCGCGTTGCCCGCCGCCACGCCGGCGGCGAGGAAGCTGATGTTACTGTAGTTCCACTGTTCCCGGAAGCCGTAGAGCATCTCCGCCTTCGCCGCCGCCGCGAGCACGTCGGCGCTGGTGGTGTCGGCGCCGTACCAGAGCACGTTCATCGAGGCGAGGCCGGTTCGGTGGCAAAGCAGGTCGCGCATGACGACCTTCTCGTTCGCCTCGGGATCGCTGAGCCGGAAGCCGGGCAGGTGGTTCCGCACCGGGTCGTCCCAGCTCATGCGACCGTCGTCCACGAGCATGCCGATGAGCGCGGCGGTGAACGCCTTCGTCGTGGAGCCGGCGGCGAAGAGCGTCTGGTCCGTCGCCGGCTCACCGGTCTCGACGTCGGCGAGCCCGAAGCCGCGCGACAGTATCACCGTGCCGTCCTTCACCACCGCGATCGCCATGCCGGGGATGTGGTGGTCCGTTCGCCGCTGCTCGAGCCGCTCGACCATCCGCTCCAGACGCTCCGGGAGCGTCGGCGTGTCCTCGGCCCGGGCGGTGGGGGCGAGGACGGGCAGGCCGAGCGCGATGACGACGGGAGCGGTCGAGAGCATCCTGATCATGACGTAGGTCGCCTTTCGTTGTTGGTCACGGAGACACGCGGCGGCGGCGCCGCCGACCCCTCACTCGCCGCGGTAGCGGGCCGCCTCTTCCGGCTTCTCCCAACGCTCGTAGAGCCAGACGAGGTGCTCGCGGGTCTTGGCCTGCTCGGAAGCGAGATCGAGATCCTCGGCGTCCCGGAGCGAGCGCAGGAGCGAGCGTTCCGACTCCTCGTACTGCTCGATGCCCATCTGCGCGCCGCCGAGGGCTCGCAGCAGCCGCACCCGAGCGTCGGTCGGATCGGAACTGTGACTCTCCTGCGCGACGACGGCACGCTCCAGCAGCGGCGCCGCGTCGGCGGGGTAGTCGTGCTCGACCATCCACTCCCCGACGAGCCTCAGCACCCGGATCATCCGCTCGTTCTCCGGCGAAAGCGCCACCTCGAGGTCGTCGATGAAGTGCAGGAAGAACTCGCGCCCCTCGGTGGGGTTCGCATCCATCCAGTCGCTCATCGAACTCCAGACCCCCTGCGTCAGGGTGACCAGGAGCAGGCTGCCGCTGATCTCGGTGTCGCGACGGACGTCGAGGTAGGCGCGCATCAGCTCCCCGGCGCGCTCCATCTCGCCGACCTGCTGATACAGCACGATGCCCTGCACGTGGATCGACAACGACGCGATGTGCGTCGGTCCCCACAGGCGGAGGCTCGTCTCCAGCAGCTCCTCCATGATCGGGAGCGTCCCCTCGATGTCGCTGTTCTGGAGCAGCTTCTTCTGCGCGAGCGCATTGAGGGCGCGGAAGCGCGTGAGGTCGTCTTCGTCGAGCACCTCGCGGGCGAGCCGGACCGCCTCAGGCAGGAGCGGCGCCGCCTCCTCGTGGAAACCCTGCTCGTGGAGCCAGACCGCGCGGTTGCAGAAGTCCTTCACGTGGACCGGGTGTGCGGCCCCCAGCGCCTCGCTGTAGAGATCGACCGACTCCGCCCAGAGCACCTTGATCTCGTCGTAGGAGGTCTGCCCGCCCGAGTTGACGAGAAACTCCCGCAGGTCCTCGACGGCGTCGGCGACGAGCTGTCCGCGCGGTCCGTGGATCCGCCGCTTGACCTCCAGCGCCTCGCGATAGGTGGCCTCGGCAGTGACGAGATCCCCGTCCTCCTTGGTGAGCTTCGCGAGCGCCGTCAGGGCGGCGGCAACGGAGGGATGATCGTCGCCGTGGGCGCGGCGGAAGAAGGCCAGCGCCTCGCGCTGGGAGGCGATCGCCTCCGCCGCCCGTCCCGACGTCCCGAGCGAGGAGGCCCGCGACATGAGCAGCGTGCCGACGACGGCGTGGTCGTCGCCGAAGAGCGCGCGGGCGCGTTCGACGATCTGCTCCACGGTCATCTCCTGCCCCGGCGCCGCCCCGCGGTCCAGCTCCATCACCAGCGACTGGAGGAAATCGCTGACCGCCACCGAGTGCCGCGCCTCGCGGCTCGCCCGCACGAACCCGCTGGCGGCGACGGTCGCGCCGACGATCAGCGCCGCGGCGATGAGCCCGCCGGCGATGACGCTGAGGCGATGCCGCCGGACGAACTTGCGGAGCTTGTAGAGCACGCTCGGTGGTCCCGCGAGCACGGGCTGGTCGCCCAGGTAGCGGGTGACGTCCGCGGCAAGCTCGTTGGCCGAGTCGTACCGGCGTGTCCGGTCCTTCTCCATCGCCTTCATGACGATCCAGTCGAGGTCGCCACGCAGGGAGCGCGCCAGCGCCGACACCGCGATCCCGCGATCGCCGGCGACGTCGGCGGCTGACGCCGGCTCGCCGTTGTGCCGGCCCGGCGGCGTCGATGCCAGCGTGTGGATGCGCGTCGACGGCATCGGCGGATCGACCTCGCGGATGATCCGCTGCATCTCGGCGTATCCGGACGTACGCAGCGTGTCCGGATCGTGCGGCGGCGTGCCGGTGAGCAGCTCGTAGAGCACGGCGCCGAGCTGGTAGATGTCGCTTCGGGTGTCGATGTCGAGCCCGCTGATGTCCGCCTGGTCGGGGCTCATGTACTCCGGCGTGCCGATGAACTGCCGGAACTCCGTGAACAACGTCTTCTCGGTGAGACGCTGGCTCGTCGCCTTGGCGATGCCGAAGTCGATGATCTTCGGGACCGGCTTGTGGTCGTGCAGCGTGACGAGGATGTTCGAGGGCTTGAGGTCGCGGTGGATGATGCCCTTGTGGTGGGCGTGCTGAACCGCGTGGCAGATGTCGATGAACAGCTCCAGGCGATCCCGCGCCGACAGCCGCCGTTGATCGCAGTACTCGGTGACGGGGATCCCGCGGACGAGTTCCATCACGAAGTACGGTCGTCCCGTCTCGGTCGCGCCGGCGTCGAGGACGCGGGCGATGTTCGGGTGGTCCATCAGCGCGAGCGCTTGCCGCTCGGCTTCGAACCTCGCGATCACCTGCTTGGTGTCCATGCCGAGCTTGATGACCTTCACGGCCACCTTGCGACGCACGGGCTTCTCCTGCTCGGCCATGTAGACCACGCCGAAGCCGCCCTCGCCGATCTGCTGGAGGATCTTGTACGCGCCGATGTGCACGCCCGGCCCCTCGGAGATCGGGCCGCGATCGACGAGCGTCGCGAGATCGCGTTGCGACGCCGATGCAGACTCCGGCGCCGAAAGGCTCACGTCCGCCGTTCCCCGGTCGGTGTGGGCGAGCAACGACTCGATCTCGGAGCGCAGATCCAGGTCGTCCCCGCACGCCCCGTCGAGGAACACGGCGCGGTCCGACGGCTCCAGCACCTTGGCGCGGTGGAAGAGGTCCTCGATCTGCTGGAAGCGTTCGCTGGTGGTCATGCAGGGTCACACGCGGGAAGGACCGCGCGAGGCCCTCATGATACCTCCTACCCGCATGGGCCCCACGCGCCGATGACCGCCAGGATGTCGCCGAAGCCGACGTCGCCGCTGCCGTCGAGATCCTCGGGGCAGGCCGCGCACGGTCCCCAGGCGCCGATCACCGCGAGGATGTCGCCGAAGCCGACGTCGCCGTCGAGGTTGAGATCGGCCGGGCAGCATGCGTCGATCACGCCGTCTCCGTTCACGTCGAGCCCGGGGTCGATCAGGATCTCCTCGAGATCGACGGTTCCGTTGTCGTTGCAGTCCGCGAGCGGTAGACCGTAGATCAGGAGGAACGCGTCGAAGTCGTCGTCGTCCACGTCGGCGTCGCCGTCGAGGTCCATGATCTCGCAGCCGGGGGCGAACGGCAGGCCGTGGCACGCGGCGAACGCGTGGAAGTCGTCGAGGTCGACGTCGCCGTCGTCATCGGCGTCGCCGAGACGGGCCGGCGGGTAGAGCGTCCACGTCGCATCGGTCGGGAGGTTCGTGAGCGTGCGCGTCGGCGCGCCGCCGGGCCAGGAGACGACGACCTCGTCGGCCGTCGTCGCGCTGCCCGCGCCCACGTGCACGAGTAGCTCGTTCTGCCCGAGGTAGCTGTTTCCGCCGGCGAGCAGCTCGCGCATCTTCCACGAGGTGCCGATGCGGGTGTCCACGCACGCCCCCACGGCGCCGCTGTTGCGCGTGACGCCGACCACGCGGTACCGGATCGACCCGCGGAGATCGCCCTCGTGGTTGATGTACAGCGCTACCGGGTCCTCGAGGTTGTTCAGGAGCAGGTCGAGATCTCCGTCCCCGTCCACGTCGGCCACGGCGGAGCTGTAGGAGTTGCTGCTGGGCCCTGCCACCGCGGCGCCGGCGCCGACCTCGAGGCACGTCGGCGCGCCGCTGTTGAGGTAGAGCGTGTTCGGATCGATGGTGTTGTTGACGTAGAGATCCAGGAACCCGTTGTTGTCGAAGTCGTAGAAGATCGTGCCCCAGCTCACCCAGGGATTGTCCACGCCCCAGGAGAGCCCGTTCTCGCCGAAGAGCTTGCCGTCCTGGTTGAGCAGGAGCGGGTTGTTCATCCCGCCACCGCCGGGGACGTTGGTCAGGTAGAAGTCGGGCCAGCGATTCCCGTCGAAGTCGCCGCACGCGAGGCCCATCGAGTCGAGCGCGATGTCCGCCCCGGAACCCGATGAGGCGTTGGCGAGGGTCCCGGCGTCATTGCGCCAGAGCTGGTTCGGCCCCCATATCTTCTGGTAGCCCTTGTCGTTGGAGAGGTAGAGATCGACGTCGCCGTCGCGGTCGTAGTCGGACCACACTGCCTGAAAACCGAGGTGCGGATCGTTGACGCCCTGGGTGCCCTCGACGCTCTGGAAGGTGCCGTTGCCGACGTTCCGGTAGAGCCGGTTCGGTGTCGGGCCCGCGTAGTTGCAGACGTACAGGTCGAGCCAGCGGTCGCCGTCGTAATCGCCCCAGCACGCGCCCTTGCTCAACCCGTTGTCGTTGACGCCCGCGAAGGCGGAGACGTCGGTGAAGAAGAACCCGCCCTCGTTGTGCATGAGCACGTTGGGCGCGCTCCACTGGGTCAGGTACAGGTCGACGAGGCCGTCGTCATCGTAGTCGGCCAACGCCAAGGCGGACGCGTTCGTGAGCAACGGGACCCCGCTCGTGAGCGAGTGGTCGGCGAAGTGGCCGGTGCCGTCGTTCTCGTAGATGCCGACGCGTCCGTCGGCGGCGCCGACGATGACGATGACGATGTCGGGGTCACCGTCGGCGTCGAGATCCGCGAATCCGCAGCCGTATCCCGCGAGACCGCCGCCTCCCATGACATACGTCACGCCGCGATCGCTCGCCTCCTCCGTGGAGGGCACGACCGCGAGCGCGACCCCAGCGATCCCCGTGGCGAGGATGCCGACGCAACGGTTCATCGTGCTCATGCCGTCCTTTCCCGCCTGCTCCGTGCGCATGGTAACGCCATGCGGCGCGTGGGGGCAGCGCAAAAACCAGGATCGATCAACGCGGATTCGTGCGAGCGGTCACGAAGCGCGGGCCGCCTCGCGCAGCACCCACGCCTTCGCGAACGACCAGTCGCGTTCGATCGTCGCCAGCGAAACGTCGAGTGCCGCGGCGATCTCCGGCATCTGGAGCCCCCACACCACGCGCAGCTTCACGACGTCGGCCTTGCGCGCGTCCAGCGCCTCCAGGCGCTCGAACACGTCGGCGAGCGGCTCGATGTCGACACACGTGTCCTCTTTTCCGGGGCCGGCGGCGCCGTGCTCCAGCAGCAGGGTGACGCGCCCCCGGTCGCCGCCGCGCTTGGTGGCTCGGCGCCGGCGCTCGTAGTCGATGAGCACGCGGAGCATCACCTTCGTCGCGATCGCGAAGAACTGCCCGCGGTTGCCGTAGGACTTCCGCTGCCGGATGAGCTTCATGAACGACTCGTTGACGAGCGCCGCCGGCTCCAGCGTGACCCCGGGCAGGCCGCGGCCGTAGCGCTCGGCCATGTGCCGCTCCGCCACGCGCTGGAGGTCGCCGTAGACGGCCTCCATGAGGCGATCCATCGCTCCGTCGCGCTCTTCGTCGACGTCCTGGAGCATCTGCGTGAGGTTGGCGGCGTCGTCCATGGCTCGATCTTATTCGGTGCCGGCGCCCGCCGCTTCCACGACGAGCACGCCCGCGCCCCGGATCGCGTCGTGCTTCAGGGCGATCAGGGCCTCGTTCGCCTCGTTGAACGCGAACGCCTGGGTGTGCGTGTGCACGCCGGCCCGCGCCGCCTCGGCGAGGAACGCCCGGCCGTCGTCGCGCGTGTTGTTGGCGACGGTTCGGATCTCGCGCTCCCAGTAGAGATCGCCGTAGTCCAGCGAGGGGATCGGGCTCATGTGGATGCCGCCGAGCACGAGCCGCCCGCCGCGATCGAGGGCGCGCAGCGCCGCCGGCACGATCTCGCCCGCCGGCGCGAAGACGATCGACGCGTCCAGCGCGACCGGCGGCGTGTCGAACGTGTCGCCGACCCACGTCGCGCCGAGTTCCTCGGCCAGGGCCTGGTGTCGCGCGCGGTCACGCGTGCAGACGTAGACCTCCGCGCCGCGGTGGAGGGCGATCTGGATCGCGATGTGCCCGGCGGCGCCGAATCCGTAGAGCCCGAGACGCGCGCCGCTCCAGTCGGCCAGCCCGCACTGCCGGAGGCACCGGTAGCCGATGATGCCGGCGCAGAGCAGGGGGGCGGCGGCGAGGTCGTCGAGTGCATCGGGCAGCGCGTAGACGAACTCGGCGGGCGCGACGAGACGTTCGGCGTAGCCGCCGTCACGCGTCCATCCGGTGAACTGGGCCGCCGTGCAGAGGTTCTCGCGCGCGGTCCGGCAGTGAGGGCAGGTGCCGCACGTGGAGTGCAGCCACGCCACGCCGACACGCTGACCGATGTCCAGCCCGCGGGCGTTGGCGCCGAGTGCCTCGACGCAACCGACGACCTGGTGACCCGGCACGATCCCGGGACGCCGGACCTCCAGTTCCCCCTCGACGACGTGCAGGTCCGTCCGGCAGATCCCACAGGCGCGAACTGCGATGAGAACCTCGTCCGGGCCCGGCGCGGGGTCAGGACGATCAGCGAGACGCAGCGGCCGCTCGTTCACGGGCTTCGGCTCGTCGAGGACCCAGGCGTTCATGCCTCGGATCGTAGCGGGTTGCGCGGACGCGGACGCGGACACGCGGCTCCGACCACCTCTCCCCGCCGCGGGGAGAGGTCGGCGAGCGCAGCGAGCCGGGTGAGGGGCGGACGTGCAAGGACGTCCGCCCTCACCTGCCTCGCTGCGCGAGGCTGTCCTCTCCCGGGGGGAGAGGGGTCAGGCCACGGACACAGCGACAACGGTACGATCCCCGTCATGAGCGATGAATTCCGCGTGGCACTGATCGGCGGCACCGGGCTCGGCGAGCGGTTGGGCGAGGGGATGGCGCCGGAGGACCTCCGCGAGTACGAGCTCGACACGCCGTTCGGCGCGCCGAGCTCGAAGATCGTGACCGGGCGTTTCGGTGACGTGCCCGTCGCCATCCTTCAGCGGCACGGACCCGGTCACCTGCTCAACCCGGCGCACGTGCCGTACCGGGCGAACATCTACGCCCTCAAGGCGCTGGGCTGCACGCACTGTCTCGCTTCCGGGGCAACGGGCTCGCTGCGTGAGGAGATCGCGCCCGGCGACCTCGTGATCTGCGATCAGCTCATCGACCGCACGGTAGGACGGGACCGGACCTTCTACGAGCACGCCGCCGTGCACGTGGAGTTCGCGAGCCCGTTCTGCCCCGTGATGCGTCGATGGCTGCTCGACCACGCCGCCGACGCCGACAGCGTGCGCGTTCACGACGGCGGCACGTACGTCTGCATGGAGGGGCCGAGCTTCTCCACCCGCGCCGAGTCGAACCTGCACCGGCAGTTCTCAGCCGACGTCGTCGGCATGACCGCGCTCCCGGAGGCCCGGCTCGCCCGCGAGGCGGAGATGGCCTACGCCCTCATCGCGCTGCCCACGGACTACGACTGCTGGCGCCCGCACGCGACGACCGGGGAGGCATCCCTGCTCGAGGAGATCATCGGCAACCTCAACCGGGCGACGGACGCCTCCATCGCCCTCATCCGGGCGGCCCTGAGCGACGTGTCGGCGCTCCGCGCGCAGCCGAGCAGCGCCCACTCCGCGCTCGCGCTGGCGATCTGGTCGGACAAGTCGATGGTGCCGCCCGACGAGGTCCGGCGCCTCGACGTGCTCTGGGGGCGGTACTTCGAGTGACGGATGCCGTTCAGACAGGCGCAAGCGCTTGAGCCATGATCGAGGACGTTCAAAACTCCGCCAGCTTCAGCGACGCCCCGAACGTCGTGTCGTCGCGGATCTCGTCGTGGCTGACGAGGAAGCTCATGTCGAAGTCGGGGAAGCTGCGCACGACGTTGAGCGTGACGTAGCGGAACTCGTCGGCGTCGAAATCCCACTGCGGCCAGAAGGCCACCTTGTACTTCTTCGAGATCTGGTAGTTCCAGCCCACGCCGAGGAGCTGGTGGTCGCTGGCGTCGATGTACCGGTACTCGACGAACGTGGACAGCAGCGGCGAATGCTGAAGCTCGGCGCCGATCGCGCCGCGGGCGATCGCCGACTCGTCGATGTCGATCGTGCCCTCGCCGGAGACGATGAACGTGTCGCTGAGCCGCAGCACGCCCGACGTCGCCACGTGGTCGCCCATCTGCGAGTACTCGGGACGGTAGTCGAAGAACTGCGGCGTCGGCGATTCCTTGTTCGTGTCGTTCGAGTGGAACACGACGTCGGTGTTCAGCGTGAGCACGTCCACCGATCGCCATCGGCCCGGGCCGCCGCGCTGCGTCTGCCACGTGTTGCGGAGACCGAGCCGCACGACGCCGCCGGTCGCCAGCGACTCGACGCCGAGGTCGTAGACGGGCAGATCCGACTGGTCCACGTCGCTCGCTCCCACCCAGACCGTCAGGCTCGGCTCGATGATGTGACGCAGCCGGTGCAGGTCGAAGAGCTGGCTCTCGACGCTGTTGTCCACGCGCTGGAACTGCGTGTTCAGGCGGAGGCCCGCGGCCCCGAAGGCCCGCGCCTTGTCGTCCTTCCCCGAGAACTCGGTGAAGTCGTCGTCGTAGGCCGTCATGCGACCCACGACGAACGGCGTCACCTGGAGCGCGCCGTATTTCATCGGCCACGCCAGCTCGTGCCGGCTGTCGAAACGATAGACCCACTTGGAGCGCAGCCCCTGGGCGAGCAGCGCGCTGGAGATGGGCGTGGTCGGTCCGACTCCGAACGCGGCGGGGGGCACGCCGAGCTGGAACGGCGCGCTCTCCTCGAACACGAGCCGCACCCGCCCGGTACGCATCTCGCCGGAGTACGTCATGTTCTCGTTGAACCACGGGCGACCGTACGTGCGCCAGGAGCCTTCCGGCGTGCGGTCCACCGTGTACGCCGCGCTGGCGAGCAGGTAGTCGTTGGAGATGAAGTCGTTCACGTCGTACTGCGTGGTGAGCGTGATCGCGGTGTTGTCGCGCTGGTGCTTGAGCGAGAAGCCGGTCTCGTACTCGCGGCGGTTGACGAAGTCGCGCTCCCGCCAGGTGCTGATGAAGCTTGGGTCGCTGATGTACGACCCCTGCGCCTGGAGCGACCAGTTGCGCCCGAGGTCCATCTGGTGCTCCCAGAGCGCGACGCCGCGCATCTCTTCGTCATGCTGGACGTCGACGCCGCTGGACGTCAGGTCCGTGCCGTCGTCGTAGATGCCGTAGAGATCCAGCCGCCCCGTGCCGGAATCACGCGTGTAGGTTACGTCGAGCCCGGCGGCGGGCCCGCGCTTGGTGAAGCCGTCGAGCTTCAGCGTCGCGTCCACGCCCGGTGGTCTCTCGAAATCGAGCAGCGAAAGGAAGTTCCACCTCGTCTCGATCCGCACGCCGTCGTTGTCGCTGACGCCGATGCTCAGGCCGCGCAATGGAATGTCGTGGATCGTCCCCCGGAAGCGCGGCCAGTAGAAGAACGGCGCGCCGCCCGCCTCGAGGGTGATGGACTCGGCGTCGAGATGCGTCTCCTGCGGGCCTTCCTGGCCTCCGCTGCCGATGCCGCCGATCGTCCCGCTGAGGCTCCCGCCGCCGCTCGAACCGGGGCTGCTGCCGGGGCCCCCACCGGTGCCGCGGCCGGTGCCGCCGCCGACCGGGCGGCGGGTCACCGTCATCCGCTTCGCGCCGACGGCCAGGTGCCCCGTGAAGAACTCGCTCGTGGTGACGTGCACCTGCTTGGTCTTCCACTGCGTCAACGCGATCTGACGAATCTCCTCGGCGCGAACGAAGACCGGCAGGCGACCGTCGCGCTCGTACGTGCGGAGCACCGCGTCGAGCAGGATCGCCTGGTCCGTCGTGAAGTCGTAGTAGATGCGCGGCGCCCGGGCGAGGTACTCGCCCTCGTTGGCGCTGGCGGTGACGTTCCCCTCGAGGTAGATGCCGCGCACGATCGAGACGTCGAGGTTCCACTGCGTCATCTCCTCGAGCGTGCCGGGATCGGTGAAGATCACGGCGCGGTCGGCGGAGAGCGTGAGTTGCGCGAGGTCGTCGGTGCGGCTCTCGGAGAAGTACTCGATGATGATCGAGTCGCTGATCGAGATGACGTTCTCCGTCGCGCCGGGCTGCACGTGGATCGCGCCGTAGGTCAGCCGCAGGATCGACCCGGGCTCGCGCAGCCACGGCTTGCGCTGGCCGAGGGGAGGCAGCTCCATCGTCGCCGGCAGCGCGAAGTCGCGCTCCTCGACGAGGCCGCCGGGCTGGGGATCGAAGACGTGCGGCGGCTCCGGCTCGTCGACCTGCGGGCGCTGGGCCAGCAGCGGCGGGTCGCCCTCGAGAAGCCGGCGGTGCATCTGAAGACGCCGCTCGCCGGCGCGGAGCACCTCGCTGTAGGCGGGTCGTCCCTCCTGGAGCAGGTCGACGCTGAGCGTGACCTCCCCCTGCGCGCTTCCGGTGATCAGCAGGCTGTCGCCGCCGACACCGAAGCCGGAGGCGCGGCGTGGGTTGACCACCCGATCGAAGTAGAGCGCGACCTGGTTCACGAGCCCGTCGGCCGTCGGCAGCCGGTTCAGCCAGACCGCGCAGGTGGGCCCGGTGAAGGGCTGGCCGGCGATGCTCACGACCACGTCGCCCTCCAGCAGGAGGCGCTTCGTGTCGTCCACGGTCCACGCCCAGCCGCGGCGGGCGGTCATCGTGACGTCGCCGGTGAGCGGCAGGATCGGCAGGACGGTGCCGCTGAGGCGGTCGCCGGTGATGGTGACGGTGGTCTGGGCGTGGACGCGGCCCGCCGGCAGCAGCAGGATCGCGGTGAGGGTGAGCACGAGCGTCGCGAGCAGGCCCGGCGCGCCGGAGCGCGGGAACGGAGTCGGTCGGCGTGTCCGGTGCGTGGTGTCGACCACGAGGCGGATGATACGGGGGCGCCGACGAGCCCACAACGCGCCGATGGCGTGGTCGATTGCTGTTGGTGGGCGGGGGGAGCTTGCCGATAACAGGGGTACGGTGGGTTCCCGGCACCTGTGGAGAAGCGAGCGATGGCCCATTCAACGCTGCTGACCGATGCATCCCTCGCCCAGCTCCTTCAGGATGCCGTGGAGCATCACCGCAAGGGTCGGTTCGAGGAGGCGCGCGTTCGCTACGAACGCATCCTCGCCGCCGACGCCGAACACGTGGACGCGCGTCACCTGCTCGGCGTGATCTGCCACCAGTCCGGTCGCGGGCCCGAGGCGATCGCGCACATCACCCGCGCGATCGAGCAGTCGCCGGACCAGTCCATCTTCCACAACAACCTCGGCGAGGCATACCGCGCCGCGCTGGACCTCGATCGGGCGGTCGCGTGCTACGAGCGGGCACTGAAGCTCCGGCAGGACTACCCCGAGGCGCACTGCAACCTCGGCAACGCCCTGCTCCAGCTCGGCCGGACCGAGGATGCCCAGGTGCACCTCGACCGTGCGGTAGCGCTTCGTCCCAACTACGCCGAGGCGTACAGCTACCAGGGCGACGTCCACCGCCGTCACGGTCGCCGCGACGAGGCGATCGAGAGCTACGAACGGGCGCTGGCACTCAAGCCGGAGCTGTCCGGCCCGCGGTACATGCTGAGCATCCTCAAGGGCGAGGCGGGCGACAGCGCCCCGGCGGAGTAC
>JAAELP010000128.1 GCA_024226535.1 Planctomycetota bacterium | reverse complement strand
GCGAGCGCCTCGCGGAGCTGTATGAGCGCCTCGTCGGCGGGCCTGCCACGCTCGCGTTCCCGACCCACGCCGTGACCGCGCAACGACGCGCGGCCTGACCGACAGCGAGCCCCGGTGATCGCGGCGGTGATCGCGGCGGTGGTCGCGGCAGTGGTCGCGGCAGTGATCGCGGCGGTGATCGCGGCGGCGGACGAGCCCAGGCGTGCGCGTCGAGGGTCACCGGCATCCGATCAGCTCCAGGCGCCACTCGCCGTAAGGGTTGTAGACGGGCAGATGCCGTTCGAACCGCGCGGACACGCCGCACGTCACGCGCATCGAGACGTCGCCGCAGTGGTAGACATCTCCCGCGGAGGCACGATCGCCGAACGCGACCGCCTCGATGAAGTCGAGCAGAACGGTTCGGTCGCGATCGTCGTCCCCGCTGCGTCGAACCACCACCTCGCGCATCCCGAGCGTGTGCAAACCGATGGAGTAGACGGATTCGTCCCCGCGGAACATGTTGAGGAAGATGCAGAGGAGCGCTTCGATCCCGATCGGAGCGACGATCTCCATCCAGGTCATCGCCTCGTGCGCGACGAGGCTGTTGTCGATGAACACGCCGAGACCGCCGGCGTTGAGCAGCGCCGTGGCCGCCACCACCATCCGCGTCGCGCTCGTCACCGATCCACCGGGGCCGGCAAGACAGGCGTTGACCGTGTAGCCGTCCACCGCGTGCTCGTCGACGGGCCGTTCGTGCCCGAAACACGCCGCGCCGAAGACGAACGGAAACTCCGTATCCGGAGGCATCGGAACGAACCCGATGAGCGAGCCGTCCGGCATGGCGAGGTGGTCGGCGGCCAACGCGAAGCCCGACGGCAGGGCGCCGGCCAGCGCGGCCGGATCGTCCCACCGGCCAGGCACGCGAAGCACGATGTCGGGGGTCGGAGTCGCGGTCACGGGGCGAGGGTACGGGGCCCGGGCGGCGGCCCCGGATCCCGGGCGAAACCCCACCGTGACGCGGTTTCGCAGCAACTCCGCCGACGCTCCGTCCGCGAGGGCCGATCACGCGACTCCGCCCCGTTCGCGCAATCGAACCAAATCCACCTCCGAATCCTGCCGATAACACCGCGCACAGCATCGCCCGCCCTTCCGGAGACGAGCCCATGAAAGGCGTCATCCTCGCCGGTGGCCGCGGCACGCGTCTGGACCCGCTGACGCGCGTCATCAACAAGCACCTGCTGCCGGTCTACGACCGCCCGATGATCTACTACCCGGTGCGCACGCTCATCGAGGCGGGCATCGACGACATCGTCGTCGTCACCACGCCCGAGGACGTCGGCGACTTCCGGCGTCTGCTCGGCAACGGACATCACCTCGGCGTGCGCCGGCTTCACTACGCGTGCCAGGAGCGAGATGGCGGCATCGCCGACGCCCTGCTTCACGCGGAGGAGTTCGTCGGTCGCAGCCGCATGTGCGTCGTGCTCGGCGACAACATCATCGAAAGCTCGATCCAGCACTTCGTGGACGAGTTCGAGATGCAGCGAAGCGGAGCGCGGGTGCTGTTGAAGGTCGTCCCCGATCCCGAGTACTTCGGTGTCGCGCAAATGGACGACGGCAGCATCGTCGAGATCGTCGAGAAGCCGCAACGACCGGCGTCGTGCCTCGCGGTGATCGGCATCTATTTCTACGACAAGGACGTGTTCGATCTGTGCCGCCTCGTCGAGCCCGGTGCTCACGGTGAGATGGAGATCACCGACGTCAACAACATGTACCTCCGGCGCGGCGATCTCACCCACAACGTCATCGACGGCTGGTGGACCGACGCAGGCACGATCGAGAGTCTCTACCGAGCCAACCGGCTCGTGGCCGAGGGCGTCAGCGAGCTGGCGCCGATCCTGCGGTACTGCGCATGACATGCACAACAGACATCCCGAGAGCCCCGATCGAAGTACCCGCGTGCGCGCCGGATGAGACGCCGCAACAGCACACGAAGCCGCAACCCCACGCGACGCCACAACCGAAGAAGTCCGGTGGCCCGCTCCAGCGGATCACGATCATCGGCGCCCGCGGAATGCTGGGGCGCGATCTCGTGCGCGAGGCCGCGCAGCGCGGGCTGGAGGTCCGCGCGTTCGCATCGCGCGACGAACTGGACATCACTGACGCGGCGACGGTCGAGGAGATCCTCGGGGCCGAGCCCACCGACGCCGTCATCAACGCCGCGGGCTGGACGAACGTGGACCGCGCCGAGACCAACAAGGTCGACGCGTACGCAGTGAACTGGGGCGGCCCGGCGAACCTCGCGTGGTGCTGCAAGCGGATCGGGGCCCCGCTCGTGCACTTCTCGTCGAACCACGTCTTCGACGGCGAGGCGAGCAAACCCTACGACGAGGACGCGCCGACGGCGCCGGTGAACGTCTACGGTTCGAGCAAGCTCGACGGCGAGGAGGCCATCCGGTCGAGCGAGGCCGAGCACCTGATCGTGCGCTCCAGTTGGCTGTTCGCGCCGCACGGGAAGAACTTCGTGCGGTCGATCATCGACGAGGCGCTGCGGAGCACGGAGCTGCGCGTGGTGAACGATCGGTTCGGCCGGCCGACGTCGACGGCGGATCTCGCGCGGCTGACATACGACTTGATGGAGCGCGGCGCGCGCGGCACCGTGCACGCGGCCAACGACGAGATCGCGACGTGGTACGACCTGGCCAAGTGCGTGGTGGCGCAGGCCGCCCTCCCCTGCCGCGTCCAGCCGCGCGCGACGAACGCGGAATCGAGCCCGGCACAGCGACCGCGCCGGGGCATCCTCGCCATCGGACGCCTGACGGACCTGGTCGGTCGGCCCCGGTCATGGCACGAAGCGATCGGTCCGTGCATCGCGGAGCTGATCGCGGCCGCGGCGGAGCGCGACGCGTGGCGCATTCGACCCGAGACCGGGGAGCTCCGACGTGCGGCGTGAGCGTTCGACGAGCGTCCTGGTGACGGGCGGGGCCGGGTTCATCGGCAGCAACCTGGTGCGCTACATCGGGCGCCATCGCCCCGACTGGAACATCGTCAACTACGACGCCCTGACGCACGCGGGCAACCTCGGCAACCTCGGCACGGTGGCCGGGCGCTACACGTTCGTGCACGGCGACGTGCGGGATCGGGAGACGCTTCGGCGCGCGCTCCGGGGCTGCACCCACGTCGTGCACCTCGCCGCCGAGACCCTCGTCGATCGACCGCTCGCGGACGACGCACCGTTCATCACGACGAACGTGCACGGCACGCAGACTCTCCTCGACGCCTGCCGCGAGACGCCAACGATCGAGCGCATCGTCATCGGGAGCACGGGCCGGGTCTACGGCCCGCTGCCGATCGACGCGACGCGGGAGCGGTCCACCGAACGGTCACCGCTGCGACCGAGCGGCCCGTACGCCGAGAGCAAGGCCGCGGCGGACTCGCAAGCTCTGGCCCACCATCGAACGTTCGACACACCGGTGATGATCGCGCGCAGCTCGACCAGCTTCGGACCGTGTCAGTACCCTGAGGAAACGATCCCGCGGTTCGTGACGAACCTTCTCGACGGGTGGCAGGTCCCGCTCCACGGCGACGGCCGCGGCGTGCGGGACTGGATCCACGTGATCGACAACTGCGAGGCGCTGCTGGCCGTGCTCGAACGCGGCGAGCCGGGCGAGGTGTACAACATCGGCGCCGACAACGAGCACTCGCTCCTGGAGCTGACACACGAGATCCTGCGGCTGATGGACAAGCCGGAGTCGATGATCCGAAACGTCCCGGACCGGCCCGGCCACGGCCACGACCACCGGTACGCGCTCGACACAACGCGGATCCGCGAGGAGCTCGCGTGGCGCCCCACACGAAGCGCGTGGCCGGAAGCGCTGGCCGACACGGTCGCGTGGTACACCGCCAACCGCGGGTGGTGGAACAAGCTGACGGAAGCCCAGGCCCGTCTCGCGGCGTGAGGGCGGGCTCCCATCGAAAATCGACGACGCTGAGTCATCCCCGATTATCCGCGTAGGATGGGGGCGGTCGAATTCCGAGTTGCCACGACGGAGAAGATCCACAGGTGAGCCTGCGTATCCAAATCAAGCGTGTGTACGACGAGCCATCACCGGACGACGGCCATCGAGTGCTCATCGATCGGCTGTGGCCTCGGGGTGTTCGCAAGGACGACCTGCGGCACGACGCGTGGGCGAAGGGCGTCGCACCGAGCTCGGAGCTGCGCAAGGAGTTTCATCAGGATCCGGATCGGTTCGAGGAGTTCGTCGAACGGTATCGGCTGGAGCTGGCCGATCACGGTCGCGAGATCGACGAGTTGCTCGCGGGCGTTGACGGCAACACGCTGACGCTGCTGTACGCGTCGCGGGATCCGGTGCACAACCACGCGGTCGTGTTGCGCGACTTCCTCGTCAACCTCCGGCGATCACGCTGACCCGCGTCGCACCCAGCGGCAGCTCGCCGCGGCGCACAGTCCGATGAGAGCGGCGGCGGCGATCTCGATGAGCGTGCCGGACGATCCCGTCGCCCCGCCCGGGTAGAGCACCGCGTCGAGGTGGTGATACGAGAGCGTGCGGACGAGCAGCAGCATCACCACGACCGTGGCGCCGACGAACGCGGGCACGTGCCTCGGCAGCAGGTCGCGGGTTCGGACGAGCAAGGCCGCGAGCAACGCCAGCCCGCCGAAGCCGATCACCAGCGCCACGACGAGTTGGAGATCGCGTCGATCGCCGTACCACCCCTGGGCGGTGACGAACCGGCGGCACGTCGCGGTCAGCTCGTCCATCAGGCCGAGCGGGCGGTCGAACCCCACGAACAGCAGCGTCGACGCGAGCAGGGCCCAGAACGTGACGCTGGCCCGATAAGCCGTGGTGCGCGGACCGGCGCGTCGCTCGTCATCGCGCGGTTTCTGCGCCACCCGCGCCCCGAGCACCGCGATGCTCCGCGCGCGAACGCACAGAACCGCCGTGATGCCGTACACGCCGAGAAGCAACCAACCGACCACCAGGGTGGCGAACTCGGGATCCACGCCCCAACCGTACATCGCGCTTCGGCGAACGCGAACGGAGCTTCGGAACGGGCCTCCGCCGGGTTCGGTTTGCGCGGGTGCGCCGATCTGTGATTCCCGCAGCATTGGGCCAAATCGGACGATCCGGCACGCCGATGGAGTCCGATAGCCGGAGGCTCCAGGAATGCCCGCCATGCCGCGACTTCGACTCGCCGACCGTCCATCCGTGTTCGCCGATACGAGCGCCCCCGCCTCCGCCCCCGTCGCCGGTGCGCCGCCGTTGCGTGTCGCAATCTTCGGCGCGATGCCCGGCACCGGGAACCTCGGTGTCACCGCCATGCATCTCTGCCTGCTCGACGGCATCGCACGACGCACGCGTACGCCGATCATCACGGTCTTCGACGACCATCCCGGCAGCGGCACCGACGTCGTGAACGTCGCCGGTGGCGATCTCGTGTACGCGCGGTGCGGGGCGATCCCGACCCGGCGCATCTACCACCCCGACAGCCTCTGGCGGATCCGCGCCGCCGGTCGTCTCGGCGGCCTCGGGAGCAACGCCGTTCAACGGGTCCGCGCCGCCGATGCCGTGCTCGACGTCACCGCAGGCGACGGCTTCACCGACCTCTACGGCGAGCGGCGCTTCGCGCGCGCGGTGCAGGAGAAGCGCATCGTGCTCGACCAGGGGTGCCCGCTCATCCTCGTCCCGCAGACGATCGGGCCCTTCGGCAACGATCGTTCCCGGCGCACGGCCGCGCGGATTCTGAGCGCCGCCGCCATGGTGTGGACGCGTGACCGGCAGAGCCACGAGCTCCTGAAGGAGCTGACCGGTGACGCCTTCGATCCCGCGCGACATCGCTGCGGCGTGGACCTCGCGTACGGGCTCGATGCCGTGGCCCCGTGGGATCTGCCCGAGCCCGTGAGCGCCTGGCTCGGCGACGATGCCGCGACGCCCGTCGTGGGGGTCAACGTCAGCGGCCTGCTGCTCAACGACGCCGACGGCGCCGCCCAACGATTCGGGCTGCGCGCCGACCACCGCGACGTCGTCTGCGGTTTCGTATCACGCGTTCTCGACGAGACCGACGCGAACGTCCTGCTCGTCCCGCACGTCATGACCAGACCGGGGCACGTCGAACACGACCCCGACGCGTGTGACGCGATCGCGCGCGCCGTCGGCGGGCGTCACCCGGACCGGCTCGCCGTCCTGCCCGCGTCGGCCGATCCACGCGAGGTGAAGTGGGCGATCGGGCGCACCGACTGGTTCTGCGGCGCCCGCATGCACGCGACGATCGCGGCCCTCTCGTCGGGCGTGCCCACCGCCGCACTCGCCTACAGCCCCAAGGCACGTGGCACGTTCGCCATGTGCAACCTCGAGGCCAACGTCGCCGACCTCACCGCGCTGGAAACGGACGCCGTCATCGAGCACCTCTGGACGTCCTGGCGCGAGCGCGACGACGCGCGGCGCCGGCTCCGCGTGTCCATCCCCGAAGTTCGGGCCCGGGCCGAGAGCCAGATGGACGAGATCGTCGCGTTCTGTCTCACCTGCCGCGGCCAACGCATGACGGAGACGCGCCTCGCCGCCTAGATCATGAGCCACACGCCGCGACAACCATTCCTCGTCTTCGGCGCGCCGATGATCGGTGACGAAGAGATCGCCGAGGTCCTCGACTGCCTTTCCAGCGGCTGGCTCGGCAGCGGGCCGAAGGTCGATCGCTTCGAGGCCGCGTTCGCCGAGTACAAGCAGGCGCCCGGGGCGATCGCGGTCAACTCGTGCACGGCTGCCCTGCACCTGAGCATGCTCGGCGCCGGTCTCGCGCCCGGGGACGAGGTCATCACGACCCCGCTCACGTTCTGCGCCACCGTCAACGCGATCATCCACGCCGGGGCGACCCCCGTGCTCGCGGACGTCGATCCGGTCACGATGAACATCGACCCGGGCGCCGTGGCCGCCGCGCTCACGCCACGCACCCGCGCCGTCGTGCCGGTGCACTTCGCAGGTCGGCCGTGCGCGATGGACGCGATCATGACGCTGGCGGATGAGCACGATCTCCGCGTCATCGAGGACTGCGCCCACGCGATCGAAACCGAGCATCGCGGCGCGAAGGCGGGCACGATCGGCGACTACGGCTGCTTCAGCTTCTACGTGACCAAGAACGTCGCCACCGGCGAAGGCGGGATGATCCTCGCGCGGTGCACCGAAGCAGCCGCCCGGCTGCGCACGCTCGCTCTCCACGGGCTGAGCCGCGACGCGTGGACACGCTATCGCGACGACGGCTACAAGCACTACGCCGCCGTCGAGGTCGGCTTCAAGTACAACATGATGGACCTTCAGGCGGCGCTCGGGCTTCACCAGCTTGCCCGCGTCGAGCGGAACTGGCAACGACGCCTGGAGATCTGGGAGCGCTACCAGGACGCGTTCGCCGATCTGCCCCTCGGCCGCCCCGCCGCCTTCGAACCCGGCTCGCGTCACGGGCTGCACCTGTACACGCTCCTCGTGGACGAGCGCGTGTGCGTGACGTCACGCGACGCGTTCATCGACGCCATGACGCGACGCGGCATTGGCGTCGGTGTCCACTACCTCGCCTTGCCGGAGCACCCGGTCTACCGCGAGCGTTTCGGCTGGACGCCGGATCGCGTTCCGCACGCGGCACGCATCGGGCGGCAGACCGTCAGCCTGCCGCTCTCCGCCGCGCTCTCGGATCGCGACGTCGATGACGTCATCTCCGCCGTCCGCGACGTGCTCGACGAAGCCGCCCGCGCGCGCTCATCCCACGCCCCCCACGCCCCCGGCGCCCGCCGCGCCGCCTGACCCCGTTTCCCGGAGCCACCATGAAGCTCACCCAACGCATCCTCCGCCGCATCGGTCACGCCCTCGCCCCGAGCCCCGTGTTCACGAGCGACGACGTGGAGATCGGCGCCAACGTGACGTTCGGCCGCAACGTCGTCTTCACGTCGCCTCGCGTGCGCATCGGCGACAACGTCCACATCCGCGACAACGTGCGCGTGGAGTCCAGCGAGTTCACGATCGGCGACTTCGGCACGATCTACGACTCCTGCTTCTTCCCCGGCCCCGGCCGCCTGACGATCGGACACAACTTCTGGCTCGGCACCGGCAGCATCGTCGACTCCGCGGGCACGACGACGATCGGCGACAACGTCGGCGTCGGCGCCCACAGCCAGCTCTGGTCGCACATCCGCTTCGGTGACGTCTCGTACGGTTGCCGCTTCCACGGCTCCCGACCGCTGACCATCGACGACGACGTGTGGCTCGTCGGCCAGACGCTCGTCTCGCCCGTGCACATCGGCGCCCGGTCCCTCGCGATGCTCGGCTCCGTGGTCACGCGCGACATGGAACCGGATCGCGTCTACGCCGGAGTTCCCGCCCGGGACGTCACGGAGCGCTTCGGAGCGCCGTACACGGTGCGCCCAATCGCCGAGCGGGCCGCGTTCGTGGTGGAGCGTCTCGACGATCTCCATTGCGCCGGGCGTCTCGACGGCATGCGTGATCGCATCCGCGTCGTCACGTCCGCGAGCGCCGGGGCGGACGCGCCGGAGGACGTCCTCGTACTCAACGTCGCCGATCGCACGTACCGCAAGCGCGGCACCGCGATCGAGCATCGCGTGCTCCGCTCGCTCCTGCCGGACTGCAAGTTCGTGCCGGAGTCACCGCGCCGGCTGAACGTCGGAACCGGGGCGCTTCGTCTCCCCGAGACGAGGCAAGCCGCGTGAGCCTGACCCGCCATCGCGCGGTCACGGGGGTGCGCTGGTCGCTGGCCGCGCACGGAGGACGTCAGGCGATCCAGCTCGCCGCGATGGTGGCGCTCGTGCGCCTGCTCTCGCCCGAAGCCTTCGGGATCATGAGCATGGCGATGGTGCTCGTCGGCTTCTCCCAGGTGCTCCAGGACCTCGGCACGTCCGCGGCCCTCGTGCAGCGAGATCGCGCGGCGCCCGCCCTGCTCTCGACGGTCTTCTGGGTGAACACGATGTTCGGCCTCGCGCTCGCGGGGATCCTCGTGGCGGGCGCGCCGCTCGTGGCCTCGTTCTTCGACGAAGCCGCGGTGGCGCCGCTGCTGTCGGTGCTGTCGCTGGTGTTCGTCCTCTCGGGCGCGGGCACCGTCCACGCCGCCCTGCTCCAGCGCAAGCTCGGCTTCCGCGCGCTGGCGCGCGTGGAGCTTTGGGCGACGGTGGCCGGCGCGGTCACCGGCGTCGGCAGCGCCGCCGCGGGACTCGGCGTGTGGAGTCTCGCCGTGCAGGCGCTGACGACGGCCGGCGTCTCCACGGGCGTGCTGTGGTGGTCATGTCGCTGGCGCCCGCGTCTCGTGTTCTCGTGGACCGAGCTGCGCTCCGTCGGCGGCTACAGCCTGTGGCTCACAGGGTTCCGCGTGGTGAACCACGTCGCCCGGAACATGGACTACATTCTGATCGGGAAGTTCCTCGGAGCGACCGAGCTCGGTTGCTACACGCTCGCCTACAAGCTCATGCTCTACCCGGTGCAGCACGTCTCGGCCGTGGTCGGCCGCGTGATGTTCCCGGTGTACGCGCGATGGCAGGACGACCACGACCGCTTCCGGAGGGCGTTCGTCAAGGTCTCGGCCGCGATCGCCACCGTCACCTTCCCCGCGATGGTGGGGCTCGTGGCGGTGCGCGGCGATCTCGTGGCAACGCTCTTCGGCCCTGACTGGGCGCCCGTCGCTCCGCTTATCCTGATCCTCGCCCCCATCGGCATGCTCCAGTCGCTGGTCACGCCGCTCGGTGGCATCTACCAGGCGACGGGCCGCACCGGGCTGTTCTTCGCGTGGGGCCTCGGAGCCGCCGCGCTCATGGTGCTCGCCTTCTTCGTGGGCATCCGGTGGGGCCTGATCGGCGTCGCCGGCGCGTACGCGATCGCGCAGCTCGCGGCCGCGTGGCCGTGCTTCCGTATTCCGTTCGGGCTCATCGGGCTTTCCATGCGACGCTTCGTCGCCGCGTTGTGGCCCTCCCTCGCGTGCAGCGTCGCGATGGGCCTGGTCGTGACCGCGGTCGGGCTCACCATCACCACCGAACTCACGCCCGCGATCTCGCTGTCGTTGCAGGTTGCCGTCGGCGTCGCCGTCTACGCCGTGCTGAGTTGGCGCATGAACCGCCAGCATGTCCGTGACGTCCTCACCGTCGCCGTTCCCACCCCAGGAGCCGCCGCGACATGAGCAACTCCAACGGCACATCGCTTCTCGTCGTTCACTCGGTACCCGGATCGTGGCTTCCGCCGACGCAGGCGTGGCTGTACGACCAGGTGCGCATGCTCCCGGCGCCGATCGAGTCGCACGTGGTCTGCGACGGCGTCGAGCACGCGGACCGGTTCCCGATGGACTACGTGCACACGGCGCGCGCGCCGCGCGCGGCCTCGCGGCTCGCGCGTTTGCGAGGTGCCCGCTACGACGACCTGCTGTATCGCACCGTGATCGACGTCGGCGCCGACGTGATCCACTCCCACTTCGGGCCGGAGGCGTGGCGCAATCTGCCGGCGGCCGGGGCGCTGGACGTCGCCCACGTCGTCTCGTTCTATGGCTACGACGTCAACCAGCTTCCGAGACATCGCCGCTGGCGACGCCGGTACCGAACGCTGTTCCGCACGGTGGACCGAGTGCTCTGCGAGGGCGAGCACATGGCCGCGTGCCTTCGGCAGCTCGGCTGCCCGGCGGACACGGTCCAGGTGCAGCGTCTTGGCGTGGACCTCGCGACGCTGCCGTACCGGCCGAGGTCATGGGATGGACGCGAGCCACTGCGCGTGCTGCTTGCCTCGGCGTTCCGCGAGAAGAAGGGTCTCCCGCTGGCGATCGAGGCGCTCGGGCGCATCGCCGGCGACGTCGAGCTGGCCGTCACGCTCGTCGGTGACGCTACGCCGGCAGCGTCATCGCTCGCGGAGAAGTCGCGGATCAACGAGGCCCTCGACCGCACCGGTCTGCGTCGTCGGACGACGCATCTCGGCTTCCAGCCGTGGGCGGCGCTGCGCGAGCTGGCCTACACCCATCACCTGCACGTAGCCCCGAGCCGAACCGCGTCCGACGGCGACACCGAGGGCGGCGCCCCCGTCACGCTCATCGCGTTCGCGGCGACGGGCATGCCCGTGGTCAGCACGCATCACTGCGACATTCCCGGCGTGATCCGGCCGGACGTGAGCGGGTACCTGGCCCGCGAGGACGACGTGGACGACCTCGAACGGCAGATCCGTCGCGCGATCGACGCCGCGCCGCGCTGGACGCCCATGCTCGACGCGGGGCGTGCGTGGATCGAGGACCGCTTCGACGCCGCCGCCCAGGGCGCACGGCTGGCTGAGATCTACCAGAGTCTCGCCGCCGAACCGACTTCGTTGACGACCCCGGCGCACGACGCAGCCGAGTGGCGGGAGGCAGCATGACCTCCAACCGCACGGTCGACATCCTGCTCATCACCTGCCGTCGCCCGGAGTACACGCGGCGCAGCATCGCGCGTCTGCTCGACACGTGCGACGCCCACACGCGCGTGTGGCTCTGGCACAACGGCGACCACGCGGAGACGCTCGCCGTGACGAGCGGCTTCGCGCGCGATCCACGCGTGCATCGGTTCCATCACAGCCCCGAGAACCGCGTGCTGCGCGAGCCGACCAACTGGCTGCTCGGCGAGGCGGACGGCGCGTACCTCGCCAAGGTGGACGACGACTGCCTCGTCCCCGCCGGCTGGCTCGACACGCTGCGCTCGGCCCACGAGGACGAGCCGCGCTTCGGCGTGCTCGGCTGTTGGCGTTTTCAATCCGAGGACTTCGACGCGGACCTCGCGGCGCCGAAGATCCAGTCGTTCGACGGCGGACACCGAATCCTCCGCAACTGCTGGGTCGAGGGGAGCGGCTTCCTGATGAAGCGCGGGTGCGTCGAACACGCGGGGCTCCTGCGCGACGGCGAGAGCTTCACCGGGTACTGCATCCGCATCGCCGCCGCCGGCTGGATCAACGGCTGGTACTACCCGTTCCTGCCGCAGGAGCACATGGACGATCCCCGCGCCCCGCATTCGCTGCTCCGCACCGATGACGACCTCGCCACGCACCTGCCGCTGTCGGCGAAGCAGCGCGGGGTGACGAACCTGGAGCAGTGGGTCGGGCAGCTTCGCGCGTCGGCTCGGACCGTCCAGGTCGCGCCGGTTGATCCGCGTACGTACGTCGGGGCGCGCAAGAAGCTCCGCCGGCTCATCACGAGGCTTCGAGGCGAGGAGCTGCGGTACTGACCATGATCCCGCTGCCCGTGATCAACTCGATCGACGATGTCGTCGCCCACCGCCTGTGCTGCGGTTGCGGCGCGTGCGCCGCGATCAGCCCGGGGCGGCTGGAGATGATCGACGACGTCGAGCATGGTCGGCGCCCGCGGCCCCGGCACGGCGCGTGCGCGCCCGGCAAGGGGTCGGAAGCGATGCGCGTCTGCCCCGGGATCGCCGTGGAGCACACGTTCGACGAGCGTCACCCGGGGCTGATCGGGGCCCTGCGTCGTGAGTGGGGCCCCGTGCTCGAGGTCTGGGAGGGCCATGCCGCCGATCCCGAGATCCGGCACGAGGCGTCGAGCGGAGGGGCGGCGACCGCGCTCGCCCTCGCCGGGATCGAGACCGCCGGCATGCACGGCGTCCTGCACATACGCGCCCGCCGCGACGCCCCCCTGCTCAACGAGACGGTGCTCAGCACGAGCCGGCGCGAGGTCGTCGAAGCCGTGGGGTCGCGGTATGCGCCCGCGAGCCCGTGCGATGGGCTTGGTCTCGTGGAGCGCGCCCCGGCGCCGTGCGTGTTCATCGGCAAGCCGTGTGACGTCGCGGCCGTGCAGCGCGCGTTGCCCGTGCGTCCGGCGCTGCGCGGACGCATCGGCGTGACGATCGCGGTCTTCTGCGCCGGCACGCCGACGACGCGGGCGACGCTGAACCTGCTGGAGCGGATCGGCGTGGACGATCCGCGGGACGTCGTGGACGTGCGGTATCGCGGGCGCGGCTGGCCCGGGCGTCTCGCGGTCCGTGTTCGCACCGAGCGTGGGACGGAGACGCGGTCGCTGCCATATGAAGAGACGTGGGGCGCGCTGACCGGCGGCAAGCAGTGGCGCTGCCAGGTCTGTGCCGATCACACCGGCGAGCTCGCGGACATCGCCGTCGGCGATCCGTGGCACCGGCCGATTTCGAAGGGCGAGCCCGGGCGATCGATCATCCTCGTGCGCACGGAGCGCGGGCGGCAAGTGCTGCGGCGCGCGGTGCGTGACGGATACCTCGCCGTCGAGCGGGTCGATCCCGCCAACCTGACGCGATCGCAACCCGATCTCCTGCGGACACGCGGGGCGACGTGGGGGCGGCTGCTCGCGTGCCGGGTGCTGGGCGTGCCGGTGCCGAGGTATCGCGGGTTCCCGATGTTCCGGACGTGGTTGACGAAGTTGAGCGTGCGCGAGCGCCTGCGGTCGCTGGCGGGCACGGTGAAGCGGATCCATCGGCGCGGGCTGCGGGAGCGGGCGGTGGTGGTCGAGTCGCCGGTGATCGCGGCACTTCCCCCCGAGCATCGAGAGACGCCAACACGGCGCGAGGCGGCCTAGAGAACGATGTTGCAAGGCGACTACTTCAACCAGACGCTTCTGCATCCGCTCGGGCTCGCGGCAGTGCTCGTGTTCGGCGTGATGATGCTGCTGGTGCCGCGCCGGTTCTCGCTGGTGCCGATGCTCCTCATGGCGTGCTTCGTCTCCAGCGCGCAGCGGTTCGTGGTGTTCGGTCTGGACTTCAACCTGCTGCGGCTCATGGTGCTGCTCGGGTGGCTGCGAATCGCGGTGCTGAACGAGTGGCGGGGCTTCCGCTGGAAACGCATCGACACCGTGGTCGTACTGTGGGCCCTGAGCGGCGTGGTGGTCTCATCGCTGCGCGAGATGTCCATGGCGAACCTCGTCTACCGAGCCGGGTTCACGTACGACGCCTTCGGCATGTACTTCCTCTGTCGCGTGCTCGTGCGCGGATGGCGCGACGTCGAGACCTTCATCCTCGCCGCCGGCGTGATCAGCGTGCCGGTGGCGGGCGCGTTCCTGCTCGAGCAGGCGACGGGGCGCAACATATTCTCGGTGTTCGGAGGCGTGAGCCCGATCACCGAGGTGCGTGACGGGCGCATTCGCTGCCGTGGGCCGTTCTCCCATCCGATCTACGCCGGCTGCTTCTGGGCGTCGCTGATGCCGTGCTTCATCGCACTGTTCTGGCAACGCGGACACCGCCGGTGGCTGTCGGCGGTCGCGCTCCTGGCGTCGCTGCTGATCATCGCGACCACGGCCTCGTCGACACCGGCCCTCGCGATCGTGGCGGTGGTCGTGGCGATGGCGCTGTTCCCGCTGCGCGGGTGGATGTCGGCGATCCGGTGGTCCGCCGCGGTCGGGCTGGTCATCCTGCACCTGGTCATGCAGGCACCCGTCTGGCACCTGATCTCGCGCGTGGACGTGATCGCGGGATCGACCGGCTGGTATCGCTACAAGCTCATCGACGGCTTCATTCGGAACTTCGATCTCTGGTTCCTCACCGGCTCGCGTGCCTACGAGCGGATCTGGGGCGAGACGTATCGTGCCGTCACCAACCACTTCATCTTCGAAGGCGTGGAGGGCGGGCTGCTCACGCTCGCGCTGTTCGTGGCGATCGTCGTCCTCGCGTTCCGCGGCGCGGGCCGGCTCTGTCGCTGCGAGCAGCGGCGACCGGCGCAGCGCATGCTCGCGTGGGCGCTCGGCGCTTCGCTCTTCGTCCACTGCGTCGACTTCACCGCCGTCTCCTACTTCGGCCAGGTGCTTCTCGTCTGGTACGCGTGCCTCGGGTTCATCGCCAGCCTCGCCCCCGAGCGCGAAGCGTCACGCGTCACCGTGCGTGTCGTCGCCGCTCCGGCGCTCGGACACCCCACTCCTTCCCTGCCATGAAGACCATCGACCTGACCATCGTGATCGTGAGCTGGAACACGTGCCCGCTGCTGCGGTCGTGTCTCCGGTCCGTGTACGAGCGCCTCGGCCCGCTGGCCGCGGAGGTGATCGTCGTGGACAACGCCTCCGACGACGGCTCCGCGGAGATGGTCGAGCGCGAGTTCCCCGGCGTCCACCTGATCGCGAACCGAGACAACCGCGGGTTCGCCGCCGCCAACAACCAGGCCCTCCCCATCGCTCGCGGCCGGTACGTGCTGCTCCTGAACCCCGACACGGTCGTGCTCGACGACGTCCTGAAGCAGACCGTCCGCTATGCCGATGCCCACCGCGACGTCGCCGTCGTCGGGTGCCGGGTCATGCGCTCGGACACCGAGATCCAGCGCACGTGCTTCCGCTTTCCGTCCGTGCTCAACACGCTGCTCGACGGCCTGGGCCTGACGGCGCTGTGCCCCGGATCGAGCATCGCCGGCCGGTCCGCCTACGGCGGATGGGCCCGGGACACCGAGCGCGACGTGGACGTCGTGTCCGGCATGTACATGCTCGTGCGCCGCGAGGCGATCGACGCCGTCGGCCTCCTCGACGAGGACTTCTTCGTGTACGGCGAGGAGACGGACTGGTGCCGCCGCTTCCGGAATGCGGGGTGGAGGGCCGTGTTCATCCCGGCGGGACGCATCCTCCACGTGGACGGCGGCAGGCAGAGCACGAACCAGGTGAGCATCCGGATGTTCGTGCAGCTTCAGAAGAGCCTGCTCATTTACCACCGCAAGCACTCGGGAGCAGTTCGTGCGACGGTCGTGCGGCTGCTGCTGGCGGCGTCTATGCTCACTCGCTGGGCGTGGTGGACGGTGTCGGCGATGGTCGGTGGACGGCCCGATGCCGACGGCCGCGCGGCCCGTGCCAAGGCGGCTCTGCGCTTCCATCTGGGCAGCCCCGGGCCCGCGCAGGATCGATCTTATCGGACTTCGGATGACACACTCGGCAAGCCTTGCGTGTCGTGCGGCTTCTCTGGATCGGACCTTGAGCATGCCCATAGCCGTGCCGATGAACCCATTGGCCCCTGAATAACCCGGTTTCGCGCCTCACCCTGATCGTGCGCCGCGGCCAAGTCTTGATCCACGAGGATCGATGCGATGCGCAGACGTGAGGAGCGAGGAATGAACGTACAACGACGACCATGGAGAATCCTGGCGATTTCGTCCGGGGGGGGACACTGGGTGCAGCTCATGCGGCTCCGGCCGGCTTTCGAGGGCGCCCAGGTAACGTACGCAACCGTCGACCGCGCGTACGAGGTCGACGTGGGCGGCGCCCCCCTGCACGTCGTGACCGACGCCACCCGATGGAACCCCTGGCGGCTGGCGGTACTGGCGCTCCAGGTCGCCCGGATCCTCGTGCGCGTTCGTCCCGACGTCGTCGTCACCACCGGGGCGGCGCCCGGGTACTTCGCCACGCGTCTCGCCCGACTCGTCGGCGCGCGTACGGCGTGGATCGACAGCATGGCCAACGCCGGACGCCTGTCGATGTGCGGGGCGCGCGTGGGACGCTCCGCGGACATGTGGCTCACACAATGGCCCGCCCTGGCCCAGCCCGGCGGACCGTCATTCGAAGGATCAGTCCTGTGATGCTCGTCACCGTTGGAATGCAGATGCCGTTCGACCGCCTCGTGCGAACGATCGATGCGTGGGCCGGCCGATGCGGGCGCACGGACGCGTTCGCGCAGATCGGCGACACGGACTTCGCTCCCGCGCACATCGACCACGCGCCGTTCCTCGACCCCCGGGATTTTCGCGCGCGTCTCGCGTCGTGCTCGGCCGTGGTCACCCACGCCGGCATGGGCACGATCCTGACCGCGCTCGCGTTCGCGCGCCCGGTCGTCATCCTGCCGCGGCGCGGAGCGTTGCGAGAGACCCGCAACGACCACCAGGTCGCGACCGCAACGTCGCTCGCCGACACCGCGGGGATCACCGTGGCCTGGAACGAGGGCGAGCTGTTCGGCATCCTCGACCGCGTCGGGCAGCTCACCCCGCCGAAGCAGATCGGCCCGCACGCGTCGGAGGATCTGATCACCGCGCTTCGTCGCTTCATCGGCGTCGTTCCGGACGTCGACGACCTCGAAACCGCCGCCCCGTCCGACGTGATCGGCCGGATTGACGCTCGCCACGACAGGAGGCGCGCCGCCTGACGATCATGATCACGCGTCCCGACCATCCCGACCCGGAGGCCACCGGCTTCGACGGCATCATCTGCTTCGGCGGTGAGGACTGGTGGTACCACAACCGTGGTCACTTCGACATGCAGATGATGCGTGAGCTTCAGGCGCACGTACCGGTGCTGTACGTCAACTCGCTGGGTATGCGGATCCCGCGCCCGCGCGAAGGCCGGATGTTCGTCTCCCGTGTCCGCCGCAAGCTGCGCAGCGTGCGTCGTGGTCTCGTTCGCGCGAGCCCCACGCTCAACGTGCTCACGCCCATCGCCCTTCCCGGACGGCTCGGCATTCGGCTCACGCGGCCCCTGCTCGCCCGCGCGGTGCGTCGCGCGGCGGAGCGCCAGGGCATCACGCGCCCGCTCGTGTGGGTGGCGTGCCCGACGGCGGCGGAGGTCGTCGACGCGCTCGACCCGGTCCAGGTCGTGTACCAGCGCACGGACCGCTACGAGTGCTTCGCCAACGTGGACGCCGAGCAGATCGCGCGCTACGACAGTTGGCTGAAGGCGCGCTCGGACCTCACGATCTTCTGCTCGCGCTTCCTTCACGCGCGCGAGGCGCCGCAGTGCGCCGCCGCGCTTCGCCTCGATCACGGGATCGACGCCGCTCGCTTCGAGGCCGCCGGCGCCGGCGCGGAGTCGGAGCCGAATGATCTCGCCGGAATCGCCCGGCCGCGGGCGGGCTTCGTCGGCGGCATCGACGGGCACACGTTCGATCCGGAGCTGTTCGTACGCGTGGCGCGGGACCTGCCCGACATCCAGTTCCTGCTCGTCGGAGCGTGCTCGCTCCCGCGACACTGGTGCCCGCTTCCCAACGTGCACTGGCTCGGGCAACGCCCGTTCGGCGAGGTGCACCGCTACATGGCGGCGTGCGACGTGCTGCTCATGCCGTGGCGACGCTCCCCGTGGATCGAGGCGTGCAACCCGGTGAAGCTCAAGGAGTACCTCGCCACCGGACGCCCGGTCGTGACGACGGAGTTTCCCGAGCTGGATCGGTACCGCGGGCACGTGCGCGTCGCCACGGATGCGCCGGCCTTCGCGGCGGCGGTGCGCGAGGCGATCGCCCGGCCGCATGACGACGCCGCCGCGCAGGCGCTCGTGCGCAACCAGACGTGGGCCGACCAGGCACGGACGGTCCTCGGGACGCTCGCGGCACGCTGTACGCCGATCGCCGGGACCCACGACGGGTCCCGTGGTCTTGACCAAGACGGGTCTTGTGGTCTCGAGAATGACGGGTGCCGCGGTCTTGCCGAAGGTAAGGCCGCGTCCGAGGCGACGTCCGAACCCGCGCAGCCTCGGCTGCGCCGAGACCACGGCACCCGGCTGGGCCGAGACGACGATACGCGGATCACCGACGTCGCCGATACGAGAGCGCTGCCGACGCTGGCGTCGTGCGTCGTCCTCGCCGGCGGCCTGCGTCTGCCGCCGCTCGCGCAGGACGCCGGGCGTCACGTGCTCGACCTGTGGCTCACGTCCGGGGACACCGTCCTCGATCGCTGGCTCGCCCGCGTGCGCGAGATCGAGTCCGCCACCGGTTGCCCCCTGCCCGTTCGTATCGTGCACAGCCTCGGCCAGGCGACCGCCACCGCCCGCGGTGACGCGAACGTAGACATCGCGTACGAGCCCCGACCGCTGCGCGGGCCCGCCGGCGTGCTCGGCGACGTCTGCCGCGCGTCCCCGCCCGACGCCCACGTCCTCGTCGTCGAGGCCGCGCGCAGCGCCGAGGCGCCCCTGTCCGACGCGCTCCGCGAGCATGCCGCCCGCGGCGCCGACATCACCGTCGTCGTGAACCCCGACGACACCTTCGCCGGCGCATACGTGATCCGTTGCGGCGCGCTGCGTGACGTGCCCGAGGTCGGCTTCGTGGACCTGCGCGAGCAGTGGCTGGCGCGGATGACCCGCGCCGGTGCCACGATCATCGTGCACCGGCTGCCGGAGCCGGGGCTCCTGCCGCTACGCACGAGCCGCCAGTTCCTCCACGCCGCCTGCATCGCCGGCGACGTGGCGCCCGCGCTCGCCGACGACCTCGAACCGCGGTGCACGGTCGTGCCCGAAGGCGGATCGATCGGCGCGACCGTCGTGTGTCCGGGCGCCATGATCGGCCCGGGGGCGACCGTCGTCGACTCGATCCTCATGCCGGGGTCGGTCGTGCACGCGAACGCGCTCGTGGTGCGCAGCCTGGTCTGCGAAGGCGCGTCGGTAGACGCCGGCGCCGAGCTCATCGAGACCGTCGTGCCCGGCCCGCGGCCGGTGGCGGGTGAGGAGCCGGCGTGCGCATGACCAACGGCCCTTACAACATCCGCCCGAGCCCTTCCGAGCTTCGCTACGAGATCGTCGCGGATGGCGCGAACGACACCGTGGCCGAGGCGCCGCTGCGTCTGTTGCTGCGCGCCCTGCGTGGCCGGTACCGGCTCGCTGTCGGTCTCGGCCTGACGCTCGCGGTGATCGGCGCGATCGTGGGGTTCAACGCCAAGCCGGCCAAGTACATGAGCCGAGGCCTCGTGCGCATCGACGCCGCGCGCTCCCCGATCCTCTACAACAGCCAGGAGAACAAGACGCCGCCGATGTTCGACGCCCTCGTCTCCGCCCAGGAGCAGGTGCTCCAGAGCCGGGCGATCCTCGACGCGGCGCTCGCGCGCCCCGAGATGCGAGCCGTCGGCTGGCCCGACGCTCCTGAAGGCGTGGCCGAGCTTCAGCGAGCGCTCATGGCGAAGCGAGGACGACGCGAGAACCTGATCGCCGTCTCGGTCGTGCATCCCGACCCGGCGATGGCGCACGTGGCGGTCAACGCGATCCTCGCCGAGTTCGAGAGAAGCCCGGGCGCCGCCGAAGGGCTGTCACGGATGGAGAAGGAGCAGACGCTCCTCGCCCGCGAGCGCGCCCTGGAGCAGGACTTGCGCGACCTGCGGGCGGAGATCCTGGAACGCTCCGGGCAATACGGCGCCGACGGCATCGAACGCATGCACGCGACGCGCGTGGACGAGCTGCTCTCGCTCGATCGGCGGATCAGCGAGCTGCGCGGCAACGCGACCCTCGAAGCCGATGCTCCGATCGACACCGGCGACGAGGCCGAGCAGCTCCGCCGGCGCGAGATCGAGCTGCTGGCGACCCGCGCCGCCTTGCGCACGAAGTTCCGGCCCGCGCATCCGGCAATGCACGAGATCGAGGTTCACCTGACCGCCGTCCAGGCGTTGCGTCGACTCCAGGCGGGCCTCGGTGACGAGACGGCCGCAATCGAAGCGCCCGTCGACCGGCGGCTGGAGCGAGCGCTGGCGACGCGATCGGAGATCCTGGCCGAGCTCAACGTCCTCGGGGCGCAGCAGGTGGCCGTCGCCGCCCTCACCGACCGCTCCGACACCATCGGGGAGCAGCTTCACGCAACCCGCCGAAGGTTGGACGAACTCCAGCTCGAAGCTCGCGCCGGCAAGCCGAACCGGATCACCATCGCCGCCTGGGGCGAGCGCCCGGTCTCACCCACATACGACCATCGGGCGAAGCTCGCCGTCGGCGGCGCGTTGTGCGGCGTGGCCATGGGAATCGGGCTCGTGTTCCTGCTGGGGCTGGTCGATCGACGCGCTCGCTTCGCCGACGAACTGGCTCGCGCCCGCGAAGGCGTCGACGTGATCGGCGTCCTGCCCGACGTGGCGGAGCTTGGTGCGTCCGGTCCGCACCGCGCGTCATCCGCCGTCAACCAGATCCGCAACCTGCTGGAGTTCCGCGTCGATACCCATCCCGTCCTCGCGATCACCGGTTGCGCGAGGGGCGAAGGACGCACCAGCTTCGCCGTCGCGCTCGGCACGTCGTTCGCCTCGGCGGGACGACGGACGCTCATCATCGACGGCGACGTGACGCGGCCGAGCCTGAGTCACGGATTCGGCGCCGACGACGGGTGCCCGGCGGATCTCACGATCGAGGCGCTGACGCCCGACGGCCGCGGCGACCTCTCGCGCAGCACCGTGCTCGAAGTGCTGGCCGCCGCGCGGGAGCGGTTCGACACGATCATCGTCGACACCGGCCCCGTGGCCGAGAGCGTGGAGGCGTGCCTCATCGCGGGCGTGGCCGACCGCGTGATCCTCATGGTCACCCGTCACCAGCGTCTCGCGCTCGTTCGCGAGGCGCTCACGCGGCTGGAGCGGTTCGGCGCGCAGGTCGCCGGGTTCGTCTTCAACCGGGCCGGCGCCGAGGACATCGGGCCGGTCACCAAGGGAGATCATGGCCCCGGGGCGCCCGCCCCGTTCGTTCCGGCGTTCACCCCGTCGGAGAACGACGACGCGGGCTATCCGTTCCCGGCCGAGCCGGAGCGGAGGCGCGCCGCATGACCGTCGCTCCCGCCCGCCCGCTGCACATCACCATCCCCCGCAGCGATCCCGGTGCCGCGAGCGTCTGGGGTCTCGACGCGCCGGACCTCCACGACCGCGCGTGGGCCGGGCGCGGCGTCGAGGTCGTTCGACCGGGCGCCGGCTTCGTGCGCTGGGAACGCGATGCGCTGTTCCTGTTGATCCCGCGTGACACGCTGGCATGCATGGAGATCCCCGAACCCGCGCGCCGCCTGACGTCGACGAGTCCGCAGGTGCTCTGCATGCAGCTCAGACCACCTCACGGAGCGGACGACTCCGTCGTGGAGCACGTCGACACCGACGCCAGTGGCCGGTTCGTGCAGGCGCGACCGAAGACGACGACGAGCACCCACGCCGGCGAGGTGCTCTTCACACGCGATCCGCTCGTGGCCCTCGCGTGGCGACATGCCGGCGACGAGGACGCCGCGCGTCGCGCCGTGCGCGTGGCCGCCGGCCTGGCCGGTTGGCGCTGCGTCGAGCACGCCGGCCGGCTGCTGGACGCCGGCGACGATGACGATCGCCGAGAGTGCCTGCGAGCGCTGCTCGGCGGGCGCCACGTCACCGATCCCCTCACCGCGGACGTCTCGCAGCCGCGCCCCGGCATCCACGTTCATCGCAGCGCGGCCGTCGATCGCCGCGTGCGCTTCGTCGGCCCGGTCTGGGTCGGCGCCGGCGTTCAACTCGGCCGCGGCCAGGTCGTGCTCGGCCCCGGCGTGCTTGAGGACGTCGTACCGGTCCCCGAGCTCGGCTCCGCACCGACCGCCCCGCTCCCGCTTCCCGGGCCCCGTCGTCGGCGCCCGGCGCTCATCGCCGGCACGCGTCTGTTCGACGTTGTGTTCAGCGTGCTCGCGTTGCTCGTCACGGCGCCGCTGCTGCCGCTGATCATCCTGTCGATCTGGCTCGAGGACGGGCGACCGTTCTTCTTCTCGCACACGCGCCAGACGCTCGGCGGACGCTCCTTCGAGTGCTACAAGTTCCGCACGATGCACCGGTTCGCCGAGCAGTTGCAGGGCGCGTTCGCCGATCGCAACCTCTGCGACGGGCCCCAGGTCAATCTCCGGGACGATCCGCGCATCCTGCGCTGCGGGCGTCTTCTTCGTCGCCTGCACCTCGACGAGCTGCCGCAGTTCGTCAACGTGCTGCTCGGACAGATGAGCGTGATCGGCCCGCGTCCGAGCCCGGAGCGCGAGAACCGCGTCTGCACCGCGTGGCGCGACGCGCGGCTCAGCGTTCGCCCCGGGATCACCGGCCTGTGGCAGGTCCGCCGCACCCGCGCCCCGCAGGTCGACTTCCAGGAATGGATTCGCTACGACCTCGAGTACGTGCGGAGGCGTTCGTGGCGGCTGGACGCGTGGATCCTGCTGCAAACGGTGCGCGTCGTGCTGTTCGGACGCGGGGGTTGATCTACGGGCACGGACCCCAGCTCCCGAAGAGCACGAACACGTCGCCGAAGTCCACGGCGCCGTCGAGGTTGAGATCGGCGGGCGTGCACGACTGGCCGAACTGTGACAGCAGGGCCAGGTAGTCGCCGAAATCCACGGTGCCGTTGCCACCGGGCGGGGCAAGGTCCGCGGCGCACTCGCCCTTGGCTCGGATCACGACCACGCGATCGAGGAACCAGAGGGTCGAGAAGACAAAGTCCCCGCTTACCGGGTCCATGCACGCTCCCTCGGCGCCACTGAGCTGCTCGACGAAGATGCGCTCCGTGGCGATCACCGGGTCGCCGACGGCGTCCACGTCGTAGGCGTCGACGCGGAACGCGGACCACTTCGTCACCAGCACGCCGCCATCCGGGAACAGCGGATGACCCGCGGGAACGTAGACGATTCCCTCCGGTCCCGGTCCCACGCTCCCGGCGAGCGGCGTGACCGAGGTGACGTCGAACGTGCCGGCTCCGTCATCGACGAGCACCGCGTCGTACCAGGCGCTCGCGTCGAACGAGGCGATCTTGAGGCGACCGGCTCCCGGCATCCCGGCGGGCACGACGGCCATCGTGCCGGTGGACGGGGCGACGCTCAACGCGGTCAGATCGATGACCCGATCGGCGGACGTGCTGCCCGATCGAATCTGCCCCAGCGTGTTGCCGTCGTAGGTCGTGTACAGCAGGACGTCGGCGGGCCCGTGCGTGAGCCCTCCGTCGATGAACGGTGTCGTGGCATAGGCAACGGCGGGTCCGGCGTAGCCGACGATGCATCCGCATTCGTTGCGCATCAACGGTACCGCGTACACCGCGGCGGTGGCGTCGGTGGCGTTGTCGGCGACGAGCAGCGTGTCGGGATCGCCCGGTGCGAACGCGATGCCGCCGAGCGGACCGGTGACGCCTTGCATCTCGCCCAGGTCGAAGGGAACGTACGCGTTCTTGTATTGCGGCGCCATGATCACGTCGGTCGGGGTACCACCCGCGAACGTGCACGGGCTGAGCGCCAGGCCGGCGAGGACCGCCGCAAGGCCGCACGACATCTTCGTGATCCATGTCATCGGTTGTCTCCGTTGGTTCGTTCGCTCGCCACGACGCCCTCGATCAGGTCGCACGTCGCCTCGAGATCGCCGGCATCCAGCGTGTGGCACGTCGCCCGTCGCACGAGCGCGGCGAGCACAGGGATCCCGCGAGCCCGGTGTTCGGACTGGTTCAGGGTCTCGCCCGCGAGCCGGAACACGGCCTGGGCGGGAGATACGGCCATCGCGCGAGGTCGGTCGTGCCCGTGGTACCCCGGGAAGAAGACGTGTCGCACCGGGCTCGGCGCGCCGACGGCGTCGGGGCGCACGTCGGTCGGTCGCACGTAGCGGACGCCGCCCTTGAACGACTTGATGTACACCCGCGACGTGAGCGGAACGCCGAGGCGCTCCATGACGCTGAACCCACCGGCCTTCACGCACAGGGCCTTCGGATACGGGTGCACGTGCAACGTGCGCGTGTCGATGAGCGCGAACTCGTCACACAGGTACTGCCAGCCACGGGCGAGCAGGGCCGCGGCGAGTGTCGACTTGCCGCTGCCGGAGGTGCCGGCGAACACGACGCCGCAACCGTCACGCACGAGCGTGGAGGCGTGCACCTGGAGGAACTCCCCGCGCGTGTCCATCACGCGCTGGTTGATGCCCCACTCCAGGTACGGCAGGACTTCGGCCGCACACCGCGGCTGGCTCAGCTCCCGGCCGTCTCCGAGGATCCGGTACCGGGGCCTGCCCAACGGCAGGCGGCGGCGACGGCGGACGTCCATGGTGATCACCGAGCCGGCTTCGTCGGGTTCAGGTCGCCGGCGATCACCATAGATGGACACGAAGTCCTCGAGATCATCGACGCACTCGGCCCGCACGCGGACCGTCACGACGCCCATGTCGAACGTCCGGCCGTTCATGCGTGGCCACCGGTCCGCAGGAGACCGGCCTCCGCGAGACGCACGACCACCTGCTCGACGTCGGCGAGGGCGTGCTCGTCGTCCACGTCGTACGCGTGGGTGATGGCGGCGGCCATCTGTCGTGTCGTGCTCCGGCCGTCGCAACGGTCCCAGACGATCCGCGCCGTGGCGTTGAGAAAGTACGCGCTGCCGTCGACGGGATCGGAGAAGACGACCTCGTCACCGAGGTCATCGACGACGACGTTCTCGCGGCGCCGAGGCACCACGATCTCCGCAGCCGATGATGTCCAGTGATTCCGGCTCGTCATGTTTCTTGGCACGTGCCCATCATCCCCATCATGACCATCGCTCCCATGCCGTTGACGCAGCTCCAACCGCCACAGCAGTCGTTCTGACCGAAGCACGGCGAACCGGTCTGCCCGCAGACGGACAAGCCCGCGTGCGCCTGCTGCGCGCCGACGGCCATCACCACCGGCGTCAGGTACGCGGCCTTCTTCGCCGACCGGGCGAGGAAGGAACGCCGGGAGGCGACGTCGGGCGTGGTTTCGGGCGTGTCTTCTTCGTTCATCGCGTTCTCCTCGTCTCACTCATCGCTGGCGGTGGCGAACCGTTCGGCTCGCGTCTCGGCGGCGGTCGTCCAGAACACGGGCGTGTCGCAGATCTCGGGAACGAGCCGGCCGTCGAGGAACATCGTGGGCGTGCCGGTGATCTCCAGACGCCGGGCGAGGGCGACGTCGGCGGCGACGATCGCGTGCACTTCCGCTCCGTTCATGTCCCGCTGAAGCGCATCGGGGTCGAGCCCGACCTCGGCGGCCAGCTCCCGGTACGCGTCGTCGTCCAGACGTCCGCGCCGTGCAAAGAGCAGGTCGTGCATTCGGCGCAGGGTCTCCTCGCCGCCCAGACGCCGCGCGGCTTCGGCCGCCCGCGCGGCCCGACACGCCTCTTCGTGGGCGTCGACGGTCACGGCGGGATTGCACTCGGAGCACAACGGATAGTGCCGGATGCGAATGTCGATTCGGTCCTCGAAGACCTCCGCGATGCGGCGCTGTCGCGCCGTCGCGTCGCAGAAGCACGCGGGGCACTGGAAGTCGGTGAACACCACCAGCTCGGAGCGAGCCGGCCGCGCCTGCTCCGACGGCCGCAGCGGGAACTCGACCCGGGGCTGCCGCTGGTACCGCTCGAGCACGAACGCCGGGTCGCGTTGCAGCGACGTCACGAGACGCTGGTAGGGGCGCAGCCGGGCGACGTGCGCCCGCCGGGCCAGCCGATCGTGCCGGTACACCCAGAGGCCGCCGATGACGGCGACGACCAGGGCGAGGACCGTCACGACCTGCCGCGTGGTCACGGTGAGACGCGCGATGCGCTCCGGCCTGAGCGCGGTGGGATCGACCGCCTCTTCCGGTTCGCGCCACATCTCGGTGCCGTGCACGAGCCGCCAGATCGCCCCCACCAGGGTGAAGTTGACGAGGTGGACGATCGCGCACCACAGGCACCACGGAGCGAGGCCCGTCAGCATGAGGCCGAGAAATCCGAGCGACGCCAAGATCGCCGCGTTGCCGACGTGCAGCGGCAGCCGATGCCACGGGCGCCCGAACCGGCGCGGCCCTCCGATGAGCACGTGCCATATGCCCATGAACGTGAAGTAGCCGAGGGCGATGAAGGCGACGGGCATGTTCACGAACCGCGCGTCGATGCCCTCGCGTGACGGAATCAGCATCGGCACGCGAACCTGCGACCAGCGGCTCTCCATCGCGCCCGAGCAGCTCACGGTCGCCGTCCCGGTCGCCCGGCACATCTTCGCCAGCAGTCCGTCGGCGGCGGGATCCGCGTGCATGATCACGAGTTGCCCGCTGATCCACGCGCCGACCACGCTCAGCAGCACGATGCCCGCGAGGACGAGGCCGGGATGCCGAAGCCGTGGGGTCATGGTTCGTCGGGCTCGATCATGCGCGTCGCGCAGTCACACGTCCCTTCTCCGTAGTCGATCGTGATCTCGCGGTCGGCGGCGATGTCGCGCCGGGCGACGAGCCGGAAGTCGTTCAGGTCGGTGTTGGGCCGGCACGAGTGGTTCAGGAAGCGCAGCGGTCCGGTGATCTCGTGCCGGCCGTCATCACCCCGCGCGCCCACGTGCGTGGCGACGTAGGTGCCGTTGCGATCGACGGGCCGCCCGCGGTATCGCGCCACGATCGCGCCGGCGGGGATGTCACGCGTGGCAAAGACTCCCACGCCGTGGATCGGGCTCTCGCGGATCTCGATCGGCGCGCGTCGCGGCCACCAACGGGCGACGTGTCGTAGCGGGCGCACGCACCGCGCAATCGGCGCGAGCCACGCGGGGCACCCGTGCCGCAGGGACCACTCGTCGAGGTACCGACCGTCGGGGAGCATGATCTGCGCGAGGTAGGCGAGCTTGAACCGGATGCCGGGCGTCGTGAGCAGGACGACCAGCGCCGAGGCCGTGAGGTGCTCACGATCACGCGGTGCGTGCCAGAGGGCGAGGCGATCGCGCCAGCCGACGTGCATGCGACGCAGACGGTCGGCAACGTCGTCCGGGATCGGCGAGCCGGCGGCGTCGAGCCCGCGCCGCACGGCGTGGGTGAGCCGCCACCGATCGGCGAGCGCGAGGAAACGATCCCAGTCCACGCGAGCCTGGCTCGTCCAGCGGCGGATGTCCTCGGCCCACTTCGCGTGGGTGTTGCCGTGGATCGCGCTGTGGGCCGCGAGATGGATGAGCATCTCCTCGGCGCCCGGGATCCGCACGGTGGTGCGCCCGATCGGTATGGGCCCGGAGCGCTCCCAGAACGCGGCGTCGGGCACGAATCGCGAGTGGCGGACGAGCCGGAACGGGCGCACGTGCAGGTCGATGCTCACCGGGCTGACGGAGCCGGCGGTGTACTGGATCTCGTAGTAGAAGCGGGGAAAGAAGTCCTCGCGGAACTGGCTCGGGCTGCGGAGGAAGCCGAGCTTCTCGAACAACGCGTGCACGCGCTCGAGATCATCGACGCGGACGAGCAGGTCCAGGTCGGACATCGGACGTTCGGTGGGGCGTTCGTAGACGGTCAGGTTCAGGGCGGCGCCCTTGAGCGCCATCACCGGGATGCCGGCGTCGTTGCAGTGACGGGCCACGCGCTCCAGCAGGTGCATGATCTGCACGTTGCGCAGAGCGTCGGCGTCGAGGGCCGGCGGCGACGCGTCCGGGCGCGACGACGCGGGCTCCACCTCGACGACGCGCGAGGGCGCGGTGATCGACTTCGGAAACGTCTGCACGTCCATGGAAACGACTTCGGTTCCCGGACGGTCCCACTTAATGGACGTGCCGGAATCGGTCGATCGGTGACGCCGTGGCGGGGCGCAATATCTGCGCTCCCATGACCCAGTCGGCACAGCTTCCGCGTCGTAAGTCCATTCCCTGCGTATGGATGCGAGCGTCGCTCCGCCGCACCCGATGAACCTTGCGGGACCTCCGTATCCACGGATACGCAGATCGGGAGGGAGAAGAAATGGTGCACGCATGCGGTGCGCGTCGCCGTGGTTCGACCGCGGATTCGACCATGTTGTTCATCGCGCTGCTGATCCTGGCCGCGCTGTTGCTGCCGGCGCCGCAGGCCGCGGGTGCGACCGTGGAGTTGGCGGGACCGGCGCTCGCGCGGGAGACCGCGCGAGAGAAGAACACTCGGCTGCTGCGGCACACCGCGCTGGCTCCCCTGCCGATCGGCGATCGTGTGCGGCTCGATGGGTTCGACCTCGGTGACGAGCGCACGGTCGACCTCGACCTCGAGCGCTTCGACGTGTTCACACCGGATGCCGTCGTCATCGACGCGACGCCGCTGGGCGAGGTTCAGGTGCCGCGTCCTGACGTCGTCCTGCTGCGCGGGCACGTCGTCGGCGATCCCACCAGCCGCGTGTTCCTGGGCATCTCTTCTGACGGCACCCACGGCTACGTGCGCGACGGCGACACGATGCAGATCGTCTCCAGCGGACTCTACGGACCGCAACTCGGCGAGAACTTCGCGGTCGAGGTGACCAACGCCCTGGATCTTGCCAACGATGCGGACGGGCCACCGACGTGTGGGAACGGTCCCGACGTCGAGGAACTGTACCCGCTCGGGGTCCCGAACCCGCCGGCCGGCGCTCCGGCCGGCGACAACCCGCCCCCCTGCCGCTCGGCGCGCATGGCCATCGACAGCGACTGGGAGTTCACGAACAACCTGTTCGGCGGCAACACGACCGCTTCGCGCGCGTACGCGACGACGCTCGTCGCGGCGATGAGCGAGATCTACCTGGAGAACTTCAATACCGAGTTCACGATGCCGTACCTGCGGGCGTGGAGCCACGGCGGCGATCCGTACACGGTGACGTCGGGCACGCTGCCGGCGCTGGAGCAGTTCCGCGATCACTGGCGCAATACGAAGTCGCACGTCGGCCGGGATCTGGCACACCTGCTCAGCGCGAAGAGCCTCGGCGGCGGCATTGCCTACATCAACGTGGTCTGCAACAGCCAGTGGGGCTTCGGGCTCTCAGCGAACCTCAACGGCACGTTCCCCTATCCGCTCCAGAATCACCACGTCCAGAACTGGGACATCAACGTCATCTCGCACGAGGTCGGGCACAACTTCGGAACCGGCCACACGCACGAGTACAACCCGACGATCGACGACTGCGGTAACGCTGACTGCTCGGCCTCCTACGGCGGGACGATCATGAGCTACTGCCACGTCTGCCCGGGCGGCATGACGAACATCGTCCTCGAGTTCCACCCGACGGTGATCACGTGGGTGATGACGATGCTCGACGCGATCCCGTGCGACCTGAGCGTCTCGTGCCCGGTCACGGATCCGGGGATGTACGTCGGGGCCTCCGGCGGAAGCTGGTTCGTCGATTCCAACTGGGGCGGCGGCGTCGTCCCGAGCGGATCGACGGACGTGACGATTCCGACCCTGGTGCTCGTGGACAGTCCCGGCGCGGTGGCGTCCACCGTGACGATTGCCGACGGCGGCACGCTGGAGATGGCGAATGGCACCGCCACGCTGGCGGCGTCGCAGGTGACGGTGGAGTCCGGCGGTGCGCTCACCGGGGTGGGCACCGTCACGGCGCCGGTCGACAACAGCGGCACCGTGGCCCCGGGTGTGTCGCCCACATCCATCGGGACGCTCGTGATCGCCAGCACGTTCACGCAACAGGCCGGCGGCGTCTTGGCGATCGATATCGACGGGTACACGCCCGGAACGCAGCACGACCTGCTGGCGGTGACGACGACCGCGACCCTCGGCGGTTCGCTTGTCGCGACCGTGACGGGTGGATTCACGCCGCTGCTCCAGAGCGTGGACTACCTCGCCGCCGCGACCGTGAGCGGCGCGTTCGCGACGACGTCCCTTCCGGCGGATCTGCCGGGTGCGTTCAGCTTCATCGCGGGAGCCGACGCGACCAGTGCGTATCTCATCACGGTCGGCGCCGAGACGTGCGCGGTGCCGACGACATCGCAATGGGCGAGCTACGTCATCGGCTTCACCAGCCAGTACAGCCACTCCACCTTCTCGGCGCTCCAGACGCTCGGCGCCCCGAACGTCTTCGCGTACGGCAACAACTCGCTGACGTGGGCGGCGTCGAGCCAGGACGGGACGCTCGAGCATCTGACGCTCGGGTTCAACTCGCTCGTGTACGCCACGGGCGTGACGGTGCGCGAGACATGGGGCAACGGGTTCGTCACCCGCGTGGACGTCGTTGATATCGACGATCAACTTCACACCGTGTGGACGGGCAGTGATCCGAGTGCGCCGGGCGCGCCGGCGGACTTCCTGATCCAGTGGACACAGACCGCGTACCTCGTCAAGGGCGTACGGATCTACATCGATACCGACGCAACAGCCGTCTGGGAAGAGATCGACGCCGTGCGGATCCACGGCGTGCCGGGGCCGAACAACGAGTGGGCCGACAGCGTCATCGGGTTCAGCAGCGAGTGGAGCCCGACCGTCTTCTCCGCGAGCCAGACGCTCGGGGCGCCGGACGTGACCACCTACGGCAACAACTCGAGCGCCTGGGCGGCGTCGAGCCAGGACGGCACGCTGGAGCACGTGACCGTGGGGTTCCCGACGCAGGTGTTCGCCACGGGTGTGACGGTGCGCGAGACATGGGGCAACGGGTTCGTCTACGCGGTGGACGTCGTGGACACGAGCGACCAGTTGCACCCGGTATGGAGCGGCGTCGATCCGAGCAGCGCCGGTGCGCCCGCGAACTTCCGGATCAACTGGTCGCAGACCGGCTATCTCGTCAAGGGCGTGCGCGTGCACGTGGACACGGACGCGACCGCCGACTGGGAGGAGATCGACGCGGTTCAGCTCCACGGCGTCATCGGGGAGTTCACGGACTGCAACGGCAACGGCGTGGTCGACGCCTGTGATGTGCTTGCGGGCACGAGCGTCGACCTGAACGCCGACGGGCTTCCCGACGAGTGCGACTTCGCCCCCGGCATCGACTCGCTCGGGGCGGCGCCCGATCCGCTCCCGGCCGGGCAGACGCTCACGCTGACCGCCAACGGTGTTACCGACACGAACGACGACGTGGCGATCGTGCGGTTCTACCGCGATCTCGACGACGACGGCGAGCTGGACGGATCGGACACGCTGCTCGGCAGCGATTCGAGCGCGACCGGCGGCTGGACGTGGGCCGGCGCGACGGACGGGTTCCCGGCCGGACCGATGCGGTTCTTCGCGCAGGCGGAGGACGGGGCCGCGCTGACGAGCACCGCGGTCGCCGCGATCGTGACGGTGCAGATACCGCTTCCCCCGGGGCTGTATACAGGTGCGCCCGGGGGCAGTTGGTTCGCGGGCGGGAACTGGGGAGCCGGCGTCGTTCCCGGAGCGGGGACGGCGGTGGTGATCGACGGTTCCGTCGCGCTCGACGGGCCAGGTGCCCAGGCCGCGTCGGTGACGATCACCGACGGCGGCACGCTCACGTTCTCATCCGGCGGCGCGCTGACCGTCTCGAGCGGCGTGACCGTCGAGTCGGGGGGCACGCTGACGGGCAGCGGGACGATCACGGGCGACGTCGTCAACGGTGGCGAGGTCGCGCCGGGTGCGCCGGTCGGCACGTTGTCGATCACCGGCGCGTACACGCAGCAGGCCGCGGGCACGCTGGACATCAGCGTGGACGGCTATACCGCCGGCACGGAGCACGACGTGCTCGGCGTCGGCGGCGTCGCCACGCTGGCGGGCACGCTCGACGTCACCACGCTGGGGTCGTTCACCCCGACGCCGGCGAGCACGGTGCAGTTCCTGACGGCGAGTTCGTTTGCCGGAGCGTTCGGCACGGCAAACCTGCCCACGCTCAGCGGCAGCAACAGCTTCGTCCGCCAGCAGAACGCGACGAACGAGACACTGGTGACGGTCGGGGTGGCCGATTGCGCGATGCCGGAGGTTCTCCAGTGGGCGAGCAGCGTGATCGGGTTCTCCAGCGAATGGAG
>JAAELP010000127.1 GCA_024226535.1 Planctomycetota bacterium | reverse complement strand
GTCGCTGGCAAGGCGACGCGACGCTGGCATATCCATGGATACGTCGAGGAGCGGCAACGCAGCCAGCGGCGGCGAGGTCCGTCGATATGTTACAAGATGTTTGGCGGACACCACTAGCGCGTAAGACCCCGCCCTTCGACGGTCATCACCACCGGCTCGCTTCGCGCCGGGACGATCGTCACCCGCACGAACTGCCGCAGGAACTCGATGAGGTGCCGCCCCTTCGACCGGTCGGCCGCGCCGGGATGGATCTCCCGGGCGACGAGCGTGGGGCGGCCATCGGGGCTCCGCGAATCGTCGGTGAGCACGAGACCGACCCGGTCGGGGCGGTGCTCCTCGCCGATCAGGCCCTCGGTGTCGCGCATCCACAGGCAGTAGAAGTCCGACTTGCACTGGGCGGGACGCCGCTCGTAGATCGCGCAGCCCTCGTGACAGGCGTGGACACAGGGCGTGCCCGCGGGCTTGCCGATGGAGCCGACGGCCATGACCGTGCAGCAGCCGGTGCAGCCGCCGCAGGTTCTCGGCGGGATCGGGTTTTGGAACACGGCGCTCGGGGCGCCGCCGCTCACCACGCAGGTCATCTCTCTCTCACCTCTCCGCGACGGCTCGCCCACGCGTTCGATCGCCCTCCGACGATCGAACGCGTGCCAGGTCAAGACCCGTTGGCGTGCCGCGTCATCTTCTCCCACTTCGATCACACGCGTGATCGTCCGCTCCGCGGGAACTGGTTCTGTTCCCGTGAAGTCTTATCGTCTGCACCGCTTCGGAAGACCTGAACGGCAGGGGGAATCGGGTAAACCGAGTCCGTCTGTTCATGCGCGCGTCATAACATCCGTCCCCGTCGCGGATCGACGTCGCGGATCGATGCGCTCTCGGACGAAGCGTCAGGTTACCGGCATGAAGCGGCGCAGATGGCGGCCGTAGACGATGGTCCGATCAACCACGTCACTCATGGATTCCCGGACGATGATGTGGTCCCCGTTGACGAGGGTGATCGTCGTGTCCGGGTTCTCTTCGACGGTGCGGATCAAGTCCGCGTTGATGACGAAGGGCTTTCCGTTGAGACGCGTCACGGTGATCATGCTGAGTCGCCTGGCATCAGGCCCGATTGGAAGTCGGGCTCACCCGCGTTATCGGCCGAGCAGCAGGAGCTGATCGATGAGGTCGTTCGTCGTCGTGATCACCCGGCCCGCCGCCGAGTAGCCCGTCGACGCGAGGATCATATTGATGAACTCCTGGGAGAGATCCACGTTGGACAGCTCCAGCGCGCCGCCGATCATCCGGCCGGTGCCGAACTCGAACGCCTTCGTGATGATCGCGGCACCGGAGTTCGGGCCGACCGAGTACAGCCCGTTGCCATTGTCGATGAGGCCCTCGGGGTTGGCGAACTGAGCGAGGGCGATCTGCCCGATATCCCGCGTGAGGCCGTTCGTGAACGATCCGTTGATGGTCCCGTCTTCGCCGATGGCGAAGCTCGCGAGGGTGCCGATCGGCGAGCCGTCCCCGAAGACCGACGCAAGCGTGCTGACGGTGTCGGTGAGCGAGGTCATCGCCTGGGCGCCGGAGTTGAAGTCCATCTGCACCGTGAGCGGGCTCACCGCACCGTTGGTGCGCGTCAGGGAGAAGGCCTGGTTCGTGGCGGAGACGTACTGGCCGTTCGCGTCCATCTCGACGACGCCCATGCCGACGATGCGGGGCGTGGCGTCGTTATCGGTCGACTCGGCGAGGAACTGCCAGAGCGTGCCCTGGCCGGGGATCGTCTCCTGGAGGACCATCGAGACGTCCACCGTGAGCGGCGATCCGAGCGTGTCGTACACCACCATGCTCGTGCGCACCGACTCGCCGTCGGCCTGGCCGGTCTTGGTGAACACGAACGGCTGGTTGATCGCCGTCGTCGGACCGCCGTAGGTGACGACGAGGTCGGCGGTCTCGATGTTGAGATCCTGCACCGTGCCTTCGTTACCGGTGACATGGAGGATCCCGGTGGCGATGTCGAACGTCGCGGCACCGGCGAGGTTGTGATTGCTCGGCGGGATCGGCGCGCTCGTGAGGCCGAGCACGTCGTTCAGGAAGGCGAGGTAGTCATCGATCGTCGTGCCAAAGTCGTCGAGGCCGAGCGTGGCCGCCGTGGCGGCGTCGGTGAAACCGAAGGTCTTCGTGCCGAGGTCCTTGCCGCCCTTCTCGATGCCGGACATCGTGATGACCGCGTCGTTGCCGCCCTCGATGGCGAGGAAGTTGCCGCCGGCTCCGTCGTCGATGTAGAGGTTCTGCCCGACCACGGTGAGGTCGTATGCCGCCGGATCCGGCGGCGTGGTCAGGGCCATGTCCGTGAAGAGCGCCCGCGTCTCGTGCGTCGACCCCGTCGTCGGCACCGTGCCCGACGCGTTCAGGTTGCCGCTCATGATGACGTTCCGCGTCGCTTCCGCGAGCGTGAGCGTTCCGACGGGGATGTTCAGCGGGGTCAGATTGCCCTCGATGATGTTGAACTGCGCATCGACCGCGTACCCCTGCACGCGGCTGCCGTCGGGGCTCACGAGGTCGTTGATCTCGTTGAGCTGGAAGGCGCCGGTCCGCGTGAAGAACTTCTCGTTCGCCGTCTCGACGATGAAGAATCCGTCGCCCTCCAGCGCGACGTCGGTGACGACGCCGGTCGCGCTGACCGAGCCGTTGAGCATGTTCCGCTGCGTCGCGCCGATCTTCGCTCCAAGACCGACCTGGGCGGGGTTGGTGCCGCCGGTCGATGCCGTCGGCGACGTGCCGAGCGAAAAGTTCCGGCTGAACGTCGGCTGGACGAGCATCCGGTTGGACTTGTACCCCGTCGTGTTCACGTTGGCGATGTTGTTACCGATGACGTCGAGCCGTCGCGCGTTCGTGGCGAGGCCTGAGAGTCCGGTGAACAGGGCGGTCGTTGAAGCCATGACGATCCTCGTTCTGGTCGAAGGTCAGTTAGTCGTGAAGCGGAGGCGTCGCGTAGACGGCCTCCTCGAGCTGGCGCGCGATCGCCGGCGGCACGAAACCGCTGCCGGGCAGGAACGGCGCCGGACCGGTGGACTGCTCCTCGTCGGCACCCGCCACGTAGACGGCCGCGTCGAGGTCCACCAGTCGGGACGCGGGATCGGTCGAGAGTTCACCGTCGACGTGCCGCGAGGCGATGTCCATGACGAGCCCGCGCCCGTCGATCAGCATCACCGCGCGTTGCGCGCCGGACGACTCGGCGAGGTCGGCCGCGGCGGCCAGACGCTCGAGCTGCTCCTCGGTCAGCGGTTCGCGCAGCAGCGTCTCGTCGGGCACGCGGACGCCGCGGTCGCTCCGGACGTCGCCGGTCGACACGAGCGCGAGCAGCTCGTCGAAGCCCTGTTGCTCGAGCGGGCGCGGCGGCGCCCCCACCGGGTGCGTTCCCACCGGACGCACCGGAGGTTCGAGCTTTCTGAGCAGACTGGCCGCGTCGATGCTCATCGTGGTCAACCCGTGATCCCCGCCGCCGACGCGTCGATGATCGACTCGACGTTGCGCAGCGGCACGATGCGGCCGCTCTCGAGCTGGAGCCTGATCTCGTCACCCTCGCGGGCCGCCGCGAGTACGCGGCCGGAGACTCGCTCGAAGCCCTCGTCGAGGCCCTCGATGACCTTGCCGATCATGTTGCTCGCCGACGCAAGCTGGTTCTCGGTGACCAGCGTCTTGAGCTGCTGGGTGAGCTGCGTATCGGCCTCGATGGACCGAATCGAGTTGAGCTGCTCCAGGAGCGCGCTCGTGTCGTTCGGCTGAAGCGGATCCTGGTTGGTCAGCTCGCTGAAGATGATCTTGATGAAGTCCTCGGAGTCCATCTCGCTGAAACGGTTGACCGGAGCGCTCGCGCCGAGCGCGCTGTTGACTCCAAGGTCGCTGGCAATCTGGCTCATGCGTCACCTCCGATGGAGAGTAGCTCCGGGAACGAGCCGGCGGTTCCCGCCGCGGCTCGGCTGCCGGCATTCCACGACCGCGCGGCGCGGTAGCCCCGGCCGTCGGCGTCGTCGTCCTGGTCGCGCCGGCCCTGGCTCTCGCGCCCGGCCGCGTCGTGATCGCCGTCGTGACGCGGCCCCGATTGCGTGTCGCCGTCGCCGGCCCGCGTCGAGCCGTTCGATTCGCCCTGAGCGACCTGCACACCGAGACGCTCGACGTTGAGGCCGTGGCTCTCGAGCGACGCCCGCAACGATGCCATGTTCCGGCTGAGCAGGGTCTGGGCCTGCTCGGTGGCCGCGGTGAACTGGGCGTTGACCGAGCCCTGCACGATCGTCATGCGGATACGCAGATCGCCGAGCTCCGGCGGGGTGAGCCGCATGCTCATGACCCCGCCGCGCTGGTTGACCATCGTGGACAGGCCACGCACCACGCGCCCGGTGACCTTCGTCTCGTCGACACGCGACCCGTCGCCGGTCAGCAGCTCGTCGACGACCGGCGGCGTCAGCCCGCTCGCCGGCGTGGCGGCGGCTGACGTCGTCGTCGGTGACGCCACGTGGTTCGCCGCTCCGGCCTGGATCTGCTGGGCAACCTGTTCGAGCTTCACTCCGCTGTCGACCTGGAGCGCGCGGGCGAGGGCCGGGTTGGAACGCGGAGCGCCTTCGCCGCGCTCGACCGGGGCCGGCTCGCGGGAAGGCGCGGGCTCGAGCGCGTCGGTCAGGCGGCGGATCTCGTCGGGCAGCGCCGGCTGGGTCCCGGCGGCGGGCTCGGCGTTCGCGGGAGTCGACGCCGCCGGTGTCGCCGCGCTCGTGACCGGACGCGCCTTCGCGTCAGTGCGCGCCGAAGACGCCGGCTTCGCCGCGACCGGTGCGCGGCCGGCGGACTGCGCGGCGGCCTGGTCCGGCGTGGTACGGGAGGCAGAAGCGTCTTCGGTCGGCGCGGGTGTGGACGCGGGGGTGGACGTGGACGCGGGCGTGGACGTGGACGTGGGTGCGGTCGCGGACGCGGGTGCGGTCGCGGACTCGGTCACGGCCGCGGACACGGACGCGGACACGGTCGCGGACTCCGACGCGGTCGCGCTCGCACTCGCGGTCGCGGACGCAGCTGTGGACTCGGTCGCGGTCGCGGTCGCGACCGTCGAGTCCCCCGCCGCCGGCGCGCTGCCGACGTCGGTCACAGGCGCGATGACGACCGGACGCGTCGCGCCGGAGGTCTCGTCGGTGTTCGTAACGGGAGCGTTGGCCGACGTATCGACCACCGTCGAATCCGTCGCCACGCCCACGAGTGGTGCCGTCGCGAGGATCGCGGGCGCGGGCGCGTCCGCGGCGGTGACCGGCGTACTTTGCGCACCATCCGGCACCGACTGCGCATCACCGGATACCGGCTCGGCCGTCGCCGGCTGCTCCGCCTGGTTGTCGGCGGTCGGGGTTCCGGCGTTCGATTCGTCGTTGACCGGCGTCGGCGTTTCGGACTCACGGGTCGCGGTGCTGTCCGGTGGCGGCGACTCGGAAGCCTCCGTGCGAGACGCTTCGGACGCGGCCGCGGATTCGGCTCGAGCGTCGCGAATCGCGGTGTCGCGGTCGGTCTGGGCCGCCCGGTCGGCATCGGACCGCGCCTGGCGCCGGTCCATTTCCGCGCGGAACGATCCCGAATCGTCGGTGCGACGCGTTCGTGTCTCAGCCGCTGTCGGCGAGGCCTGCGGGGTCGGGTCGGGCAGGAGTTGTGATTGCTGGATCATTGCTGGTTGATTCCGCAACCTCGGCTTCAATGCCGAGGGTTCGGACTCTCTCCAGCAACTGGGTTGCCAGACGGTTCTCGTCGTCCGTCTTCAGCTCTTTCAGGGCCTTGGTGGCCGCTCGGGGGTTCATCGCGTTGATGTAGGTCACCGCCTGGTCGAGCGATCCTTGCGCGACGAGCTCGAGAAGCATGCGCTTCGCCTGCTTGCCGGGAAGCGCCTCCAGGAGCCTCACCGCCTTCCGGAACTGCTCGTCCGTCTTCCGGCGAACCTCGTCAGCGGTGCTCGTCTCCCACGCCCGGCGCCGCGCCTCCAGCGCCGTCTCGCGCTCGTCGAGTTGCTTTGCCCGGAACTCCAGCTCCGCGAGATGCTGGGCCGTCTCGTCACGCAGCCGCCGCAGGGCATGGTCGTTCTGCTCGATCTGGAGCGAGGTCCGCGCGATCGCGGCGCTGCTGGGCAGCGGAGGATTGCGCTGACGCTCTTCTTCGGCCGCCGCCGTCTGCTGGACCTCGAGCAGCGCCGATTCCTCGTCGGCGAGTGCCTCGGCCTCGGCGGGTGTCATCGCGAGTAGCTCGCGAACCTCCAGGAGACGATCGCGGTCGAGCCGCCCGCTCTGGAGGAGCCAGCCGACGAACATGATCAGCGACAGGAGGTTCACGACGGCGATGAAGCTGACGATGGTCCAGAATCTCTTCATGGTGAGGGTCTCTCCGATCGGGCCGCCGACTGCACGGCGAGCTCGTCCAGGGCGTCGTCCTCGAGCTTGTTCATCCGCGTCTTCCACTGCTCGTAGCGCCGCTCGCGCAGCAACTCGACGGCGCGACGCTTTCGCGTGGCCTCGATCAGCTCATCCCGGGCTCCCTCCAGCCGCTTGTGCACGCCGGCAAGTTCGAGCAGGATCCGGTGCGCGTGCCGCATGAGCTGGATGGTCGATCCCGCGTGCGCGCGCAGCGACGCAACCTCCAGCGTGCCGACGAGCCGATCCGCCATGGATCGTTTGCCCGTGGAGATGAACTCCTGGTGGCGACGGAGCGTGTCCTCCAACTCCCGGCGCTGCCGTTCGAGATCGGCCACGGCGCGTTGCTTGTCCTGCTCGGCGCGACGCCGGGTGGTGAGGAGCGGCTCGAGCTTGAAGGTGAACTTCTTCACGATGCGCCCTTCTCGCCCAGGATCTGCCCGGCCTCGATCGACATCTCCACGATGCGGCGGCATGTCTCCGGATACGGCGCCGCCTCCCCGCGGTTCTGGCGGAGGAAGTCGTCGATCTTCGGCTTCAGCTCGATCGCCGCGTCGCAGTCACGGTTCGAGCCGCGGGCGTACGCGCCGATGTTGATCAGCTCCTCGGCCTCCGAGTACGCCGAGATCAGCCGCAGCAGGGCGCGACGCCCGGCGCAGTGATGCTCGTCGCAGACGTCGTCGGCGACACGCGAGATCGACTCCAGCAGGTCCACGGCCGGATAGTGGCCGCGCCCCGCGAGCCTCCGCGAGAGGACGACGTGGCCGTCGAGGATGCCGCGGGCGGCGTCGGAGACGGGCTCGGTAAGGTCGTCGCCCTCGACGAGCACCGCGTAGAGCCCGGTGATCGAACCGCGATCACGCAGCGCTCCCGCGCGCTCCAGCAGCCGCGGGAGCATGGCGAACACCGACGGTGTGTAGCCCTTCGTCGCCGGCTGCTCGCCGACGGTGAGCCCGATCTGGCGCTGGGCCTGGGCGAGCCGCGTGACGGAGTCCATCACGAGCATCACGTCCCGGCCCAGGTCCCGGAAGTGCTCGGCGATCGTGCACGCCACGAAGGCGGCGCGCACGCGCAGCAGCGGCGACTCGTCGCTCGTTGCGACGACGAGCACCGAGCGCCGCAACCCCTCCTTGCCGAGCGCGTCCTCGATGAAGTCGCGCACCTCGCGTCCGCGCTCGCCGACGAGCGCGATGACGTTGACGTCGGCTGCGGTGTTCCGCGCGACCGTCGCCAGCAGCGTGGACTTGCCGATACCCGGTCCGGAGAAGACGCCGACGCGCTGTCCCTTGCCGATCGTGACCATCCCGTCGATGCAGCGGACGCCGACGGGCAGCGGCTCGCGGATGCGCCGGCGGTCGAGCGCGCACGCGGGCGGGGGTTGGAGCGGGCGCGAGACGGTGCCGGGGACACCGCCGAGACCGTCGATCGGACGCCCGAGACCGTCGATCACCCGGCCGAGCAGGTGCCGGCCCACACGAACGTTCTGCTGGGTCTGCTCGCCGACCACGCGCACCGCGGGCGCGATGCCGTCGTTGGCGTCGAAGAGCATGACGATGCTGAGGTCGCCGTTGAAGCCAACCACCTCGCCGCGACAGGCGCGCGTCGCACCGCCGGTATCGACCTCCAACCGCACGAGGGCGCCGATCGGCAGCGGCAGATCGCGCACGAGGACGCTGAGCCCCTGCACCGCGGAGACGGAACCGGTCACCTCGCGGGGATCGAGACGCATCAGCGATTCGAGGTGTCCGCCGAGGACGGTCATGTCGCGGGCTCGCCGGCCGGCGGGTCCGGTGACTCCTCTTCGCGCGGCTCGTGGGCCGGATCTTCGTTCGCCATCGGCCCCGGCGCCTCTCCCGCGAGCAGCGCGTCGGCGATCCGGTCGAGCTGCCGATCGAGCGTGGCGTCGATCGCGCCGTGCTCTGTGCGCACGATGCATCCACCGCGCCGGACGGTCTCGTCCTCCTCGATGTATGCGTGCCGGCACGTCGTGATCCGCTGCTGGAGCCCGGGCAGCACGTCGTCGACGAGCGCGCGGTCGGCGGCGTTGATGGTGACGGTCACCGCCGACGGTCTCAGCAGCCGCGTCATCGCCTCGGTCACCTGGTCCTGCACGACGGTCGGATCGACGTCGGGCAGACGCAGCACGATCTTGCGGGCGAGCGCCATCGCGAAGCCGAGCACCTCCTCGTGAGCGGCGAGGAACATCGCCTCGCGTTGCAGGTCCCAGGAGCCCAGCGCGCTCGTCCACTGCTCGTGAAGCGTGGCCAGCCGTTCGGCGTACTCGACCTTCGACTCCTCGCTTCCCTCGCGACGCCCCTGCTCGCGTCCCTCGCCCAGCCCGCGTTCCAGACCCTGCGCGTACCCGCGATCATCCGCGGACGCGACCAACTCCTCGGACTGATCCCGGGCGGTCTCTCTGACCCGCTCCGCCTCGCGGTGCGCGGCGGCGATGATGTGCTCCCCTTCGCGCCGGAGATCCGACAGGTCGAGCACGATCGCCCGCTGGGTAAGTTCGTCCGCGCGTTCCCGCTTGATCAACGCCACAACCGCACCTCGACCCCTTCGCCGCTCCGTCGCTTCGTCGCTCTCTTAGACGATCTGATCCTTGTCGCCGCCGCGGCCCGCGATGATGATCTCGCCGCTCTCCTCGAGGCGCCGCACGACGTCCACGATGCGTTGCTGGGCGGATTCGACGTCGCTGAGACGCACCGGCCCCATGTACTCCATGTCCTCCTTGATGAGCTCGGTGGCCCGCGCGGACATGTTGGAGAAGATCTTCTGCTGGAGTTCCTCGCTCGCGGTCTTGAGGCCGAGGATGAGCTCGTCGTTCTCGATCTCCTTGAGCACCGACTGGATGCCCTTGTCGTTGACGAGGAGGATGTCCTCGAAGACGAACATCAGACGCCGGATCTCCTCGACGAGGTCCGGGTCTTCCTCCTCGATGCCCTCGAGGATGGTCTTCTCGGTGCCGCGGTCACAGAGGTTCAGGATCTCCGCCACCGTCTCCACGCCGCCGACCTTCTCCATCGAGTGCATGAGCATGTTCGAAAGCCGTGCCTCGAGGCCCGACTCGACCTGGCGAATGACGTCGGGGTTCGTCTGCTCCATGTTCGCCACGCGACGCACGACCTCGACCTGCTTCTGCTCGGGCAGTCCCACGAGGATCTCCGACGCCTTGTGGTGCGAGAGGTGGCTGATGATGAGCGAGATCGTCTGCGGGTGCTCGTCCTGGATGAACGTGAGCAGGTTGTCGCTCTCGGCCTTCTGGAGGAAGGAGAAGGGCGTCTTCTGCACCTGCGTCTGCATCTGCTGGATGACCTTGTCGGCCATCTTCGGATCGAGCGCGTCGCGGACGAGCATGCGCGCGTAGTCGAGCCCGCCCTCCTTCGCGTGGAGGCTCGCGAGGCGCATCGCGTAGAACTCCTCCACGACCTTGTCGGACAGCTCACGCTGCACCTCGCCGATCGACGCGAGGACGCGCGTGACCTCCTCGACCATCTCCGACGGCAGTTCCTTGAGCAGCGCGCCGGCGGAGTCGTGCTCGAGGGCAAGCAGCAGGATCGCCGCCTTGGCGACGCCGGTGAGATCCTCCACCTTGCTGGGCAGCTTCTGTCCGGGGCGCATGGTCGATCAGTCGTCCGTCTTGATCCACTTGCGCAGCAGCCCCGCCACCTCGTCGGAGCGGTTCTGGGCAAGATCGTTGATCTGCTCGAGCATCTGCGAGCGGCGTACGGACCCCTCGTCGATCTCGACACCTTCCATCGCGGCGACGGTCTCGTCGGCCTCTCCGACGAGCGCCTCGTCCACCTCGGCGAGCGCGGGCGGGATGCCCACGAGTTCCTCGGCCGTGGGCATCTCCTCCTGCCGGCTCGCCTTGCGCACCATCATGAACATGAGCAGCAGGCTGACCACGGCCAGCGCCCCGAGGGTCACCGATCGGATCAGGCCCTCGCTCGCGAGCCCCCCGCCGCCGCCGGTCGCGCCGGACGCGACGGTGCCGAACCCGCCCCCGAGCCCGGACGCGACGGTGCCGTCGGCGTCGAAGTCGGTGAACATGCTCACCACCACGGTGCCGAGCGTGGCCCCGTTGCGGGCCGTCGTGTCGATGAGCGGCTCCACGTCGGCGCGGATCTTCTCGACCTCGGCGTCCACGAGCGACTGGAACTGCGGCGAGGTGGAGTCGGCGTCCTCCTCGCCCGTCTCCTGCCGGTAGAGCCGGAGGAACCAGGAACGAGGCACCTTGATCGTGGCGTTGATCTTCGTCGCGAAGCCGCGGTCGCCCTTGATGGTCGACTCCTGCGTTCCGAAGACGGGGAGCGTCTTCTCCAGCCCCTCCGTCTCGGTCATGCTCGACGATCGGTTGCGGCCGGCGGCGATCGCCTCGCCCGCGTTGGCGCGGACGCCCGGCTCGGCCGCCTGAGTCGCGTTCGTCGAGGAGAAGTCGCGGCTCCGCGTCTCCATGGTGCCGTGCTTGGCCTCGTCCACTCCAACCGTCTTCCGCACCACTTCGCTGCCGTCCACCTGAGCGTTCACGGCGACGCGGACATTCGGAATGTAGTTCAGGAACTCCGCGATCTTGTTGTGGTGATAGCGCTCCTGCTCCTTCTTCTGCTCGAGGTGCTCGCTGGCGGCGAGGTCCCCGGGCGTCCGCGCCGTCACCGTGCGTCCGGAGCGAGCGTCGACGACGATGACGTTGCCCACCTTCAGTTCGGCGTGCGCCCCGGCCACCATGCGGGCGATCGCGTCGGCACGCGAACGCGTGAGCGCCCCGCTGCGCGTACGCACGGAGACCGACGCGGTCGGCTCGATGCGGGTGATGCCGAAGCCGCCGGGACGATCCGGCTGGTCGATCATGACGTCAGCCTGCTGAACGCCTTCCAGCGCCCCGATCATCCGCGCGACCTCGTTCATCTTCGCCACGAGGTAGCGCTGCGCCTTGGTGCTGCGATCGAGGAAGGGGCTGTCGTCCTCGATGATGGATTTGAAGTTGATCTGGTCGGTGGTGATCAGCTCGTTCTCGGTGAGCTGGGCGAGCACGGCGTACTTCTGATCGAGGGGCACCAGCACGTCGCCGTTGGCGGCCTCCACCCACTCGACCCGGCGCTCGTCGAGGTAGCTGATCGCCCGCGTTCGCACTTCGGGGGTGAGGTTGCCGCCGAGACCGAGCGGGACCATCTCGGCCCGCCCCGTCACCATGGCCACCATCACGAGGGCCATCATCATGATCACGAGGATCGCGCCCACGAGCAGGCGCGCCGTCGGCGAGAAGCCGCTGACCTGGCCTGCGATCGTTCGGAATGTCCTGTCGAGTCCGAGCATCAACCGGCCTCCATGCCGTGCGTGCCGCTAGTTCGCCCCGTCTCCACCGTCGCCGGCTCGGGTGGTGGTCGCCGTCATCCTCGGGCGACCGCTCACCGGGGCTCCCAGATCCAACGTCAGACGCGGATCTGCTTCACTTCCTCGTAGGCATCCATCACCTTGTTCCGAACCTGGAGCAGCATGCGGAACGCGGTGTCCGCCTTCTGGGTGGCGAGGAGCACGCCCTCGATGTCGTCGCGCCGGCCGGCGACGACATCCTCGGCGGCCTCGTTCGCGTCGCGCTGAAGCTCGTTCACCTTCGCGATCTCCTCCTGGAGCAGCTCCTTGAACCCGGGCCCCGCCGTCTGCGGCAGACCCGCGTCCGGCGTGAGACGCCGGGAGGCGGGAGCGGTGGGATCGATCGAAGCGCCGTGTGCGATGAGTCCAAGGGGGTCGGTCATGGGAGTGCCTTATGCGATCATCTGGAGCGCAACGCTGATCATCGACTTGGTGGCCTCGATCGCCGCGATGTTCGCCTCGTACGAGCGGAGCGCCTCCATCGCGTTCATCTGCTCGACCACGCCGTTGACGTTGGGGTAGTGGACGTATCCGTCGCCGTCCGCGTACGGCGAACTCGGTTGGTACTCGGCGCGAAGCGGTCCGTCGTCGATCTCGATCGCCGCGATGTGCACGCCGCGATCGGAGCCGGCGTGCGGATCGCCCTCGGCCATCACCGCCGTCCGCCGGCGGTAGGGCTCGTAGCCGCCGTCGGCGTTGAGGATCGTTCGCGCGTTGGCGAGGTTGGCCGACGACACGGTCAGACGCGTCCGCTGGGCGACGAGGCCGGAGGTCGAGATGTCGAGGGAGCCGTACATCAGGATCGCGCCTCATTCATCAGATCCGCCCTCGAATCGCGGTGTTGATCAGGTCGTACCGGTTCCGCAGCAACTCCGAGGCCATGCGGAACGTCATGAAGTTCTCCACGAGGTCCTGCGTCAACCGCTCGGCGTCGCGGTCGTTGCGATCGTGGAAGAGGATGTTGTCGCCGGTCGGCTCGGGTCGGAGGGTGATGCCATCGGAGCCGAACTCGATCTCGCGCGACGATTCCGGCTCCAGGGGTCCCCCGCCCATCCCGCCGGGCCGCTCGCGACGCCGGTCGATCGCCGCCCCGAGGCGGGACTGGAAGTCCTCGACGGACACGTCGGTGGGCCGGAAGTGCGGCGTGTCGATGTTCGCGATGTTGTGCACGATGAGGCGGTGGCGACCGCCCGCGAACTGGACGAGCCGTTCGAGCGCCGGGAGGGCATCCGCGTTGGTCAAACCGTCGATCATTCCGGGCATCCCTCCCCGAACCCGCAAACGACAGGCCGATCGCCCCACCGCCGTGACCGGGCGCCGGGCGTCGGTTCCGGAGCGCGGCTCTTGCGCGGCGTCGATCCGAACGCGCGGATCATGCGCGAATCGGCATCACAGGCCCTGGGCGACAAGTCGCTGCTCCTTCCACTTCTTGAGCTTGAGGCCGAGCGTCCGCACCCCGATGCCGAGCGCCTTGGCGCTCTTCTGCCGGTGCCCGTTGTGGTGCTCGAGCGTGGCCACGATCGCCTCGCGCTCGATGTCGTCGAGCGTGAACTCCCCCTTGCAGACGATGGCCGGCGCGATGCTGCCGTCCGGCTTGGCCTCGATCGTCGCGCTCGCCCCCGGGCCCGCCGCGGCGACGGGCACCGCGGGGAGGCCGCCACCGAGCCACGGGGCGATCATCGACGCGGTGATCGTGCCCCCCACCGTCAGCACGGCGGCTCGCTCGCAGATGTTCTGCAGCTCGCGGACGTTGCCCGGCCACTCGTAGCGGGCGAAGAGCTCGAGCACGCCCGCTTCGATCGTCGCCCGCGGCCGTCCCTCGCGGTCCGCGATCTGCCGGAGGAAGTGGTCGACCAGCTCCGGCAGATCCTCGGGTCGGCGGCGGAGGGCCGGCAACGCGATCGGAAGAACGTTGAGCCGGTAGAAGAGGTCCTGCCGGAATGATCCCCGGGCGGCCTCGGCGGGAAGGTCGCGGTTCGTCGTCGCGATCACGCGGACGTCGACGGCGAGGCTGCGGCTCGATCCCACGCGCTCGAAGCTTTGCTCCTGGAGCACACGCAGCAGCTTGGCCTGCACGGACGGCGCGATCTCGCTGATCTCGTCGAGCAGGAGCGTGCCCCCGTCGGCCAGCTCGAACCTCCCCTTGCGCAGGCGGTCGGCGCCGGTGAACGCGCCGCGCTCGTGGCCGAAGAGCTCCGACTCGAGCAGGCTCGTCGACAGCGCCGCGCAGTTGATCGCGAGGAACGGCTGATCGGCGCGGGGGCTCATCGCGTGGATCCGCCGGGCGGCGACCTCCTTGCCCGAGCCGGACTCACCGGTGATGAGCACCGTCCCGTGGCTGTCGGCGATCCGCGCGAGCTGCTCCTTGAGGTCGCCCATCACGGCTCCGGATCCCACGAACTCGTGACGCCCGGCCGCCGTGGCCGACGGGCTCGCGGCGCGGAGGATCTGGTTCTCCTTGACGAGGGCCCGGTGCTCGACGGCGCGGTCCACGGCCACGATCAGCTCATCCCCGGAGAAGGGTTTGGTGATGTAGTCGTACGCACCCTTCTTCATGGCGGCGACGGCGGTCTCCACCGTGCCGTAGGCGGTCATGAAGATCACGGGAAGCTGGTCGTCGATCGCGCGAATCTCGCCGAGCAGCTCCAGGCCGTCCATCTCCGGCATCTGGAGGTCGGTGATCACCGCGTCGAACCGCTTCTGCGCGACCTTCTCGATCGCCGACTTGCCGCCGGGGGCCGCGGAAACCACGTGCCCTCGGCGGGAGAGCGTGGCGGCCACGCTGTCACGCATCATCTCCTTGTCGTCCACGACGAGGATCTTGCTCATCAGACATGCTCTCCAACGGGTTCGGTTCGACACGCCGCGGGCTCCGGCGCGGCCGCCGCCGGCACGCCGGCCGTCGGCGGGAGACATAGCTCGACGCTCGCGCCGCCGAGGCGCGCGTCGCGAACGCGCACGTGCCCGCCGTGCGCGTCGACGATTCGATGGACGATCGCGAGACCAAGGCCGGTCCCGGTCGCCCTCGTCGTAAAGAACGGGTTGAACATGCGCTCGACCACCTCGGCCGGGATGCCCGGCCCGCTGTCCTCGACGGTGATCACCACGCGAACGGGACGGCTGCCGTCGGGCATGCGGACCCGGCGTCGGTCGGTGCGGATGACGAGACGCCCGGCGGTGTCCTCCACCTCGTGCATCGCCTCGATCGAGTTGCGAATGACGTTGCCGATGGCCTGGATGACCAGTCCCGCGTCCGCCTCGACCCGGCACGCCCCCGCCGCGTCCTCGCGGATCGGCTCGACGCCGGCGGACGCAAGCAGGGCCTCCGCGTCGGCGAGCGCGCGGTCGACGAGCTCCGGCGCGGTCGTCACCAGGGGCCGCGTCCGCATCTCGCGGGCGAACATGAGCACGTCACGTACGATCGCGTCCATGCTCTGCACGGCGTTGCCGATGCGGGCGCAGAGCTGCGACTGCTCAGGCGCCTCGCGGAGGTCGTCGGCGAGCATCTGGGCGTTGAGGCGAATGGCGCCGAGCGGATTGCGGATCTCGTGCGCGATGCCGGCGGCCATCTCGCCCAGCGCCGCGAGGGCGCGGGAGCGGCGAAGCTGGGCGTTCGCCTCGGCCAGTTCGTCCTGGAGACGCGAGACCTCGCTCTGGAGCGTGACATGGGTGCGCTGGAGCTGACGCGTCGTCTCGTCCACCGACCGGAGCAGGTTCTCCAGGTCGTCGACGGCGATCGTCGGCGCGAGCGGCGGCGCGCTCCCGTCGTTCATGATCGTCTTGGTACTCAGCGCGCTCATGCCTTCATCCCCGCTCGTCCGCGAACCGGTTCGCGCCGGGACCACCGCCCTGGTACGCGTGCCGGGCCTGCCGGCTCCGGTTCAGCGTGGACAGCTCCGACTTCACCTCGCCCCGCGCCGTCTCGAGCACCTGCTGGTCCTCGGCGTCGCGTTGCATGACCTCCGTGAGACGGTCGCCGATCTGGCCCATCAAGGTCTGGATGCGGGTCCGCTCGGCGTCGTCCACCGCGCCGAGACGCGTGTCGAGGTCCTCGGTGAACCGGGTCATCTCCGCCTGCGACCTGGTGAACTGCGTGATGATGCGTTCGCGATCGTCGAGCAGCGCGAGCAGGGCGTCGGTCTGGCGTCGCTCGACGAGCGCCGCCTGCCGCGACGCCAGGCCGGCAAGCTCCTCCACGAGGGCGTGCTGGCGTTCGAGCACCGCAAGCAGCTCGTCGGACCAGGCGGTCTCCGTCGTGGGCTTCGGTTGTTCGATCATGCGATACCCTTTCCGGCCCGCGGCCGGTCTCAGTTGCCGGATCCCGTCGCCGACGCGGCCGACCCGAGCGGTCGATTGCGAAGCCACTGCTCCCACGCATCTCGGTCCATGAGCGCGCCGGGATCGTCGAAGGCATCGTCGGGGAGCTGGCGCAGGCGGATCATCGCGTTGTGGTGCGCGATCTCCGCGTCCTTCGTTCTCCCGAGCTTCATGTAGGCGTTGATGATCTGCACGAGCGCGTGCATGGACGAGTGATGATCGCTGTAGCGGCGCGCCACCTGGTCGAAGAACTGCGCCGCCAGCTCGGTTTGGCCGAGCGTGAACGCGCAGTCGGCCCGGTAGGACATGGCGTGACGGAGCGCATCGCGTTGCGTTCGGTTCAGACGCTGCTCGTCCTGCTGGCCGTACCCGTCGCACACCATCGAGAACAGGTCGAGCGCCGTCTCGAGATGCTCGCGGGCGAGCTGGTCCCGGCGCTGAACCTCCTCCGGCGAGTCCGTGGTCTGGGCCTCGTTGGCAGCCCGCAGGTCCTGGCTGCGGCGCCGGTAGCTGTCGGCGAGCCGATACCGGATGTCGTTGAGCCGCGGGTCGTCGGGATACCGCGACGCCGCCGATGTCAGACGCTCGATCGCCTTCACGAACTCGCCGCCGTCGTAGTAGAGACGGCCCAGCTCGATGAGCGCGTCGCGGTAATCGACGGCGTCGGGCATGATCGGGTTCTGCGCGCCCTGACGGCCGTCGACGACCTGAAGGAGCTGGCGCTCCGCATCGGGCCCGCGATCGAGCCCGACGTAGCACCGCGCGAGCGGCACATGGCTGCGGGTGCCGAACGGGCTGCGCGGATGTTCCTCGATCACCTTCTCGTACGCGGCGGCGGCCGCCTCGAGATCCAGCTCGGCCTGGTGGGCCTGGGCGAGCCGGAAGGTGACCTCGGCCCGCCGCGGATCGTCGATGGGACGGCCGGCGATGTACTCGATGAAGTGCTTGATCGCGATGTCGCGATGACCAGCGAGGTCGTAGCTGTCGCCGCTGAGCCACAGCGAGTCGGCCCACTGGCGGTCGGCGCCGGGAACGGCGGTGAGCGTCTTGGCGTGCCGGATGAAGTAGGCACCGGCGCGTTCGTACCTGGTGCTGGCGAGGTGACGGATCTCGGGATCGACCTCGTCGATCGTCCGCGGCCCCTCGACGGCCTCGAGCCCCTCGCGCATGACGTCATCGGCGATCTGTCGCGACGTGGAGGCGATCCGGTAGAGCACGTCCACCGGGACGTCGACCTCGCTGAAGAGGGATTCAGCGAGCGACACGTAGCGGAGAGCCAGGTCGAGGTCGCCGAGGGTCAGCGCCGCGTCGTGCCGATCGGTCAGGCTCGCGGCGACGCCGCGCCGGGTCAGACCGCGCCGGTGCTCCCCCGCCGTGAGACGAGCGACGACCGCCCGGAAGTCGGTGAGGCTCGCTTCGTGGTCGCCGCGAATGCTCGCGGTCTCCGCGCGGCCGAGCGTCGCGGGCAGGTGGGCGTCGGCGCCCACGAAGTCGCGGATGATCTCGTCGAAGATCTCGTGGGCGGCGTCCACCCGCCCCAGGGCGACGTCGAGGCGGCCGAGGTACAGGAGCACCTCCGCCTGCCGGTACTCGGCGCCCTGAACACGCTCGGCAGCCCGGGCGAGGTTGAACTCGGCGTCGGCGTAGCGTCCGAGGTCGTAGTACGCCCGTCCGAGCAGCAGGTACAGCTCGCTGAAGGTGCCCTCGGCGAGCTCGTCGACGTGGTCCTCGAGCCGGCGCATGTCGATGAGCAGACGCTCGACCGCCTCGGCCGCCTCGTTCGACTCCAGCCTCAGCTCCGCCTGCCGGGCGACGATCCACGCCACGTCTTGCGGGCCGAGCATCGGGTCGGCGCGGTACTGCTCCAGTCCGGCGAGGACGGCGTCGGCATCGAAGTCATCGCTCGCGAGGCTGCGCTCCACGAGACGCCGCAGCAGGCGGTTGCGCCGGACCCGGGCGTCGGCGCCTCCTTCGTCGGTGACCCCGATCCCCTCCAGCTCGGCGAGCCGCTCGCGGGCGGCGGCGATCTCGCCGGTGTCGATGAGGGCATTGCCCCAGCGTTCGTGCCGGACCGGGCTCAGGACCATCCCCAGCTCCACCGCGCGGCCGTACTGCTCGGCGAGGGCGAGGTTGTTCTCCGGCGTGCTGACCCCCGACGCCACCTGCGACTCGGCGAGCCAGTCGGCGACCGTCGCGTGGTACCGCGCCCGCTCGGGCCCCGTCGCCAGCTCGAGGTTCTCCAGGAGCGTGGTCTCCAGCAGGACTTGCGCGTCGTCGAACATGCCGGCGCCGATGAGCCGGGAGACCTGGTCGAGCGCGCCGCCGAAGTCGTCGGTCGGAGCTCGGTGGCTCGCGACGGCGATGCCCAGCGCGATGAGGATGATGCTCAGGAGGATCGCCGGGACCTGCCAGAGGTTCCCCCACGCGGTCCACTCGCTCCGCCCCTCGGCGAAGGCGTCGAGCTCGTCGTCGAAGAGGTCCTCGGCGGGGTCGGAGCGCTCGGCGGGCGCGGTCTCGTCTCGCTCTTCCTCGGGTTCGCCCCGGGCGCTTCGGTCATCCACCGTGCGAGATCCTCTCTCCGCCTCCCCGCGCTCTCCAACGGAGCGTCGATGGAGCCGGACGGTCGTTCGAGCCGGTGACTCCGTTCATCGACGAGTCGCTTATCGGTCGCCTGGGACGCGCAACATCAGCTTTGAAGCACGCGCAAGAATGGTTCGTGCTGATGATTACCGGACCTTGATCAAACGGTCCCGCGCGCGCTGCGACTCGGCACGGCACCGTCGGTTGGATTCGGCGCGCAACCGCGACACCTTGGGTTGTGGGTGCCGGCGCTGATTAGGGGCGTGTTCGGTTCGTCAATCGCTGGGTTCGCCGTTGATGATCACCGGTCGAAACGCGCGGAGAAGACGATCGAAATCGAAGACCCGGTCCCACCGATCGCTCGGATCGCGCGGACCCGGGCTGTCGAGGAACAAGCCGATGCCGACGGTGCCGGCGGGGTCGGCGATGCGGATCCGCGTGGCCTGACGCGGACGAGCGGCGATCGAGACACCCGGCACCGGCACCGACCGGTCGCGGTCGAGTACGCTGAACAGCGCGACCTCGCCGGCCGGTGACAGCGTCTCGACCCGTCGCGGGAGCCCGGTGACGGTGTCGAGGTGCAGACGCATCGGCCCCCCCCGCCCCGCCGTGGTGACGACCATCGCGCCGGTCTTCGGATCGACACGCACCGGCGACGGCGATCCCGGCCCCGCGGGATCGGCGACCGGCGACAGGGCGAGCAGGTCGAGCAACGCGAGCGGCCGGATGACGAACGGCGACGCGCCGCCATGGATCGGCGCGTCGTGCGGGCCATCGAAGAGCCGCGGCTCGGACGACATCAGGTCGAAGACCCAGTAGCGTTCGGCGTTCGATCCGACCCAGAGGAGGTTCTCCCCGAGCTTCTCGGCTCGCAACGCCGTCCCCCGCGGGAGGTCGATCCACAGGGTCATGTTCACCTGCGGCTCGTGGTGACGCTTGCCGTCCTCGCCGACCCACTCGAACTCGAGCACGCCGATGGAGTGCAGCCGACGCAGGTGCTCGACACGCTCGTTGTGGCGACGAATGAGGCGCAGGACCAAATCAGGGTCGACGGCGGGAGCCTCGACGGCGGGAGCCTCCTCGGCGGGGAGGGGCTGCGGGGTCCGGCAGGCGGTGAGGGTGAGGAGGGCGAGAGCGAGAGCCCAACGGCGCGGCCTCGGCTGCGCCGAAACCACGGCACCCCGGAGCGGCCCCTGATTTTGCCCGGTGGCGTCGGTCATGCCGGTCGTTACAGCTCGCCCTGGAGCACCTCGCCGAGCTGCGCGGTGAGCTCGCGGACATCGTCATCGGTGAGGCCGGGGTCCTCGATCTCCAACGGGGGGCTCTCGGCGTCGGTGCCACGCGGCCGCAGCTTCCACCGGCCGCGGGCATCCCCATCGGGGACGGTGCGGCCCACGAAGCGGAGCAGACGCTTGCGCATGAGGATCAGGGCCAGGACGAACCGGAACGCGACACGCTGAGGGCGGTCGTCGTCGGCCAGACGCTCGAAGAGATCCATGAGGACCGAGTCGTCGACGAGGAGCCGGCGCTTCTCGCCGGGAACGGGCACGGTCGTTCGCCAGAAGCTGAACAGCCGCTCCGGCCGCTCGCCGGCCTCCCACGCCGGAACCGAGTAGTCCAGCCGATCGAAGCCCTCGCCCTCGGCCTGCTCGCAGAGCGTGGCCACGCAGAGACCGCCCGGCTCCAGCGGCTCGCCGGAGGCGGCGCACACGCCGGTCGGGCGGGAGACCTGGTACTGGGCACCAAAGCGTGTCATCGGGGAGATGGTAGCAACGGCCACGGGCACGGGCTCGGAGTCCGCGGCGGTATACTCCGAGAGAGTTCTCCGGGATTGCGCATGCCGAGGCAGTTGGAACAACTCATCCAGGGATACGAGCCGTGGCAGCTCGCCATCGAGCTCGCGATCATCTGGGGCTGCGTGTACGTCATCTTCCGATTCCTCCAGGGCACGCGCGGGGCGGGCGTCGTCAAGGGGTTCCTGCTGCTGCTCGTGATCGCCACGATCACGATCCGCGTGCTTGCCGGGGCCAGCGACGCGTTCACGCGTCTGAACTTCATCTACGACAAGATCCTCGGGCTCGTGGCGATCCTGCTGATCGTGGTCTTCCAGCCGGAGCTTCGGCAGGCGCTCGTGCGCCTGGGGCGCGCGTGGTCGTTCCGAACCTCCAAGAGCAGCCTCGCCACGGTGATCGACGCCGTCTCCGACGCGGTGACATTCCTCAGCAAGAACCAGTTCGGCGCGCTGATCGCGATCGAGCGCACCGGCCGGCTCGGGGGGCTGGTCGAGTCCGGCGCGCAGATCGACGCCGTCGTGGACGCCCGGCTGCTCGAGTCGATCTTCTGGCCGAGCAATCCCCTGCACGACCTCGGCGTGGTGATCCGCGATGAGCGGATCGTCGCCGCCAGCGTGCAGTTCCCGCTCGCCGAGGAGGGCGTGCTGCCGGTGGGCGTCGGGTCGCGTCACCGTGCCGCCGCCGGGCTCTCCCAGGAGAGCGACTGCCTGGTCGTGATCGTGAGCGAGGAGACGGGCGCGATCAGCTTCGCCGAGCACGGTCGTCTCGACCGCGACATACCGCGCGACGAGTTCCGCGACATCCTCGCCCAACGGCTCCGGGCACCGGTTCCGGAGGAGACGGAGACCGAGGAAGAGACGCCGGCCGAGAAGCCCATGGAGATCGAGACCACCACCACGAACGAAGCAGAGAGCCCGGACGATCAACGGGCCGCGTAACTGACCCATGCACCGTCGCCATCGCACCGACATCTGGTCCTACCTGCTCATCACGGCCGTGACCGTGCTGATCTGGTACTGGTCGGCGTCGGAGACGCGGGAAGAACGCACGCTGCCGTTGCGGATCGAGTTCCGGGTGGCCGACGCCGCCGAGTGGCTGATCCAGCCCGACACGATCACCGTCTCGATCGCCGCCGAGGGCTCGCGCCGCGCGATCGCCAACGCCCAGCAGATCAGCCGGATCACCGTGGACGTGCCCGCCACGATCGGAACGTCGTCGGTGGACGTCGCCGACCTCGTTCGGGAGCACGCGCAGATCGAGGAGACGGGCATCTCCGTGCAGTCGGTCGACCCCGACTTCATCGAGCTGGATCTCGACGAGATGATCGATGTGCCCGCGCGCGTCGCGCTGGAGCGTATTCCCGGGGTGCAGACCCAGGATCGCCCGGAGATCGACCCGCCGGAGGTGACGGTGAGTCTGCCCGCGGGCCTGCTTGCGGGCGGCACCCGTACGATCTCGCTCCAGCCCGTGATCAGCGCCGGGGCCGTCGAAGCGCTCGAACCCGGCGTGCGGCACACGCTCGAGGAGGTTCCGCTTCGCGCGCCGAACTGGCTCACCGAGGCGGGACCGCTCCGGGTCACTCCGGCCGAGGTGCGGGTGTCGTTCACGATCCGGTCCCAGATCGTCGACGTGATGCCGCCGGTCCCGGTGCGCGTGCAGCTCGCCGGCTCACCCGAGGACGAGTACCTCGTGGAGCTGGAGCCCAAGCTCCTGCGTGATGTCACGGTGACCGTCCCCACCGACCTCGGTCAGCAGATCGAAGCGGGCGACGTGAAGGTCTTCGCCATCGTCTATCTCAAGATGAGCGAGAAGGAAGCGAGCCTTGATCGCAAGCCCGTGACGTTCTTCATCGCCATGCGCCCCGACGGCACCGCGGAGATCGTGACCGCCCGCGTCGCCGGCTCGACGGGACCGCCGGAGATCGAGCTGAAGATCACCGAGCGCGCAGCGGAGTAGCGCACGCGCGCCCTCACGCTCACTCCCACACCGTCGCGTGCCAGTTCTTCTTGCCGCGCTTGAGCAGGATCGTACGACCGTGCAGCAGGTCCGCGATCGTGACCTCGTGGTCGGCGTCGACCTTCGTGCCGTTCACGGCAACCGCGCCGTTGCCGAGGAACTCGCGCGCCTCGCGGCGCGACTTCGCCAGCGTCGTCTCCGGCAGAAGCTCGACGAGCGAGAGCCCGTCGGCGAGCGGGCCACGATCGTGCCGCGAGCTGGGAACGTCGGCGAAGATCTCGTCGAGCATCGCTTCGTCCAGCTCGCGGACATCGCCGCGGAACAACGCCTCGGTGGCGGCTTCGACCTGGCGGAGGGCGTCGGCGCCGTGGATCAGCTCCGTCATGTGCCGGGCGAGAGCGCGCTGGGCATCGCGCTGGTGCGGCGCCCCGGCGTGCGCGGCGGTGACGGATTCGATCTCCTCGCGCGGCATGAACGTGAACCACTTCAGGAAGGACACGACGTCGGCGTCGTCGACGTTGATCCAGTACTGGTAGAAGGCGTACGGGCTCGTCCGGTCCGCGGTGAGCCAGACGGCGCCCTTCTCGGTCTTGCCGATCTTCTTCCCGTCGGCGCCGGTGACGAGCGGCGCGGTGACGCCGAACGCCTGCGTCTGGCCGGACTCGTCTTGCCCGAACTCGCGCCGGATGAGATCGATGCCCGCCACGATGTTGCCGAACTGATCGGAGCCCGCCATCTGGACGGTGCACTCCATCGTCCGCCTCAGGTGCAGGAAGTCGAACGCCTGGAGGATCATGTAGCTGAACTCGGTGTAGCTGATCCCCTGCTCGCGCTGGTGGAGCCGCTCGCGCACCGAGTCCTTCTGGATCATCGCGTTGACGGAGAAGTGCTTGCCGACGTCGCGCAGCACCTCGATGAAGCCGAGGTCGGCGAGCCAGTCGAGGTTGTTCACCAGCACCGCGCCGGCTGCGTCGCGCCGGTCGAAATCCACGAGACGCTCCAGGACGCGCCGCTGGCCCTGGACGTTCGCCTCCACGCGCTCGCGGTCGAGGAGTTGACGCTCGTCATCCTTGCCCGACGGATCGCCGATGAGCCCCGTCCCGCCGCCCATCAGGAACACCGGGCGATGCCCGGCGCGCTGGAAGTGCATGAGCATCTTGATCGGAATGAAGTTGCCGATGGTCAGGCTGTCGGAGGAGGGATCGAAGCCCGCGTAGCCCACCCGCCCGGGCGTGGCGAGGTGCGCGGCGACGGCCTCGTCACCGGTGGTCTGGTAGAGCAGACCGCGCCAGCGAAGCTCATCGAGAAAATCGGTGGTGGTGGCGGCGTCGGGCATCGGGCGTCTACTCGTACTCCGTTCGCCAGGTGCGAATGTGTTCACGCACGGCACTGCGGGAGAACCAGACCAGCAGGAACACCGGCAGCGCCCAGCCCCAGAGCAGGCCGAAGACCGCGGCGATGGTCGACGCGGCCTCCACGACCCAGTCGGGGAAGCTGATGTTCGGGATGTTCGGGTCGCTCTGGAGCTGCTCCTGGGTCGCCTGGAACTGCGCCTCGGAGTTCAGGTAGTTCACGTACGCCCCGAACATCGCGTACCCGATCTTGAGGACGGCCCACGTGATGCACACCGGGATCGCCCACGACCGCCGCCGCACGAGACCGATGCCTCCGATGAGCAGCACGATCGCCAGGACGAACGCGATGGCGTACGTCGTCATCAGCAGGTCGTGGTACTTCTCGAGCGCCGCGAACGCCGCTTCCTGGCCGGGCGGCATGAGCTCGCCCAGCTTCTCCGCGAAGAGCGTCATCACCGCGCTCATGCACCCCCCGAACGCCCCGAGCGAGCCGAAGACGATCGCGATGATGCCGAGGACCATCGGCCACGCCGGCGGCTTCGGCGCCGAAGGCTCCGGTGCGTTCCATTCCGGGGTGGGACTTTGCGACGAGTTCATCTCCGAGCTCCGGTCACATCCAGTGCTGCAGCTCATCGGCGATCTTGCGCCGCGACAGGTAGAAACCGATGAACAGCGGATAGGCGGAGACGATGGCGGTGAAGATGCCGGTGGTCGCGATGACCTGCACCCACGCGGAGTCCTCGTCGAACGGCGTGACCATGTCAGAGCGACCGGACTGGCGGAGCTGCTCGTTCTGCGCCTCGCGCACCTGGCGCTGGAAGTCGAGTTGGCCGGGAAGCGTGAACAGCGTCACCCCGAGCCCGATCACGATCAGGACCAGCCGCAGGACCGCCCACGTCTTGAGACGCGAAACGCCGTGACGCCGGCGGCGCAACAGGGCCGCCGACCCGCTGAGCATGAAGATGCCGAGGCAGAACACGAGGAAGCCGAGCACGATCGTCGGGTACTTCATGGACGCCGGGATCTCGATGTCCATGCCGCCCATCGCCAGGAGCTTTTCGCTGAAGAACGTCCAGCCCGCGACCGTGACCTGGCAGAGCATGCCGGCGACGGCGTAGATGATCGACAGCACGCCGATCACCCGCGGCCACGCGGTGTCCTCCGGCTCCATGAGCATGGGATCCTGGGACGGAAAATCGTCGATCGCATCGGTGGTCATGGGGAATCCTCTCGCCACAAACACACGCGGAAGACCGCGCGGCGGCCCCTCAGAACTGCCGGAGGAACCGAGCGTCGTTCTCGAACATCCAGCGGATATCGGCGATGCCGTACTTGCGCATGGCGATGCGGTCGATGCCGAGGCCGAACGCGTACCCCGTCCACTCCTCGGGATCGTATCCGACCGCCTCGAAGACGTTCGGGTCGACCATGCCGCAGCCGCCGAGCTCGACCCACTGGTAGGAGCCCTTGATCTTCATCTTCATGTCCACCTCGGCCGACGGCTCGGTGAACGGGAAGAAGCTCGGGCGGATCCGCACCTCGGCGCCGGGGCCGAAGTACGCCCGCGCGAACTGGAACAGCGCCGTCTTCAGGTCCACCATCGAGACGTTGCGGTCGACGTACAAGCCTTCGACCTGGTGGAACATGCTGAAGTGCGTGGCGTCGTGGGTGTCCGGCCGGTAGACGCGCCCGATCGCGATGATCTTCAGCGGCGGCTTCACGCGCTCCATCGTGCGAATCTGCACGGTCGAGGTCTGGCTGCGGAGCAGGCGGCCACCGTTGACGTAGAAGTTGTCGATCGGGTCGCGGGCGGGGTGATCGTCGGGGATGTTCAGAGCGTTGAAGTTGTGCCACTCGTCCTCGACCTCGGGGCCGTAGGCGACGCTGAAGCCCATGCGTCCGAAGACCTCGATGACCTCGTCGATCGTCCGCGTGAGGACGTGTCGCCGACCGAGCCCGCACTCCATCCCCGGTTCGGTCACGTCGAGGGCCGGGCCCGCGGCGCCGGGCGCCTCCACCCTCGATTTCCTCTCCTCGAACGCGGATTCCAGCGTCGTCTTCACCGCGTTGAGCCGCTTGCCGACGGCGGGCTTGTCCTCGCGGGAGACGTCCTTCAGCATCGGCATCGTCGCCTTGAGCCGCCCCTTGGTGCCCAGGTACCGAATACGCCACCGCTCCAGTGACTCCGGCTCCGCCGCCGCCTCGAGGTCCGCGAGGGCACTCGCCTCCAACTCGTCCAGGTGCTCCATCATCGACATGGCCGGTAGTGTAGCCCCCGCCGCCGCCTCCGTGCCCCGAGGCCCGGGCACCCGGGGTAAAGGACGGCCCGCGCCCGACCGATCAAGGAAGAATGCCGGCCGCGCCGACGCGCCGGTTATCGACCCCGCGCGCCCATCGGCGCCCCCAGTCCAAAGGAAGAGCATGATGGACACCCCCAAGCACCGGCTCCTCACCCGCAGCGACATGGACGGTCTCGTCTGCGCCGTGCTGCTGAAGGACCTCGACATCATCGATGACATCAGCTTCGTCCATCCCAAGGATGTGCAGGACGGCAAGGTCGAGGTGACGGACCGCGACATCCTGACGAACCTGCCGTTCGTCCCGAGCTGCCATCTCTGCTTCGACCACCACGACAGCGAGGAGATCCGCAACGACGGCCAGGACACGCCGAACCTCGTGCTCCGCGCCGGCGCCGACTCCGCTTCGCGCGTCGTGTTCGATCACTACGGCGGCCGGGAGAAGTTCGGCCGTGTCTACGACGAGATGCTCGAAGCCGTCGACAAGGCCGATTCCGCCCGGTTCACAAGCGACGATGTGCTCGACCCGCAGGGCTGGGTGCTGCTGTCATTCCTGATGGATGCCCGCACGGGCCTCGGCCGTTTCCGCAACTTCCGCGTTTCCAACTACCAGCTCATGATGCAGCTCATCGACTGCTGCAAGAACATGACGATCGAGGAGATCCTCTCGCTGCCCGATGTCCGCGAGCGCGTCGATCTCTACAACGACCACCGCGAGCCGATGCGCGAGCAGCTCTCGCGTTGCTCGACCGTACACGGCAAGCTCGTCGTGCTGGACCTCCGCGAGGAGGAGAAGATCTACACCGGCAACCGGTTCATGATCTACGCGATGTACCCCCAGTGCACGATCTCGATCCACACGATCTGGGGGCTCAAGCGACAGAACACGGTCTTCGCGATCGGCAAGTCGATCTTCGATCGCTCCAGCCGCACCGACGTCGGCACCCTCTGTCTCGAGAGGGACGGCGGCGGGCACGCAGCCGCCGGGACCTGCCAGATCGACAACGACGATGCGGAGCACGTGCTGGACGAACTGATCGAGCGGATCAACGCGATCGAGGCCGGCGCCGCCGACACCGCGGCGATGTCGCGGGCGGCGTAGCACACGAGCCGTACGATAAATGGGGTCGGGTCTGATTACCGGGTAATCAGACCCGACCCCATTTTCATTGGCTGACCGGAGTTCTACTCGCTCTTCTCTTCCCCGGTGGTCGGCTCGTCCGGAGCCTCGACCTCCGGCTCGGCGACGGCGGTCGCGGTCTCGGGGGCCGCTTCCTTCTTCGCCGGCTCGTCGCCCTTGCGGAGCTTCGCGGCGTAGGCGGTGCGGTTGTCGGCCTGCTCGCGGCGACGCGAGAAGCCGCCGCCGATCTCCGGGCCCTCTTCCTGGCCCACGAGCTGGAGGATCACGAGGTCGGTGCCGTCACCGAGGCGATGTCGCCCGGTCTTGACGATGCGCGTGTATCCCCCGTCGCGATCGGCGAACATCGGCGCGATCTGCGTCATGACGTGCTGCACGAGCCGCGGGGCCTTGCGCACCTCGCCGAAACGGTTGAACTCGATGTCGCTCTCGTCGGGCAGCTCGAAGTATGGGTTGTCCTTGCGAGAGTCGGGCACGTTGGGATCGGCGACCCAGGTGTGGATCTTCCGATCGGTGAGCCTCGACTCGATCTGCCGGCGCGCGGTGAAGGTCCCCTTCTTCGCGATCGTGATGATCTTCTCGATGAAGGGCTGGACCGCCTTCGCCTTCGGCATCGTGGTCTCGATCTGACCATGCTCGAAGAGCCCCGCGGCGAGGTTGCGAAGCATGGCGCGGCGATGCTCGCTGTCGCGGCTGAGCTGCTTTCCGTTGATTCGATGACGCATCGGACGACTCCTTGGAAAAGGCCCGCGGACGCGTTGGCGCCCGCCGACCGGTTGTTCGGTCAGGGCGCGGCGGCCGCCGGTTCGGACTGGTAGCCGTCGGGAAGCTGCATCCCGAGCGACAGCCCCATCTCCTCGAGACGACGCTTGACCTCGCGGAGCGACGTCTTGCCGAAGCTCCGCACCATGAGCAGCTCCGGCTCGTCCTTCTGCACCAGGTCGGCAACCGATCGGATCTCGGCCGACTCGAGGCAGTTGGACGCGCGGACCGACATGTCGAGGTCCGAGATCCGCATGGTGAGCTTGCGGATGAGCTCCTCGTCCACGCTCGCGGCGGCGCTCGCCTCCGCCGACACGCGGGTGGTGCCGATCTCGGCGAGCTGGACGAAGGGATTCAGGTGCTTGCGGAGGATCTTCGCCGCCTCGACGAGGATCATCTCCGGCGACGCGGTCCCGTCGGTCCAGACGTCCATGATGAGCTTGTCGAAGTTGGTCTTCTGTCCGATCCGCGTGTCCTCGACCCGGTACCGCACGCGCTGGACCGGGCTGAACACGGCGTCGATCGGAATGATGCCGATCTCCTGCTCGTCACGCGAAGCGTACTGCTCGGACGCGGGCCGGTAGCCACGCCCCTTCTCGACCGTCAGCTCGCACTCGAAGTCGACCTCGTCGGTCAGCGTGGCGACGACGTGATCCGGGTTGTGGATCGTGACCGCGGTGTCCGCCTCGATGAGGTCGGCGGTGACCTCGCCGGGACCGGTGGCGGCGAGCCGCATCGTCTTGCGATGGTCGCCTTCCATGCCGATCACGAGGCCCTTGACGTTGAGAATGATGTCGGTGACGTCCTCGAGCACGCCGGGGATCGTCGAGAACTCGTGCTCCACGCCATCGATCTTGATGCAGGTGACCGCCGCCCCTTCCACGCTGGAGAGAAGGATGCGGCGGAGACTGTTGCCAACCGTCGTGCCGAAACCGCGCTCGAACGGCTCAACGATGAACCGCGAGAAGGTCCGCGTCTTCGACTTTTCGTCCACGAGGACTCGCGCCGGCAATTCCAAGCCGCGCCATCGAACGTGCATGACAGAACTCCATCGATTCAGCAGGGACCTGACGAATCAGGAAACCGCGGGGGTATCGGGAAATCCGCCGGCCCTGCTGAACGGCCAACGACCCCTTCTTTTCCCGCGGGAAGACAATCGAACTTCAGAGCAGTAGTGAGTGGAGCAGTAGACCGCAGGAGAGCGAATCACGGTCGAACGGACGACGAACTCCATACTCTACTGATCTACTCACTACTGCTCTCCTGCTCTGTGCCGCGGCAGCGGCACTAGACGCGCCGCTTCTTCCGCGGCCGGCAGCCGTTGTGCGGGATCGGCGTGTGATCCTCGACCGCGGTCACGTTGAGGCCGTTGTTCTGGAGGGCCGTCACCGCGGACTCGCGACCGGAGCCGGGGCCCTTCACGTGGACCTCGACCTCGCGCATGCCGACGCGCTTCGCCTTGTTCGCGCACTTCTCCGCGGCGCGGGTGGCCGCGAACGGCGTCGCCTTGCGGGCGCCCTTGAACCCGACGGTTCCGGCGGAATCCCAGCAGATGGTCTCGCCGTTCATGTCGGTGATCGTGATGATCGTGTTGTTGAACGTCGCCTTCACGTGGGCGATGCCCCGCACGACGTTCTTGCGAATCTTCTTCTTCTTGGCCATCGATTCCTGCTTTCGCTCTGGCGGTTCCTTCTCCCGCCCTCCCATGTTGGAGTGCGGGCAGGAACCTTACGAGTGAGTATGGGCTTAGCCCTTCACGCCCTTCTTGCCGGCCACGGTCCGCTTCTTGCCCTTGCGGGTGCGGGCGTTGCACTTCGTACGCTGGCCGCGCACCGGCAGCCCCTTGCGGTGCCGCTCACCGCGGTAGCACCGGATGTCGCGGAGCCGCTGGATATTCTGCTGGACCTGTCGGCGCAGGGCACCTTCCACGATGTAGTTCGCGTCGATGATCGTGGCGATCTGGCCGACCTCCTGGTCGGTCAGTTCCTTCGCGCGCTTGTCGCGGTCGATCGCCGCTTCCTCCAGGATCCGATCCGAGAACGACGGACCGATTCCGTAGATGTAACGAAGGGCGTACCTGATCTTCTTGTTCTCAGGAATGTCGACGCCGGCGATACGGGGCATGGGAGGGCTCCAGCTCTTCGCTCTTGCTCAGCCTTGACGCTGCTTCAGGCGGGGGTTTCTCTTGTTGATCACGTACCGCTTCCCGCGCCGGATCACGATCTGGCAGTCCTTGGTACGTCTCTTGATGCTGCTGCGAACTTTCATGGTGGTCGTTCCGATCTTGGCGCGAGTCAGTGGCGGTAGGTGATGCGCCCCTTGGTCATGTCGTAGGGGCTCAGCTCGACGATTACCCGGTCGCCGGGCAGGATGCGGATGTAGAACTTCCGCATCTTGCCGCTCACGTAGGCGAGAATCGTCTGGCCGTTCTCCAGCTTCACCCGGAAGCGGGCATCGGGAAGGGCCTCGGTGACCTCGGCGTCGAGCGTGATCTTTTCCTCTTTCGCCATGCGTGGCTGGTCTCTGTTCTGGCTCGTCTCTTGGGGTCTGTCAGGAAGGCTCGTTCGAATCCGCCGCCGAACGGCGGACGGGTGGGAAGCATAGGCCGGTGGCCGGGGCGATCAACGCCCCCGCCCGCTCTTGATCCGGGCCGGACGGCCCTGTTCGCCGCCGCTCAGGAAGCCCGCGTAGTTCCGCATCAGCAGGTTGGCTTCGATCCGCTGGATGAGATCCAGCCCCACGCTGACCACGATGAGCAGGCCCGTGCCGCCGAGGAAGCTGGCGACGAAGAACGGGATGCCCATCTGCTTGGCCACGAGCGTGGGGATGATGGCGATGATCGCCAGGAAGCCGGCGCCGACGTAGGTGATCCGCTCGACGACCGTCTCGAGGTACTCCGCGGTCCGGGGTCCGGGCCGGAGCCCGGGGATGAAGCTGCCGTGATCCCGAAGCTGCTTCGCCATGTCCTCCGGGCTGAACACCACGGTGGTCCAGAAGTAGCTGAAGAAGTAGATGAGCAGGATCTCGACGAGGATGTACGGATACGCCCCGTTCTGGAAGTGCGTGTTCAGGAACCCGGTGATCCCGATCCACCACCCCGCCGAGTCGCCGGAGGAGTTGGCAGCCGTGTTCAGGTACCCGAAGAACGCCGACGGGAAGATCATCAGCGAGCTGGCGAAGATGATCGGCATGACGCCGGCGTGGTTCACCCGCAGCGGCAGGTAGTGCTTGCCGCCGCCGTAGACCTTCCGCCCGCGCGTGTGCCGCGCCTGCTGGATCGGTATGCGCCGTTGCGCAACCGTGATCAGGATCGCCCCCGCCACCACGAATACGAACGCGGCGATGAGGAATATGATCCCGGCCGGTCCGATCGCCGAGTCCGCCTGCGTACTCAGCTCGAAGTTGTCGGACAGCCACATCACCGCGTTCGGCATCTGCGAGATGATGCCCGCCGTGAGAATGAGCGAGACGCCGTTGCCGATACCGTACTTGTCGATCTGCTCGCCGAGCCACATCAGGAACATGCTGCCCGCCGTCAACCCGGTGATGCCGGCGATGAAGAAGAACAACATGCTCGTGCGCGACGTGAGGATGATGGGCTTCACCATCCCCTGCGTCTGCATGAACTTCAGCCACATGATGGACTGGATCACGCACATCGCCACGGTGGCGTAGCGTGTCCACTCCGTGATCTTCTGCTGGCCGCTGGCGCCTTCCTTCTTCAGCTCCTGGAGCCGCGGCACCGCGGTCTGGAGGAGCTGGAAGATGATCGACGCCGTGATGTACGGCATGATGCCGAGGCCGAAGACCGTGGATTGGCTGAACGACCCGCCGGAGAAGATCGACGCGTAGTCGAGGATCTTGCCGAAGCCGGTCTGATCGGACGACGCGCGCTCGGCCGCCTCCACGAGCGCGGTCTGGTCCACTCCGACGAGCGGGATCCAGAAGCCGATGCGGTACACGACCAGGACACCGAGCGTGAAGAGCACGCGGTTCCTGAGATCCGGAATCCGGAAGATGTTGAAGAAGGCCTGGAGCATTGACTACCCGTCCGTGTTCGCCTGACCCTTTGCAACGCGACCCTTGGCGATCTGCTGGCGCCGCTTGCCCGGCCCCGCCGCCGCCCGCGTCCACTTCACCTTCTCCACCTCGGTCACGGTGCCACCGGCGGCCTCGATCTTCGCCTTCGCGCTGGCGGAGAACTTCGCCGCCGTCACGTTGAGCTTGTGCGTGATCTCACCCTCGCCGAGCACCTTCAGCGGGAGCTTCGAGTCGCGGAGGATGCCGAGCGCCGCGAGGGCCTCCGCGTCCACCGCGTCGCCGTCCTGGAATCGGGCGTTGAGAATCTTGACGTTGACGATGTGGAAGAGGTTGCGGAAGTCGTGGTTCGAGAACCCGCGCTTGGGGATGCGGCGCATGAACGGCATCTGGCCGCCCTCGAAGGCCGGACGACGCTTGAAGCCCGCGCGCGAGCCCGCGCCCTTGTGGCCGCGGCCGCTCGTCTTGCCCACGCCGCTGGCGCGGCCGCGCCCGACGCGCTTCCGGTCCTTGTAGCGACCGGCCTTCTCCGTGATCTCGTGAATCATCATGACGACGTACTCTCCTGACCGGCGTCACTGTCTTCGGGCTTGGCTTCGGGCTTGGTCGCGGGTTTGGTCGCCGGACTGTCGGCGGTCTTCACCTCGGTGGCCGTGGCGGTGACGGCACCGCCCTCGGCTTCGCCCTCGCCCTCGCCCGACGGAACGGTGTCCGGGGCGAAGAATGACCGGCCTCGCTCGATCGCAAGCTCGACCTCGGTCGGCTCGAGGTGCTGACCCCGCAGGGCCTGGACCATCTCGCGCGACCTGAGTTGTTCGAGACCGTTGAGGACGGCTTTCACCAGATTCTTCGAGTTGTTGGAGCCGAAGCTCTTGGTCAGGCAATCCTGGATGCCGACCATTTCCAGCGGGGCGCGGACGGCGGCGCCCGCGATCACGCCCGTGCCGGGCGATGCCGGGATCAGGCGCACGCGACAGGCCCCGTACGTGCCGGTGACAGCGTGCGGGATCGTCCGATCGGTGAGGGCGAAGGGCTTCATGCGGCGCTTCGCCTCCTTCTGGGCCTTCTCGATCGCCGGCGGCACCTGGTTGGCCTTGCCGTAGCCCATGCCCACGCGCCCGCTGCGGTCACCGACCACGACCAGCGCGGAGAAGCTGAACCGGCGTCCACCCTTCACCGTCGCCGCGGTGCGGTACACGCCCACCGTGGTCGACTCGATTGCCCCTGCTTCGTCCAGAAACTCTGCCATGACTGTTGCTCTTACTCTCGCCTGATGGTCGGTGGGAGAAAACCCCCGCCGGTGGATCTCAGAACTTGAGGCCTCCCTCGCGGGCCGCGTCGGCAAGGGCCTTGACGCGCCCGTGGAACCGGTAGCCGTTGCGGTCGAAGACGACCGCTTCGATGCCCGCTTCCTTCGCCCGCTCCGCGAGCACCTTGCCCACGACGGCGGCGGCGTCGCAGTTGCCGCCGTTGGTTTGCTTCCCCGACTTGTCGGTCGTCGACGCGGCGACGAGCGTACGCCCCTGGAGGTCGTCGATGACCTGGGCGTAGATGTGCTTCGCGCTGCGGAAGACGGTCAGTCGTGGGCGTGAGGGCCCGCCGAGGATGTTCCTCCGGATGCCCTTCTTCCGGCGAATCTGCCGGCCCAGTTTGAGTTGAATGCGCTTCATGATCGTTGCAACCTTCTCGCGTCGGATCGGCGTCAGGAGCCGAACACCTTGCCCTGCTTCCGGATGATCTGCTCGCTGAGGTACTTGATGCCCTTGCCGTTGTACGGCTCCGGCGGACGCTTCGACCGGATCTCGGCGGCGAACTGGCCGACCGCCTGCTTGTCCGGACCGGTGATCGTGATGATCTGGTTCTCCACCGCGAACTCGACGGCCGCCGGCGGCGTCATGTCCACCGGATGGCAGAAACCGATATTGAGTTGGAGCGTCTTGCCCTGGGGCTTGGCGTTCCAGCCCGCGCCGATCACCTCGAGCCGTTTCGTGTATCCGTTGGTCACGCCCGTCACCATGTTCTGGATGCGGGAGCGAACCGTGCCCCAATAGGCGCGGAGCTGACCGATCTTCATCTGCTCGGCGGTGATGGAGCAGGCGATCTTCTTCTCGCCCTCGTCCCACGCCACGGACACCTCGGGACGGTACTCGTAAGACAGCTTGCCCTTCGGCCCCTCCACGACGATCGCGCAGGCCTTCGGGTCGAGGCTGACTTTCACACCGGCGGGGACGGCGACGGGTTTCTTTCCAATGCGGGACATGACTTGCTTCCTGCGGAACCTACTTCGGTGACCGGGTCAGGTGACGATCGCCACCACCTCGCCGCCGACCTTCTGGTCGCGGCACCGGCGATCGCTGAGCACGCCGCTGCTCGTCGAGACGATGACCACGCCGAGACCCTGGAGCGGGCGGGGCAGTTCATCGACACCCATGTAGACACGGCGCCCGGGCTTCGAGAAGCGCGAGATCGTGTTGATGATGTGCTCGCCCTTCGAGCCGTACTTGAGGTCGACACGCAACACGCCCTGGCGACCGTCTTCGATCACCTCGAACCCGCGGACGTAGCCCTCGTCCTGAAGCACCTGGGCCACGCCCCGGTTGAGCTTGTTGTTCAGGCACTTGACGGACTTCGCCTGGTTGCGGTTCGCGTTGCGAATCCGCGTCAGCATGTCGGCAGTGAGATCTTGCTGGGACATTTCTTACCAACTCGCCTTTCGCATGCCCGGGATCATGCCCTTGAGCGCGAGCTCGCGGAGCACGATGCGGCTGACACCGAACTTCCGATACACGCCGCGGGAACGACCGGTGATCGCGCACCGGTTCCGCTTGCGCGTGGAGAACTTCGGCTCCTTGTTCATTCGGGCGAATACTCTTTTGCTGGCCATGTGTGATTCTCAAATGCCTGCGGGCGTTCAGGAGTCCCGGCGGACGAACGGCATACCCAGTTCGCGGAGCACGAACCGGGACATATCCGGTGTCGAGTCCTCGAAGACCATGTTGATGTGCATGCCGTGCGTGAACGACACGCTCGCCATGTTGATTTCCGGCCACACCGCCTGCTCGGTGAGACCCATCGAGTAGCAGCCGCCGGCGTCGAAGGACGTGTCCTTGAGACCGCGGAAGTCCTTGATCCGGGGGATCGCGAGGTTGATGAGCCGGTCGAGGAAGTGCCACATGCGGTCGCGCCGCATGGTCACCATGAACGCCGACGGCGCACCCTCGCGCACCTTGAAGTTCGACACCGAGCGCCGGGCCTTGATCAGAATGGGCTTCTGGCCCGTGATCGTGGTCAGCGTCTCGTAGACGGTGTCGCGGATCTCGGGCTTGAGCTTCTGGTTTTCCAGGAAGCGACCCACGCCGCAGTTCACGATGATCTTCGTGAGCTGCGGCACCTGGTGCGCGTTGCGCAGGTTGAACTCCGACTTCACCTTCTCGGCGATGGAGTCCTTGAACGCGATCCTCAGGCGCGGCGGTTCAGCCGGCGCCTTCGGCTCGGTCTTGGTATCTGTCTGTGCTTCGGCCGCCATCGGTTCAGTCCTGTGTCTTCTTCTTGGAGGTCTTCTTCGTGGACGTCGTCTTCTTACGCGGTTTCGCCGGGGCGGCGACCTCGGCCCGCGAGCCGTGCAGCACGTGCAGCTCCTTGCCGTTGCGCGCCGCCACGCGGACCTTCGAGCCGTCAGCGCGGGTCTCGTAGCGGACGCGGCTCGCCTTGCCGTCGGCCACGGGGCTGACGTTGCTCATGTGCACGGGCATCTCGCGCCGGATGATCCCGCCCTGGGGATTCGTCTGCGTCGGCTTGAGGTGCTTGGTTCGCACGTTCACGCCCTGGACGACGACGCGGTTCTGCTTCATGAGCACGCGGAGCACTTCGCCGGTCACGCCCTTGTCGTTCCCGGCGGTCACCATGACCGTGTCGCCCTTGATGATGTGACGGGGCATCTCAGATCACCTCCGACGCGAGTGAAACGATCTTCATGTAGTTCTTTTCGCGCAGCTCACGGGCGACGGCACCGAAGATCCGGGTGCCCCTCGGGTTGAGGTCTTCGCCGATGAGCACGCACGCGTTGGAGTCGAACCGCACGTACGAGCCGTCCTGACGCCGCATCGGGTACCGCGTCCGCACGATCACCGCCCGGACCTTGTCGCCGGTCTTGATGTCCGCGTTCGGCAGCGCCTTCTTCACGGAGCAGACGATGCGATCGCCGATCCCCGCCGTGCGACGCGTGTACCGACCACGCGCGGTCGAGCCGCCGAGGACACCGATCACCTGGACGACCTTCGCCCCGCTGTTGTCGGCGACTTCGAGTCTGGATTCCTTCTGGATCATCGTTCCTGTTCCTTCGCGCCGATCGCCGGAGCGATCACTTGCTGCCCGTGGCCTTCTTCAAGACATCGAGGACGACCCAGCTCTTCGTTTTGGACATGGGTCGGCACTCGGCCACTTCGACGGTGTCCCCGACCTTCGAGACATTGCCCTCGTCGTGCGCGTGCAAGACCGTCTTCCGGCGCAGCCACTTGCCGTACTTGGGGTGCTTCACGGAGAAGAGCACCGCCACCCGGCGAGTCTTGTCGCGCTTGTCCGATTCCACGACCCCGATCTTGCGCGGGGACTTGTCGGGTGCCTTGATGTCCTTGAGATGAGCCACGATCGTGCCTGCCTTCTTGGGGATCAGTCCTGGTTCTGAACTCGGGCGCTCCGCTCGGTCAGGAGCCGCGCGAGGTCCTTGCGGATCTTGCCGAACTGAGAGGTGTCCTGGATCTTCTCCGTCACCGCCTGGGTGCGGAGCTCGAAACGCTTGCGCCGCAGTCGATCGACCTCGACGTCGATCTCTTCGTCGCTGAGCTTGTGAACTTCCCTGGCCTTCATCGTTCTGGTCCTTGTGGTCCTGGTCGTTCCCGGTCACACCGTCAGGCGGCGCCCCACGAACCGGCATCGCACCGGCATCTTCGAGGCGATGCGGGCGAACGCCTGCTTCGCCACGGCTTCGTCGACGCCCGCGATCTCGTAGAGCATCGTGCCGGGCTTCACGCGGGCCGCCCAGTAATCGGTGTCCGCCTTGCCCTTGCCCATGCGGGTCTCGAGCGGCTTCTTGCTGATCGGCTTGTCGGGGAAGATGCGAATGAACACCTTGCCCTGACGACGCAGGAAGTGCTGGGCGGCAATTCGGCCCGCCTCGATCTGACGGGCGGAGATCCAGTGCGCCTCGAGCGACTGGAGCCCGAACTCGCCGAACGCGACGAAGTTGCCGCGGGTGGCGTTCCCGCGCAGCTTCCCGCGCATCTGCTTGCGGAACTTGATTCGTTTCGGCATCCGAGGCATCGGATGAACTCCCTACAAAGCTATCAGCTGTCGGCCATGCGCCGTCAACTCGAACTTCCTTAGCGGCGACCTCGTGCACGAGCGCGGGCTCCGGCGGCACGCGACTCTTCCTGCTCTTCCTCGGAGTCGGTGAACATGCCCATGTAGACCCAGACCTTCACGCCGATCGTTCCGTACGTGGTGCGGCTCGGCACGCACGCGTAGTCGACGTTCGCCTGGAGCGTCGACAGCGGGATCGAACCGAGTCGCGTCTGGAAGCGACGGGACATCTCCGCCCCGCCGAGGCGTCCGGAGACCTGGATGCGAACACCCTTCGCTCCGTTCTGCATCGCCGACTCGCACCGCTGCTTGAGCAGACGGCGGAAGTTCGAACGCTTCTTCATCTGCTCGGCGACCGCCTCGCCGATCAGCACGGCGCTGGTATCGGGATTGCGGATCTCGACGATCTTGATCGAGACCTTTCGGCCCGTCATCGCCATGAGATCCTGCGTGAGCCGATCGATCTCCGCGCCCTTGGGGCCGATGACGAGGCCCGGACGGGCCGTCTTCAGGATGATCGTCAGCTCTTCACGCGTGCGCTCGATGAGGATGTCCGCCACGGCCGCGAACGGCGGCGTGCGGTTGAGCCGCTTGTCCACGTAGTGGCGGATGCGGTAATCCTCGACGAGCAACTCGGCGAAGAGCGCCTTGGGGGCGTACCACCGGGACTTGTGAGCCTCGGTGATGCCGACGCGGAATCCGAACGGATGGGTCTTCTGTCCCATGGGGTCAGTTCCTCTCCTCGAGGACGACGTGGAGGTGGCTGGTTCGCTTGAGGATCGGATGCGCCCGCCCGCGATCCTTGGGCTGGAAACGCTTGGCCGTCGGCCCCTCGTCGACACGCGATTCCTTGATGAAGAGGGTCGCGACGTCGGCGTCGTTCTCCTCCGCGTTGGCAATCGCGCTCTTGAGCACGTTGCGGTAGAAATACGCCGCGCGCTTCTTCGAGAAGTCGAGAGCGGTCATCGCCTGGTCGACCCCGAGGCCTCGGATCATGTCCGCCACGAGCCGCGCCTTGCGAGGCGCGATGCGAGCGAATCGATGTGTTGCTGGATAGCCCATGACTGTCTTTCAAACCTGATCGCTGAGGGTTCGCCGTACCCGGTCGTACCCTGAACTCAGCGGCGGATCTTGACGCCTTCCTTCTTGTTCGTGTGACCGCGGAACATCCGGGTCACGCTGAACTCGCCGAGACGGTGGCCCACCATGTCCTCGGTGACAAAGACGTCCGCGAAGGCGCGGCCGTTGTGCACCTGGAAGGTGTGCCCCACGAACTCCGGCACGATGACGCACGCACGCGCCCACGTCTTCACCGGCGTGTGCGCGCCGTTCTCGTTGAGGCGCTCGACCTTGCGGTAGAGCTTCTCATCGACGAACGGACCTTTTTTGAGTGATCGTCCCATGACTTGACTACCTCGTGTCCTTCGCGGTCAGACCTTCAACTGCCCGTAACGCTTGCTCTTCCGGCGCCGCAGGATGCGAGCGTCGGTCCACTGACCGCGCTTCCTCGTGCGGCCGCCCTTGGATTTCGTGCCCGAGGCGCTCGCCGGCTCGCGACCGCCCTTGGAGCGACCCTCGCCGCCACCGAGCGGATGACACGCGTGGTCCTTGGCGACACCGCGAACCTTCGGCTTCCGGCCGAGCCAGCGATTGCGACCGGCCTTGCCGAGCTTCACGTTCTGGTGATCGGTGTTGCCGATCTGGCCCACCGTCGCCCGGCACTCGATCGAAACCTGCCGAATCTCACCGGACGGCAGCACGATCGTCGCGAGGCGGCCTTCCTTATTGGTGAGACGTGCTCCCGAGCCCGCGGATCGGCAGAGCTTCCCGCCCTTGCCGGGCTCGAACTCGATGTTGTGCACGGTGAGGCCGGTCGGGATGTGCTTCAGCGGCATGCAGTTGCCGGCCTTCGGCTCGATCGCGTCGTTCGAGGACACCACGGCGTCGCCGTCGGTGAGCCCGCGCGGGGCGAGGATGTACCGGCGGTCGCCGCCTTCGTACTCGAGGAGCGCGATGTGGCAGGAGCGGTTCGGGTCGTACTCGATCCCGAGGACCTTCGCCGCCACGTTGTCCTTCGTGCGGCGGAAGTCGATCATCCGGTAGCGACGCTTGTGACCGCCGCCGCGGCCGCGCACCGTGATCTTGCCCTGGTTGTTGCGGCCGCCCGACCTCTTCATCGGGCGCAGCAACGACTTCTGAGGCGCCTGCCTCGTCACCTCTTCGCGCATGTTGACCGACATGTTGCGTCGGCCGTTGGTCGTCGGTCTGTAGGTTCGAATACCCATGGCAGTTGCTTCTCTAGAACAGCTCGATCCGGTCGTCCGGATGGATCTTGACGATGGCCCGCTTCATGCCCTTGCTCTTCCAGTAGCCGAACTTGTTCCGGCGGAGCTGGCCCTTGCGGTTCTGGGTGGCGACCGAAACCACGCGGACGCGGTACAGGTCTTCGATCGCCCGCTTGATCTGGGGCTTGCTGGCGCGGGGGTCGACCTCGAAGGCGTAGCGGTTCGCCGTGGTGGAGGCGAACGTCGTCTTCTCGGTGACGAGCGGCCGGCGTACGACGGTGACTGACTCCATCAGGCGGCCTCCTTCTTCCCGCGCTTCTTCGCGGCACCGGACTTCGTCTCGGACTCGTCGTCGGTCCACGCCGTGCCGTCGAGGAAGGCCTGGAGCGACGTCTTGTCGACGATCAGGTACCGGTGGTTGAGCAGTTCGAACGCGTTGAGCTGCTGCACCGCGATCGTGTTGACGCTGGGGATGTTGCGGGCCGAGAGCGCGGCGTTCAGGTTCTTCTCGCCGAGGGCGACGAGGCACGTGCGATCCACGCCGAGGCTGTCGAGCACCTTGCGGAACGCGCTCGTCTTCGGCTCGCCGAACGTGAGGTCGTCGATGCACTTGACCTCGGAGTCGACGAGCTTGGCGAGCAGGGCGTTGCGGTTCGCGAGACGCCGCATCTTCTTGGGCATCTTCTGCCGGTAGGCCTCGCGCGTCTTCGTCTTGGCGAACGCGACGCCGCCGCCCTTGCGGATGACGGTGCGGCGGGTGCCCGCGCGAGCACGGCCCGTGCCCTTCTGCCGGTACAGCTTGCGGGTGGAACCGTCGACCATGCCACGGCTCTTCGTCCGGGCCGAGCCCTGACGCCGGTTGGCATGGAACATCACGTAGGCCTGCTTCAACAGCGCCGGGCGCACCTCGTTTCCGAGCTGCGCCTCGTCGATGGCAAGGGTATCCACCTGCTTGCCTTGCTGGTTGTAGATAGGCAGTTCAATCATCGCTGTCTCACCTGACGGCAGTGCCGTCGCTCAACGCCTCACCCTTCCTGGCCTGTTGCGAAGCGTCAGTCGCTTCGCCGGGGACCCGGTCAGGGGTCTCGACTCGGTATCTCAATGGAGTGTCGCGACCGCGTGGTTCCGGATCCGTCCGGCCTTCACGATCACCGGCCATCACTTGCCGGTCCGGGCGATCCTCCCTTTCTGCTTGTTCAGCCGCCGCGAGACCTGGAGCATGAGCAGGCCCTGGTTCGGTCCGGGGACGGGCCCCTTCACGAGCACGAGGTTGCGCTCCGGGTCCACGGAAATCACATCCAGACTACGGACGGTCACGCGCTCGTCACCCATCCGGCCGGGCATCCGCTTGCCCTTCTTGGGCTTGGGGCCGGTGCCGAGGTTCGTCGCGTGTCCGTTGATCGAACCGCCCTTACGGTGACAGCGCTTGACACCGTGACTCGCTTCCTTGCCGCGGAAGTTGTGACGCTTCATGCCACCGGCGAAGCCTTTGCCCTTGCTGCGACCGATGACGTCCACGTAGGGAACGCCCTCCAACGCGCCGGCGCCGACTTCCTGACCCAACTCGAACGCCTCGGCGTCCGCGTCGGACTCGAGGCGCACCTCGCGGTGATGTCGCTTCGGAGCACTGCCCGCCTTCGCGTCGTGCCCGATGAGCGGCATCGTGCTGCGGCGCGGTCGAACATCGCCCCAGGCAAGCTGCACGGCGGCGTACCCGTCGGTGTCGGTCGTCTTGACCTGGGTCACCACGCACGGACCGGCCTCGATCACGGTGACGGGAATGTTCTTCCCCTCTTCCGTGTAGTAGCGGGTCATGCCGAGTTTTCGTCCCAGCAGGGCGGACATGATCTCGTGCTCCGTCTTCGCCAGGGGTTGGCCATCTCTGGCCCACGTGGCGTTTGCGCGATTCAAAAAACAAGAAAGCGGTCCGCGGACCGCCCAGTAAACACCTATGCCTTGATCTTCACGAAGACGCCGGCGGGAACGACGAGACGGTTCAGCGCCTCGACCGTGCGCGCGTTCGGCTCGGTGATGTCGATGATCCTCTTGTGTGTGCGGATCTCGAACTGCTCACGCGACTTCTTGTCGATGAAGGTCGAACGGTTGACCGTGTACACCTCGCGGCGCGTCGGCAGCGGGATCGGACCCGCCACCCGCGCACCCGTGCGCTTGGCGTGATCGACGATCTCGCGCGACGACGCATCGAGAGCCTGATGGTCGTACGCTTCCAACCGAATCCGGATCTTTCCGCCGGTCATCCGAGTCTCCGAACCCGCACCCCCGGGACGATTGGTCGGCAGCGCCGCCGCCGCGCAGATCCCCGTGTCGGCCGGAAGGCCGGTCGAGGCCGCGCGTAGACGCCACGGCTGCGCCTGAAAACCAGTCACCCCTCCCGAAAGGTGCGAACCGCGAATCATACGTGTCGCGGAAATCCTGTCAACACGCGTGAAAGGGCGATTCCATCCAAATTTAGCGAGCCTCCACCGCGGGACGAACCGATGCCCGATCCCTGAGCCCTCCAACCCCGAAGCCCATAGAGTGTCTCCATGACTGGACTCACCCCCCGCCCCCTCCCCCGATCGCGCTGCCGGGTCTCCCGGTTCGCCGCCCTGCTCGTCGCCGCCGTCGCGGCTGCGGCGGTCCTGCCCACGGCCGCCCAGAGCCCGAGCCTCGACCCCAGAACGCCCGGGGACTTCCAGCGCATGGGTCTCGAGCCCCAGCCGCTCGCGATCGAGTCGCTGGGGCTCCAGTTCCACCGCCCCGCCGGCTCCTCATTCCACCTCCAGCGGCTCGAGGGGCGTACGACGGTGAACCTCGTGGACGGAGCGGACATCCCGACGTGGTCGATCCGGGTCCAGCCGTTGATCTCGAACCTCCCCCGGCCGACCCCCGCCGCCCAGGTCCAGCAGATGCTGGAGAGCTGGCAACGCGCCGGCCAGCCGGCGGACGTCATCTCCAACGAGGTCGTGACGATCGGCCCGCTCACCGGTCAGCTCTGCTACGTCCGCCAGCAATCCACGGGCGGCGAGCCGGTGATCAGCGGCTGGCTCATGCTGCCGCTCGCCGATCGCGAGCTGCTGGTGTTCGCCATCCAGACCCTGCCCACGGACTTCGGACGGACCCGGGCCCTCCTCGGCTCTTCGTTCTCGACGATCGAGCTGACCCCGCTCACCGACGTCGCCCAGGCCCGCAAGGCGAAACTGGACGCCGGACGCGACTTTCTCGCCGCCGCGACCGCGGAACGCCTGCGCAGCCTGATCGGCCGCGAGCGGTGGTACCGCTACTACATGCCGGCCGCGGTCACCGGCGTCGCCACGGACACGGAGCTGGGCTACTACCTCCTGGAGTTCAGCGAGGGCAAGCTCGGCGCAATCGATCCGAGCCAACCCGAGTCCAACTACGATCCGACCGAGCAGACCTTCGGCCTGCTCGTGCATGTGCATGGCCACTACCTGGAGAGCGGATCGGACTCGACGTACGACTCGCAGGCCTACTACTGGATGGCGTGGGACCAGTCCCAGGAAGCATGGTCGATCCGCGGGACCCGCCGGCACCGCGGCCGGGAACTGAGCGAGGCGCTCACCGGCATCCGCACCCCGAAACGCACCGGCGACCCGTACGGCACGCTCACGATCATCAACAGCGGCAGCAACGCCGCCAGCCGCGACCAGCGGAGCTGGCGTGTGCCCGAGGCGTACATGTCCCAGCCGATTCGCTGGGCGCTCGGCGTGCTCATGCCCCGCCAGGGCGGCTCGCAGCTCAACATGAACACCTATTGCTTCGACAACACCGGCGGCCGGATGTCCGTCTCGCTCCGCTCCGACGCGTGGGCGCCGGCCTCCGAGGGCGCCGGCCGCTGGCGGCTCAAGAGCCAGACCCGCAGCGAGGGCGCATTGATCGAATCCGTCTACGACGAAACGGGCGAGCTGCGCAGACGCAACTGGCCCAACGGCCCGGTCACGGAGCTCGTCGAGCTCGCCGACCTCCACCGCATCTGGAAGGACAAGGGTTTGGCGACGGGCAAAATGACGCCGGACCAGCCATAAGCCAACTCCGAAATCCGGATTCCGAAATCCGCATTCCGCAAGCCCAAGTTCTTGATTCACGATCCGACAATCCCCATTGGGTATTGGCGTGTTGAGGATCGTGGATCAAGGATCGGGGGTTGCGGAATGCGGATTTCGGATCTCGGATTCCGAACTGATTCCACTCGAACCGCGCTAGTCGCTGATCGTTGGACGGCCCGCCCCGACCTCGCGCCGCACCGCCTCCGCCAGCTCGTCGATCGCGCGGTGACCGTACAGCGGGAACGGCCAGTCGCGGCGGCCGGCGATGGACGCCTCGGCCACGAGCCGTCGCGCGTCGGTGGCCCGGCGCTGACGCTGCTCGACGTACCCGGCGTGGGTGCCGCGCAGCGTGTCCAGGTGCCGGTGCATCGTGAAGAACGCGGCGCGGCGCTCCGGCGAACGCCGCGTCGCATGATCGACGGCCTCCAGCAACGCGCGCTTGACCGGTCCCGGGTGCGGCGCGTCCGCGGAGCCGGGCTCCGGCGGCTCGGGATCGTGCCAGGCGCGACGCGCCTCGGCCTCGGCGGCGCGGACGTCGGGCGCGGTTTCATCACTGTCCGCCAGCGGCAATCGCAGGCTCGCTGAAGCGACGACGACCGGCGCCGGCGTGACCCCGAGCCACGTCTCGATCCACCGCACCATCGCGCGGTCGTAGTTCGCGCCGCCGGTGCCGTGCACGAACAGGTCGCACATGCCCAGCCGGATGAGCGCGGTCATGAGCAGGGCGCGGGGCATGAGACGCGGGCCCGGCTCCCCCGGCTCGCGCTCGGTCGTCACGTCGCCGTCGTAGGCGTGCATGCGACGCCGGTCTTCGCGGATCCGCCACAGCGGTAGCTCGACGTAGTCGTCGCGCACGAGCAGCGGATGGATGCCCGCTTCCGGCAGAGACGCCACGGCCTCGTTGTACGCGTGGACGCAGCGTTGCGGGTCGCGTGCCATCTCGCCCAGCAACGCCCGCGCGAGCGACGTCTCCAGCAGCTCGCTCGCCTTCACCGGCGGGAAGCGCCGCACCCACGGTGACATCAGGTCACCGAGCGCCTCGCCCATCTGGGTCGCGGCTTCCGGCGCGTCGGCGTGGGCGCGGACCGCCTCGTCGATACGCAGCACGCCCGCCGCCACCGTCGGCGGCGTCGACGGGGGCAGCGCCGGCGAACCCTGCGGCACGAACGGCTCGTGCAGCGACATCGGCACCTCGGGCCGCGGGCGGGTCAGCTCGATGCGCCGCACCGCGAGCGCGCCGTCGCGTCGGCGCACGGGTACCTCGTACTCGCCGAACCCGCCGGCGTGCTGATCCACGATCAGGTTCGCCGTGGCGAAGTCCTCGCTCCGCGCGACCGCGTCGGCGGCGAGGTATTTCACGAGGATGCCCGGGTGCCAGAGCAGCGTCTGGTGACCGGTGGCGATGATCGGGCGTGTCGTGTCCAGGCCGAGCTCGCGCCGCGTCTTCTCGCGCCACGCGCTCAGCGGGTGACCGAACACCGTCCCGTCCGCCTCGGCGCGGAGGCAGTCGCCCCACGCGCGACACCGCGGCTCGATGATCAGGTCCAGGGGCATCTCAGGCGTCGCACGGCTGAAGCGCGCACGCCGGACATCGGTCGAGCCCCGCGAGGGCGTCGGGCGGCAGCATCGTCGCGCAGCGCTTCAGCTCACGGTGCATCGTCCGGTGATAGTGGTGCAGGCGCGACTCCGGCTCGTCGAGGGGTCCGCCGAAGCTCCGGTCCGGGTCGTTGTAGATGAGCCGGATCGGGATCTCCTCGACCACGAGCCCGCGCGCGACGGCCTGCACCCAGAACTGCATGGGAAAGTCGTACCCGTCGACGTCGAGCTTCATCTCGCGGCACGCCTCGACGCGGTACGCCTTGAAGCCGCAGAAGGCGTCCGTGATCCCGAGCCCGAGCCGGGCGTTCAGCTCGTCGGTGATCGCGCGGTTGATCTTCTGCCGGTCGCCGGGCGGATCGTGATCGTCGGCGAAGCGCGAGAGGTAGCGGCTGCCGGAGATCACGTCGGCCCCGTCGTTGCGGATCGCCTCGACGAACCGCGGGATCGCCGCCGGCTCGTGCTGCTCGTCGCAGTCCATCGTGATCAGCCAGTCGAAGCCGTCGAACAGGGCCCAGCGAAGCATGTCCTGCATCGACCGCCCGTAGCCGCGATTCTCCGCGTGCCGAATGACCTCCACCGGCTGGCGGGCGAGGAGCATCGGCGTCTCGTCGGTGGAGCCGTCGTCGATGACGAGGACGTCCTCGGCGAACCGCCGGACCTCGGCGAGCACCCGGGTCACGTACCGGCGTTCGTTGTAGACGGGGATCCCGATCAGGACACGCGGTGCTCGACGCATGGGCCTTCCTTTCGACATCGTCGTATGGGTGCCAACTCTAGGCGCGCGGCGAATCTTCCACCGAACGACCCGCTGTGGCCGAGACTCAAACGGTGCCGATCGAGCGTCGCGCGGCTGGAGGCGTTCAAGTAGCCAGCGGGTCGGGCCGGTAGATCCGCGTTCCGAGCGCCCAGATCTTGTCGGTGAACGGACCGCCGGCGGCCTGGTCGTCGCGGCCGGCGGCGGTGAGGGCGAGTTGCGTCTTCGCGTCGAGGTCGTCGAGCTGCGAGACGAAGATCGCCTCCGGAGTGGCGGGGCTCTTGGCGGCGCCGTACTCCAACTGACCGTGGTGGCTGATGATGATGTGCTGGAGTACGCGGAGCGCATCGCCCGGCAGCTTGTGGCCGCTGCTCTTGGCCGCGACCGCCGCCTTCACCTGGAGCCAGATCGCGCCGCGCACGACGTGGCCGATCAGGTTGCCGTCCGCCGTGTAGTTGAAACCCTGATCCCACGACAGCTCCACGGTCTTGCCGAGGTCGTGCAGGAACAGGCCCATGAGCACGAGGTCGCGGTTGAGCTGCGGGTACAGGGGAAGCATGGCGTGGGCGAGCTCGAGAAGCTGGAGCGTGTGCTCCAGCAGCCCCCCGATCCACGCGTGATGCACGTTCATCGCCGCCGGCGCCAGGCGGAAGCTGCGCATGAGCTGCTCGTCGCCGAGGTAGGTTTCGGCCAGCGCCTTCATCGCGGGGTGCTCCAGCGTGCCGAGGCAGCGCTGCACGCGCTCGAACATCTCGCCGATGTCGCGCGAGGTCGTCGGCAGCAACGCGGCCATCTCCTCCTCGCTCACCGTCGCCGGCTTGATCTGCTCGATGATGAACTGCACCTGCCCGTTGTAGAGCTGGCTGTGGCCGGCGACCCAGACGAACCCGCTGCCCTCGAGATCGGCGAAGTTCTTCTCGTCGAACGACCACTGCCGCGCCGCCACCTCGCCGGTCGCGTCACGCAGAAGGCACTTCAGGAAGGGCTTGCCGTTCCGCGTGGCCCCGATCTGCGGGTTGTAGATGCTGTAGGTGCCATCCACGTACGTGTTGGCGGCGAGCGTGCGGAGATCGGTGTGGGTGGTGACCGCCATAGGGGCCTCCCTGGGGGGTGGATCGAGCCGAACAGTGTACCTGCAAACGGCGGGACTCAGGGCTTCGCTTCGATCCCGGCGCCCCGTGGAAGTTCGGCCAGCGCCTCGGGCACGAGGTCCACGAGGTCCCCCGCCGTCATCCCCGCGTAGCCGTGGCGGCTTGCCCACAGGTCGGCGGCACGACCGTGGAGGTGGACACCGACCCGCGAGCAGTCGAACAGGCCGAGGGCCCCGCCGCTCGACGAGCCCCGGAACTGCGCGACGAGGCCCGCGATGACGCCCGTGAGCACGTCGCCCGTGCCCGCGGTCGCAAGCGCGACGTTGCCGGTCTCGTTCACCGCGGTCTCGAGCCCGTCGCTGATGACGGTCTGCGCACCCTTGAGCACCACCACGCACCCCAGGCGCCGGGCGAGCGCCTCGGCGGCGGCCCGTCGCCGCGCGGGGCCGTCGGTCTCCGGATCGAGCTTGAAGTGCCGCGCCAGACGCCGGTATTCGCCCGGATGCGGGGTCAGGACCATCGGCCGACGCAGGTCGCCCTGGACCTCGGGGATCCGCGTCATCGCGTTGAGCGCGTCGGCGTCCACCACCATCGGCGCGCCTTCACGCGCGAGCAGCCGCACGAGAACCTGCTGCTGCGGCTCTTCGTCTCCCCACCCGGGGCCGATGGCGAGACAGTCGAAGTCACCGGCGCGCTCGTCGAGCAACTCGGCCACCGCGCTGGGCTTGAGCGAGCGCGATCCGTCCACGGGCAGGGAAAGTCCCGTCGCCCCCGGAGCGATCACGAGCGCCGCGGGCATGATCGGCGACGGCACGGCCAGCACCGCCAGCCCGCACCCGCTCCTGAGCGCCGCGGTCGCCGCGAACGCCGGCGCCCCGATCATCACGCGGGGAGCCGCCGCCTGCCCCCCGATCACGCAGACGGTGCCGAACGTGCCCTTGTGGGCGTCGACGGATCGTTCCGGCAGGATGGGGAGATCATGCGTCATCGGTCATACCCGACGTCCACCACCTCGATCTCCAGGTTCCCGATCAGCATGAGCATCGCCACCATGTCGCCCGTGCCCATGCCGTCGGCGAGGCTGCTCGTGCCCGTGAGGACGTGCACGGCGTCGTAGGAGTCGCGGAGCGTGGCGTCGAGGTCGATCCAGTGACCGTCGACGAGAGCCTGGGTCCACATGTGCCAGCCGAAGACGTTCCGCTCGTTCCCGAAGGCGTCGATGTAGACGAGCCCCGACGCCACGCGGGCGGGGATGCCCTCGGCGCGGAGCAGTGCGCAGAGGAGCACTCCGTGCTCCGAGCAGTCGCCGGTGCGCATCCGCGCGGTCTCCGACGCGCTGGCGAACGCGGTGTCGAGGTCTTTGGACGAGATGTGGTCACGCACGTAGCGGCGCAGCGCCTCCGCCTTCGCGCGGGGGTCGCCGCTCGCGCTGCGGCAGGCGCGCCGGGCGTGCTTCTTCAGGAGCGGATCGTCGGCGTTGGCCATCGCCGACGCCCGGCGGTACGTCTCGTCAGCGCGCTCCACTTCCGTCGCCGGGAGCGGGTGCAGCGTGTTCACGTGCAGCGTGACGGATCGCGCGTCGTCACCCGGTTCGACCCGCTGCGCGCCGGTGGAGGGAAGCTCCGGCATCTCGCCCTCGCGCGTGCGCAGGCGGAGCGTGGAACGCGTTGTCTCCCGCGCCTTGCGGATCGGCTGGTCGGCGGCGACGAAGGTCGTGACCATGAGTTCCGGCGGCGGGGCCGCGCCGACCGCCAGCGCCTGCTTGCGCGTCGCGATCCGCGTCGTCATGCGCCCGAGCGGGATGTCGGCGGTCTCTTCCAGAACGTGCCCGTCCCGGGAGAAGGTCGTCGTCGCCACCAGCCCCGGCATGGCGCTGGTCGTCGTCGTCCACGCCGTGGCGTCCAGCGTGCGGCCGTCGAACTCGAAGGTCCGGGCGCCCTGGAACACGTGCTTCGTGGTGACCGGCTCCAGACCGGATTCGAGGCTCAGCGAGCGGTAGGTGATCTCCGTCGCGTCCGCGTCTCTGCGCATCCGCCAGTACCGCTGGACGGCCATGGGCGTCAGCCACGCGCCCTCCGGCAGCGGCAGATTCTGGTCGACGGTGCGCCCGCCCTGCATGGCCTCGGACCGCACGTGGTCGTCGTGGAAGGTCCACGTCGTGACCATCTTCTGCTGGGCAAGATCCTGCTCGGACTTGACACGGACGGGCTCGCCGGCGTGCGTCTCGGTGAACTCGTCGACGGTGTGGATCTCGAGGGTCGTGCCGGTGCGGCGGATCCGGATCGTGGCCGTGCTCACGCTGCGGTGGTGCGTCTCGTTCGTGAACAGCACCTCGTGCATCCAGCCCGCCGGCGCCCCGCCGATCTCCAGCGTGTACCAGTGCTCCCACTCCGTCCGCCACGCCGGGCCCTCGGTCGCCCGCGGTGTCGCGGCGGTGGTGTCCGGCTTGTCCGGCGCTACGGGAGGCGCCTGGCCGAGCACGAGCAACGTGAGCAGCACGAGCGGCGCGACGAGCCAGCGACGGGTGGTCGACATGCGGTGTCTCCGGCCCCCAACCATCCTAGGTATCGGCCCCGGTAGCGGCCCCGTTCAGTCCGAGTCGTCGGGCTTCATCAGGGGAAAGAGGATCACGTCGCGGATCGAGGCGGAGTTCGTGAGCAGCATCACGATCCGGTCGATACCGAGGCCGAGCCCGCCCGCCGGCGGCATGCCGACACGCAGGGCGTTGATGAAGTCCTCGTCGAGCGTGCGGAACGTCGTCTCCTCGTCGTCGGCGCCGCGAAGCTGCTCGGTGAGCTTCTCGAGCTGGACGTCGGGGTCGTTCAGCTCGGTGTACGCCGTGCCCATCTCCATGCCGCCGATGAGCAGCTCCCAGCGGTCGCACAGCTCCGGACGATCCGGCTGCGGACGCGTGAGCGGCGAGATCGCGCTCGGGTAGTCGGTGACGAAGGTCGGGCGGGCCGGATCGAGCTGCCCCTCGCAGTGGTGCTCGTAGACGGTGTTGACGAGCAGCCAGGCATCCATGGTGTCGGCGCCGGCGATGCCCAGCTTCGCTCCCTCGGCGCGAACGCGGTCGACATCGGTCATCGGGAAGCCGAGCGTGCGCTCGAAGAGGTCGCCGTACGCGACGCGGTCGAACGGACGCGACCAGTCGATGACGAGGTCGCCGAAGGGCAGACGCGGGCCGTCGTCACCGGCGTCGCCGCCCGCCGTGTCGCGGGCAAGCTCGTGCAGGAGCGTCTCGGTCAGCTCGAGCATCGTCGAGCAGTCGCCGAACGCCTCGTAGACCTCCATCGCCGTGAACTCGGGGTTGTGGCTCCGGTCCACGCCTTCGTTTCGGAAGTTCCGGTTGATCTCGTAGACACGCGGCATCCCGCCGACGAGCAGGCGCTTGAGGTACAGCTCCGGCGCGACGCGCAGGAAGAGCTTGATGTCCAGCGCGTTGTGGTGCGTCATGAACGGTCGCGCCGCCGCGCCGCCGGCGAGCGGCTGCATCATGGGCGTCTCGACCTCGAGATAGTCGCGCTCGTCCATGAAACGCCGGATACGCGAGATCAGCCGCGAGCGCGTGCGCATCGTCGCCATGGTCTGGGGGTTGGCGTACATGTCCACGTACCGCTGCCGGTACCGAAGCTCGGCGTCGGTCAGCCCGTGGAACTTCTCCGGCGGGGGCACGAGGCTCTTGCAGTGGACCTCGAATCGATCCGCCCAGATGCAGATCTCGCCCTTCTTCGTCTTCCCGACCGGTCCCTCCGCCACGACGATGTCGCCGTAGTCGAGCTTCTCGGCGAGCTTGAAGACCGGCCGCTCGACGGCCTTCTTCTGCACGCTGATCTGGAGGTCGCCGGTGTCGTCGCGCAGCACCAGGAACACGAGCCCGCCCATCGCCCGGTGCTGGACGCAGCGACCGGCGACGATCGCGCGGGACCGGGTGTCCGCGGCGGACTCGTCGGCGCTCTCGTCGGCCCGCGCGGCCTCGTATTCCGTGTGCGCCTCCTCGTCGAACCGCTCGCGCGCCTCGCGGAGCGAAACGAGTCCCTCCACGCGGCCGCCGTAGCCGGTGATGCCGTGGGTCTCACGCCATCGTTCGAGCTTCTCCCGGCGGGCTCGGATCAACGGGTCGCGCTCGGTCGGGGGCATGGTCGGGCTCCGCGTGCTCATGGCGGCAGGGATGATACCCTTCCGACCATGGCCATCAAACGAATCGGGGTTCTGACCGGAGGGGGCGACTGTCCCGGGCTCAACGCGGTGATCCGCTCCGTCGCCAAAGCGGCGATCTACCGGTACGGCGTCCGCGTCTTCGGGATCGAGGACGGCTTCCAGGGGCTCATCGAGGACCGGGTCGGCGAGCTGATGAGCCTGCACGTTTCCGGGATCCTCACCCGGGGAGGGACGATCCTCGGGACCAACAACCGCGCCGATCCCGCCCGGTACTACGTCGGGGACGACGCTGACGGCGAGCCGATCTTCGAGAACGTCGTGGACCGGTGCGTCGCGACCGTCGACAAGCACCAACTGGACGCCCTGATCGTGATCGGCGGCGACGGCACGATGGCGTGTGCGGCCCCGTTCATCGACGCCGGCATCAACTGCATCGGCGTGCCCAAGACGATCGACAACGACATCGTCGGCACGGACATCTCCTTCGGTTTCACGACGGCGTACACGACGGCGACGCTCTCGCTGGACCGGCTCCACTCGACCGCGGCGAGCCACCACCGCGTCATGGTCTGCGAGCTGATGGGTCGCAACGCCGGGTGGCTGACGCTCCACGCCGGGCTGGCGTCGGGCTCGGACGTGATCCTGCTGCCGGAGATCCCCTTCGATCTCGACGCCGTGAGCAAGTTCGTCGAAAGCCGCACCCAGCGCGGCCGTGGGTTCTCGATCATCGCCTGCGCCGAGGGCGCGGCGGTGAAGGGCGAGGACCAGGTCGTCGCCTTCCACGTCGGCCAGAGCCACCACACCGCCCGCCTCGGCGGCATCGGCGAGCACGTCGCCCAGGCGATCGCCGAGCGCACCGGGCTGGAGACGCGGACCACCGTGCTCGGCCACGTCCAGCGCGGCGGCCCGCCCGTCCCCGCCGACCGCGTCCTCGCCACCCAGTTCGGCTACCACGCCCTCGGGATCCTCATGGACGGCGCCAAGAGCCGGATGGTCACCTCGTGCGGCGACCGCATCGGCGACACCGGGCTCATGACCGCCGTCGGCAGCCAGCGTCTGGTTCCGCGGGATCACCCCCTGATCGACATCGCGCGCTCCGTGCGCACGAGCTTCGGAGAGTAGAGTACGCGCCCCATGGACGCCGCCGTCTTTCTCGACCGCGACAACACGCTCATCGCCAACGACGGTGATCTCGGCGAGCCGGAGGACGTGCGCCTGCTCGGTGGCGTGCCCGCCGGACTGAAGGCCCTGCACGACGCCGGGTTCCGGCTCATCGTCGTCACGAACCAGGGCGGCGTGGCGCGGGGTCGATTCACCGAGGACGACGTGGACGCCGTGCACCAGCGCATCGCGATGCTCGTGGACGAGGGGGCCGGGTCGCGCAGCCTCATCAACCGGTTCTACTACTGCCCGTATCACCCCGAGGCGCCGCTCGAGGAGTACCGGCGCGACCACCCGTGGCGCAAGCCGAACCCCGGAATGCTGCTCCAGGCGGCCCGCGATCTGCACCTCGATCTCAAGCGGTGCTGGATGATCGGTGACCAGCCACGCGACGTCGCCGCCGGGCACGCCGCGGGCTGCCGCACCGTGCTGATCTCCGAGCACGGTGAGGCCGGGGCCGAGCCGAGCCCGACGGGGACCGCCGCGTCCTTCCGGAAAGCCGTCGAGCTGATCCTGCATTCGGGGACCGCGCCCAACGGCGCCGCCCCGACGGCGACGAAACGCCCGCCGCGACCGGCTCCCGACGGACCGTCGGCGCCACCGCGGACCAAGCGCAAGGGCGGCACCGAGGTCGAGGGGCTGCGCAAGGCGATCCTCGACCTGACCGAGGAGATGCGTGGCGAGCACCTCAAACGGGCCGAGTTCACCATCTTCCGGCTCGCCGCCGGCATGACCCAGCTCCTGGCCCTGCTGCTCGCCGTGCTCGGGCTGATGCAGCTCGGCGCGGGGTCGACGGACGTGTTCATGAGGTGGATGGCCGGAGCGGTGCTCGCCCAGCTCATGACGATCGCCCTGCTCCTGGCGGATCTCAAGGGATGAGCGAAGGCGAGGTGACCGAGATCACGCTGCGCGCCCTCGAGGGAGCCCCGCTGGCCGACTCGGCCATCCGCGACATGGTCGTGGCGACCGCCCACGCGATCGCCGAGCGCCAAGGCCTCGAGGTGGCTCGAATCCACGCCGAAGACGACCACATCACCGTGCGTCTCCGCGCCGGTCGCGTCGAGGCCGTCGGCCTCGCCCTGGAACTCCGCCGCCTCACGACCCGCTGGTACACGCAGAAGTACGGCACCGAAACGCTGTGGGGCGAGCCGTCGTCGAGCGAAGAAGAGGGCGAGGAGTGGAGTTGAGGTGAGATCCCGTCGCTAGCTTCATCGTGCCCCCCCTTCCAACCGACATCTCGACCCTCCTCATCATCTGCCCCTCGTGGGTTGGTGACACCGTCATGGCGACGCCGGTGCTGCGCGCGATCCGGGTGTGGCGGCCGGAGGCGCGGCTCGTGGTAGCGATGCGTTCGGGGCTCGACGAGCTGCTGGACGGGTGCCCGTGGATCGACGAGCGCGTGCCGATGGACATGCGTGGGCTGCTCGGGCCGTGGCGGTGCGCGCGGCGGCTGCGCACCGTGCGAGCGGACGCGGTGCTCGTGCTGCCCAACAGCTTCCGCAGCGCGTTGACGGCGCGGTTGGCCGGCATCCCGGTGCGCATCGGCTACGAGCGCGACGGACGCCGCGGCCTCCTGACCGAGCGTCTGGCCGTCGAGCGCTCCGCGACGCCGACACCGATGGTCGACTACTTCGCACGTCTCGCGAGCTTCGCGCTCCACGCGGAGATCGACGACACGCGGCTGGAGCTGGCGGTCACCGACGACCAGCGCGCCGCCGCCGCCGAACTGCTCGACGGCGTGGACGAGCCGTTCGCGGTGCTGAATCCCGGGGCGAACGATCCCGCCAAGCGCTGGCCGGCGGAGCGCGTTGCCCGCGTCGCCGACGCGTTGCGCAACCGACACGGCCTGCGGTGCGTGGTGAGCGGCTCGCCGGGTGAGCACACGGTCCTCGAAGCAGTTGTCGCGGCCGCGGAGACCGATGTCGAGAACCTCGCCGCCCGCGGGATCACGCTCGGGTCGCTGAAGGGCGTCGTGGAGCGCGCGGCCCTGATGATCACCAACGACACCGGTCCCCGGCACATCGCCGCCGCCCTCGGCACCCCCACCGTCGCGCTCTTCGGGCCCACCGATCATCGGTGGACCACGCTGAACGTGCCGTGCGAGCGGCTGCTGCTCGCCGAGCCGTTCCTGCCGGAGGAGCTGATCGCCGACCGGCACGCCCGGCTCTGCACGATCGACCGGATCAGCGTCGAGGACGTTCTCGCGGCGGCGGCGGGTATCCTGAACGCTCCATGATCTGGGCCGGCTGCATCATCGGCGCGTACCTGGTCGGGTCGATCCCCTTCGGCCTGATCCTCGGTCGGATGCGCGGCGTGGACATCCGCGAGCACGGCTCGAAGAACATCGGCGCCACGAACGTCGGCCGCGTGCTCGGGCGGAAGCTCGGCTCGCTCTGCTTCGTGCTCGACCTGCTCAAGGGCGCCGGACCCGTGCTCGTCGCGGGCTTCGCGTGCGAAGTTCTCGGCCGGCGACCGGCGCCGGGCGGGCTGACGACGAACGAGATGTGGCTCTGGATGCTCGTCGCCGTGGCGGCCGTGATCGGTCACATGGCGTCGATCTTCCTCTACTTCCGCGGCGGCAAGGGCGTGGCCACGAGCTTCGGCGCGATGCTGGCGCTATGGCCGGTGCTCACGCTGCCCGCGCTCGCGGCGCTCGTCGTCTGGTACGCGGTCGTGCGCTTCACGCGGATCGTCTCGCTCGCGAGCCTCTGCGCGGCGGTGAGCCTGCCCGTCTGGTACGTCGTCTCGGTCATCCCGAATACGGGCGACACGCTCGCGCAGCTCCGCCATGCGTCACCGCCGCTGGTCGTCACGATCCTGCTCGCGGCGCTCGTCGTCTGGCGCCACCGCGCGAACATCGGCCGCCTGATGCGCGGCGAGGAATCGAAGCTCAAGTCGTAGGGAGACCCGCGGCTCAGCGCGTTTCGATCACCACCGGCAGCAGAACCGATGTCTCGCGGCCTTCGCGGCCGGTGATCTCGTCGAGACGCGCGATGAAGTCGCGGACGAGGCGGGATTCCCGCACCCAGCGACGCATGGTCTCGTCGTCGGCGGGCACGTCGGCGGCGGCGGACTCGCCGACGGCCGGCAACTCCCTCAGGAACGTACGCTGTCCCTCGGCGAGGCGGAGCCGGCGAAGGAACTCGGCAAGCTGTTCCTCGGGCACGACCACGGTGTGCGTCGCGCCTCGTGCGGAGAGGTCGAACTGCTCCTCCCAGCCCGGCGCGATCTCGCGCGGGCCGAGGATCTGCTCGCTCGTGGTCTCGCGTTCGCGCTGGAGCCGCTCGCGCCAGCGGGGCAGGTCGATCTCGTCCAGCCGCGTCGTGCGCGTGAGATCCATGCCGGAGACGGCGAGCGGCGCCGTCGGGGCGTCCGTCCCCGCCGACCACATGGCCAGCAATTGACTCGCCTCGTCGTGGGTGAAGTTGCGCACGAGCGCGACGGTATCCGTATTGGCTTGGGGGATCGCCGTTTCGTCCGTGCTCATCGCGGTCAGCACGCGTGTCATGACGCGCTCGATGTCGGCGACCTCGGCGGTGTCGTCGGCGTGGATGACCAGCGCGAAGCCCGCCTCCACGGTGATCGGCTCCGGCGAGACACCGGCGGGCGCCTGCTGAACGACCGTCGGCGCCGGCAACGGAAGCCGATGATGGATGACCTCATCGGCGCCGAGAGCGTCGGACGCCGGCGCATCGGAACCGCCTTCAGCCGCCGAATCCCGCGACCCCCGAGCTGACGCGATCGCCGGCGGCGTCAACTCGTTATCCGCCATGCGCTCACCGGCGCCGCCTCCACCGCCAAGCGGGACGAGCGTCAGAACCGCCCACACCCCGGCGAAGAGCGCGACCAGTACCACCGCCACCACCGCGAAACGCGTCAGGCGATGACGCCGATGCGCGGCCCGATGCGTACGCCGGTGCTTGCGCCGGTACGCGCCCGGCTGCCGCGAAGCCCGCGCCGAGCCACCGGTCGCCGAGCCGCCGTCGATCAGCATCGACCGCGCGAGCTGCGGCTCCAGCGCGGCGACGAAGTCCATCGGGAGCGCCGGGGCGACGACACCCTGAAGCTGCTGGCGGTCGGCCCGCATCGCCTCCACGAGGGCGGCCACCTCCGGGTCGCGGGCGAGGCGCTTCTCCACCGACCGACGCTTCCCGTCGCTCAGCTCGCCCTCGACGTACGCGAGGAGTTCGGTTTCCTTGAAACGCTCAAACATGGTTCGGTCCGGCCCCGCTCATTCGATCGATCCCCCGTCGTCCGTATCCTCCTCGTCCGCCTCCGTCTCGGTCGCCCCAGCCAGTTGCCGTTCGACCTCCTCCCGCAACGCCGCGCGGGCCCGGAACAGGCGGGACTTCACCGTCCCCACCGCGACCCCCAGCACCGCCCCGACCTGCTGGTAGTCGAGGCCCTGGAGATCGCGGAGCACCAGGGCGGCCCGCATCGCCGGGTCGAGCGACGCCAACGCGCGAACCACGATCCGGCTCGTCTCACCCCGTTCGACGCGCTCGGGCCCCGAAAGTTCCCCGCCGCCGGGCAGCCGGGCATGGCGAGGCTCCTCGCCGGGGCCGACTGGCTCATCGAGGGATCCGTGGCGGCGGATCCGCTCCCGCCGCAGGTGGCTCAGGCAGCAGTTCATCGCCACGCGGATCGCCCAGGTGCTGAACGCGGCCCGCCCGTCGTAGCTTCCGAGGCCCTCCATGATCCGTAACAGGGCGTCCTGGGTGAGGTCCGCGGCATCCTCCCGGCGCCGCAACATCCGGTAACAGACGCTGTAGATACGGCCCTGGTACGAGTGGAGCAGCGCGGAGAGCGCGTCGGGATCGCCCCCCTCGAGGTGGGCGCGGATGAGCTGCATCTCGCGGAGCGGGGTCAGGCGGTCGGTCGTCTCGGTGAGCGGGGGCGACGATCCGGCGGCAGACCCGGCGCTGCCGGGGGTTCCCGACCCGGCCGGCGACTCAGGCGGGGTTGATCCGGCCGCGGACGCGTCCACTGCGTGCTCCGTTGATGGGATTGCCGTGCGGCCCCCGGCTATGGTACCCCGATGACCGCACACGAAGGCTACCGATCGCCGCTGGAAGGCCGCTACGCCTCTGCGGAGATGCGCGGAATCTGGTCCGACCGTCGGAAGTTCACGACCTGGCGTCGCCTCTGGCTCGCCCTCGCCGAGGCCCAGCAGGCCCTCGGCCTGAAGATCGACGGCCGCGGGATCACCGACGCGCAGCTCGACGAGCTGCGCAGCCATCTCGACGACATCGACCTCGACGCCGCCGCCCGCCACGAGCGACGGCTCCGCCACGACGTGATGGCGCACATCCACGCCCTCGGCGACATCGCCCCGTCCGTGCGCCCGATCCTGCACCTGGGCGCGACGAGCCAGTTCGTGAACTGCAACACCGAGCTGCTCCAGATGCGCGACGGGATGGAGCTGCTCGCCGTCAAGCTCGCGCGGGTCGTCGATGCGCTCGGGAGCTTCGCGATCGGCTACCGCGACCTGCCGACGCTCGGCTTCACGCACTTCCAGCCCGCGCAACCGACGACGGTGGGCAAGCGCGCCACGCTCTGGGCGTACGACTTCGCCCTCGCCCTGGAGGAGATCGAGTTCCGCCTCGAGACGCTGCGCTTCCGCGGCGTCAAGGGCACGACCGGCACGCAGGCGTCGTTCATGGCGCTCTTCGACGGTGACGAGACGAAGGTCGAACGGCTCGACGAGCTGGTCACCGAGAAGATGGGCTGGCCGGTCAACATGCGTTACGCGGTGACCGGGCAGACGTACCCGCGTCTCGTCGATGCGCAGATTCTCGGGACGCTCGCGACCACCGCCGCCGCCGCGCACCGCTGCGCGTCGGACATCCGCCTGCTCGCCCACCGCAAGGAAGTCGAGGAGCCGCGGGCGAAGAAGCAGGTCGGGTCATCCGCGATGCCGTACAAGCGCAACCCGATGCGGTGCGAGCGCGCCTGCGGCATGGCGAGGTTCGTGATGAGCCTCGCGCAGAACCCGCTGAACACCGCGTCCACGCAGTGGATGGAGCGCACGCTCGACGACTCGTCGAACCGGCGGCTCGTGCTGCCCGAGTCGTTCCTCGCCCTCGACGGCGTGCTCGACCTCATGCACAACGTCACGAGCGATCTCGTCGTTTACGAGAGGACGATCCGCGCCGCCCTCATGGCCGAGCTTCCGTTCATGGCCGCGGAAAACCTGCTGATGGAGGCCGTTCGCCAGGGCGCCGACCGCCAGGAGGCGCACGAGATCATCCGCGCCCACAGCGTCGCCGCCGCGCAGCAGGTCAAGGAGATGGGCGAGGCGAACGACCTCATCGAGCGTCTGGGCGCCGAATCGATCTTCGCCAACGTCGACCTCGACGCCGCGCTCGACCCGACCGCGTTCGTCGGCCGCGCCCCCGAGCAGGTGGACCGCTTCGTCAACGAGATCGTCGAGCCGATCCGCGATCGGTACCACGCGCGGCTGGGGCCTGCGACCGAGGTGACGGTCTGACGGAGTGACGACCGGGGGGGAGAGCCTGCCAGCCGATCCCGCCTGCCTCTACACTGTGCGTCATGCCGATCCCGCGTCTGCGTCCCGACGAGACCGCCCTGCTGGTGATCGACGTGCAGGACAAGCTCGTGTCGACGATCCCCGATCGCGACCGGCTCGTGACGAATTGCACGATCCTCATGCGCATGGCCGGTGAGCTCGGCATCCCCCTGCTCATCACCGAGCACTACCCGACGGGGCTCGGCCGCACGGTCAGCTCCGTGAACGCGGCGATGATCGACCCGGCGGCGCGGATCGAGAAGACCCGCTTCAGCGCACTCGTGGATGTCGTGGACGAGCACCTGCTCGCGTGGCGGCGGCCGAGCGTCCTGATCTGCGGGCTCGAGGCCCACGTGTGTGTCCTACAGACGGCGCTCGATCTCCAGGTGACCGGCCGCCAGAGCTTCGTGGTGCTCGACGCGGTGGCGGCGTCGCAGCCGGAACAGATCGCACCGGCGACGCGCCGCTGGGAGGCGGCCGGCGCGATCACGACGGGTGTGATGTCGGCGATGTACGAGCTGCTTGGCGATGCCACGCACCCCGCCCGCAGGGCGTGCGTAGAGTTGGCAAAAGGGATCCGGCGATGACGCGCCGGATGTAAGCATCTATGTGACAGGGGCTTGCAACGCCAAACCTCCGATTCAGGGGGGCTGAATGGCTCGTTTTATGCCGATCAGAATCCGAACAACGTGCGGTTTATCCGCCGTGCCGCTTGTCCAAGGGGCTTTCGGGCGGTCATAATCACGACGACGCATCGCGAATGCTGATGCCGGCGCCACCGCGGTGCCGAAGATTCACTTCACCAAATTCCTCTACGCCAAAGTAGAGTGCGAGGTCCACAATGGAAGCATACGATCGGCTCGTCAAGCTCGTCGCCTCGGCTGCGGAGGACGTGGACAAGGCCAAGGGCGGAAACAAAGCCGCCGGGACCCGCGTCCGCAAGATCATGCAGGAAGTCAAGCAGGCGGCGCAGGACATCCGGACCGGCGTCCTGGACTTCCGCCAGGACTGATCCCGTCGCCTGGTCGCCCGCCTGAGGGACGGTGCCGTCGCGGGGTCTCCCTCGGGGCGCCACCGGTGCGCGTGCCCCGAGTCTGCGCCGCCTGACCGGTTTCGAGGATTGACGCTATCGTGCCCGCTCGCGGCTCGGCAACGGCTCCGGGGAGGATCCGACGCCCGTCGTGACGGTCCCTATCGCGTGGCCTCCGGGTCAACGCACTGCTCGGAGTACATGCCTTGGCCGCCACCCGGCTGTTCGACTTCAGCCACATCGACTTGAACCAGGTCACCGTCTCCGCCGAGGAGGTCGGCCGCCTCAACCCGCAGTGCGGGGCGATGCGGCAGCTCGATCACGTCATCTGGATCAGCGAGGGCTGCGATGAGTTGGTCGGCGTCAAGCACGTCACCGACGACGAGTTCTGGGTGCCCCTGCACATTCCGGGACGGCCGCTCATGCCGGGCGTGCTCATGATCGAGGCCGCCGCGCAGCTCTGTAGCGTCCAGTTCCACTTCCGGAGCCCGCCGGAGACGAAGAACTTCATCGGGTTCACGCGGTGCGACGAGACCGTGTTCCGCGGCCAGGTCGTTCCCGGTGACACGCTGCACCTGATCGTCCAGGAGGTCGCGTTCAACCCGCGGCGGTTCGTCAGCCGTGCCCAGGGCTTCGTCGGGGACCGGCTGGTCTTCGAGTCGAAGCTCACCGGGATGACCGTGTAGGCGTCCGTTCATGGGACCACCGTGCCCGCCCCTTCCGTTGCGGGTCCCCGTTCCGGAAGACCCGGCGCAGGCAGTGGATCTCTCCGCGCTGCCCCGCGCGCCGGGGCTGTTCGCGCTCGAAGACGACCGGGGGCGAACCGTCGCTCTCGCGATCACCGCCGACGTCCGCCGGATGGTGCGCGAGCGGTTGCGTCCGGCGGATCGCGATGCCGGGCCGTCGCGGCGCGTGGACTACCGCTCGGTGACCCGTTGCGTGCGCGCGATGCGTATCGGCTCCGGTTTCGAAGGCGAGTGGGCGTATCTCCAGTTGGCGCGGCACCGGTTGCCGACCACCTACCGCACTCTGCTCGAACGTTGGCGCGGGTGGTTCGTGCACTGCGATCCCGAAGCGGAGTTCCCGCGGTTCGTCGCGACCGCCGAGCCCGACCACGTTCGACCGGAGACCGTCCTCGGGCCCCTGCCCGACCGCGCCGCCACGCAGCGCTCGATCGACGCGCTGGAGGAGACGTTCGACCTCTGCCGGTATCACCACATCCTCCGCGAGGCGCCCCACGGGACCGCGTGCGCATACAAGGAGATGGGCAAGTGCCCGGCCCCGTGCGACGGGACGGTCACGATGGAGGACTATCGCCGATCCGTTCGCAAGGCCGCCGCCTTCCTGGGCGACGTCGCCGGCGGGCGAGGCGGGCTGGAGCGCGACATGCGAACGGCGAGCGAGGCGCTGGACTTCGAACGCGCCGAGCGTCTGCGCCGCCGGCTGGAGACGTCCGCTCCGCTCGCCGACGCGCGGGCTCGGTTCGTCGATCGTCTGTCGCGCTTTCGGTTCGTCGCGTGCATGCCGTCGGAGCGGGCGGGGCACGCGCGGATCTTCCTGATCGCCGGGGGCTGGATCGCGCCGTGGGCCGACGTGTCGGCGCAGTTCCATGTGGACGAACTGGACGAACTCGCCACGGCCCTCGACGAACGGCTCGCCGCTCAGCCCGTCGCGCTCGACGCCGAGGCGAGGGAGAACCTCGGGCTCGTGTGCCGCGCCCTGTTCGGTCCGACCCGCGCCGGCGCGGGGATGCTCCTGCCGGCACCGGACGGGATCGCACGCGAACAACTCGCCGCGGCGCTTCGGAGCGTCGGTGGCGAAGCAGATGGTGGAGGGCCGTCGGGAGAGGAGATCCGCGACGCGGTCATCGAGGCCGAGCCGCCGGCAGGGCCGGACGGCTGAACGAGTGCCGGCGCCCCGGGGCGCGCATGCCACCTCGCATACCACCTCGCATGCCACCTCGCATGCCACCTCGCATGCCACGGCCTCCCCGGTGGTGAGCCGGGCGCCGGTTCACGTGCACGTGCACGGGCCACCCCCACCCGCCACACCATCCCCAGCCGCTCCATCCCCAGCGGCCCCATCCCCGGCCCCCCCAGCCGTACCACGGGCCGCTGCCCCAGAGCCACGCGCGGGAGCGCAGGTGCCACCGCCCGGACCACGGGTCGAGGGAGGTGACACGCGCGCCGGTGCGCGACTGGCTGTAGCGCCACAGCGCCACCGTCCCGAGCAGGTTCTCGTCGTCCGCGACCTTCTTCTCGGCGACCTGCGTCGCGGCGACATCCACGTACGTCTGCCCGGGCATCGTCGCGACGGGAGCTTTCGGCGTCGCGCGCGGAGGGGGCGGCGGCATGTCGATCACCACGCCGGCACCGGCCTCGACCGTCACGAGCAGCGTCGACGCCACGGCGGCGGCGATGGTCGCGAGCGTGCGTCGAGTGTGGCGGCGGAGATCCATGGGTCCGTCTCCTCGTGTCCCGGTGGCTATTCTACCCATCGTCCATTCCACCCGATGCGCCGGCGTCGGCCGCACGTCACCGATTCACCATTTCCACTCCACGACGACCGCCATGCCGCCATACCCGATCCTCCTCGAACCGATCCTGAAGCACCGAGTCTGGGGCGGTCGCCGCCTCGAGCAGCTTGGTCGAGACCTGCCGCCGGACGAACCCATCGGCGAGTCCTGGGAGTTGGCCGACCTTCCCGAGCGCATCGAGGACGGACGCAGCGTCATCGCGAACGGGCCGTGGCGCGGACGCACCCTGCGCCAGGCGCTGGCCGTGGACCGCGACGAGATCATGGGCACCGCTGCGCTCACCGACGACGGCGGGTTTCCCCTGCTCGTGAAGTACCTCGACGCGCAGGAGAACCTGTCGGTGCAGGTGCATCCGCCGCTGGAGTACACACGCTCGCACCCCGGCACCGACGTGAAGAACGAGGCGTGGGTCGTGCTCGACGCCGATCCCGGCGCCGTGATCTACCGCGGCATACGCAGCGGCGTCACGCCCGAGAAGTTCGCCGCCGACATCACCGGCGGCGCCGTCGTGGATCACCTCGTGGCGGTGCCCGCGCGACCCGGGGACTGTCACTACCTTCCCAGCGGCACGTGCCACGCGCTCGGGGCGGGCGTGCTCGTGGCGGAGGTGCAGACACCCAGCGACACGACATTTCGGGTCTACGATTGGGGTCGTACGGGTCGTACCATCCATGTCGCCGAGGCGTTGGCGTGCATCGAGTTCTCGGCCGCACCGACTGAAGAGCCCTCCCCTCCCGAACCGATTCTCGTCGATGGTCTGCGCACCACGCCGCTGGTGCGGACGCCATTCTTCGAGCTCGAGCGGATCGACGTCGTCGAGCCGGCCGAGCTGCCCGTGGTGACCGATAACCGGCCGCTGCTCTGGATGGTCACGAGCGGCGCCGGCATCCTTGCCGGGGGCGACATCGAGGTCGCGTTGTCGGCGGGCACCACGGTGCTCATGCCGGCGGCGCTCGAGGACGGAGTCGGCCGGCTCGAACGCGGGTCATCGCTGATCAACGTCATGCTGCCGTCGCCGGTTCGCGACATGCTCGCCTGAGGGAGATGGAGAGAGAGAACATGATCAGTCGAAGCAGCACACCGCGGTGTTCGTTCATCGCCGCGTTTCCGCTGGCGCTGGCGTTGGCGTTGGCGCCGACCGCCCTGGCGACACAACATCTCATCGCTCACGGCGAGAGCTGGGAGCACCTTTCCGGAACGCTCAAGCCGGGCGACGAGGTCATCCTCATGCCGGGGCGGCACCAACCGGTCACCCTCGACGCGGCGCACGGCTCCTCGGAGCGCCCGATCGTGATCCGCGGGCTCGACCCCAAGCGGCCGCCCGTCATCGTGGCCGACCGGTACGGCATCCGCATGCGTGACCCGCGGCACGTCCGCATCGAGAACGTGATCGTCTCGGGGGCGACCATCCACGGCATTTCGCTGGAGGGGAGCGCGACCGATCCCGACGCCAACGACCTGGGCTCTGGTCCGGTGAACCTCACCAACGTGCTGATCGACGACACGGGCCCCAAGGGTCTGCGGCACGCGATCAACGCGCGCCTGATCACGAAGCTGCGGGTCGAGACGTGCCGGATCACCGGCTGGGCGGGCTCCGGTCTGGAGATCGTCGGGTGCGAGGACGTGGAGGTCCGCGGCTGCCGGTTCGTGGGCAAGGAGGAGTTCGAGCAGGTCAGCGGGATCCGCGTCCGTGGCGGGAGCGACCGCGTGAAGATCGATCGGTGCCGGTTCACGGCGACGGGCAAGGAAGCGGTCTGCATCGGCGGGCGCTCGAAGCTCGAGGAGTTCCGGATTCCGATCACCGACGACACCGAGCCGGGCTCGCTGCACGAGGCGTCGCGCGTCTGGGTGACCCGCTGCATCACGGAAGGCGGCGCGTGCGCGTTCTCGTTCGTGCAGTGCGAGCGGAGCAGCGTGCGTCAGTGCACGATCCTCGGACCAAAGCAGGCCGTCGTGAGCCTTCGTCACGAGCAGAGCGATCCGCGGTTCGGCTCCGCCACCGGGTGCAGCTTCGGCAGCAACCTGATCACGTGGACCGCCGACGAAATGGCCAGCCTCACCCACCTCGGCACCGGCGCCGACCGGACCGCCCTGACCCTCGCGGACAATCTCTGGTGGACCACCGGGATGGAGACCACGCTTCCGCACCTGGGCTCGTTCCCCGGCGTCGAGCAGTTCCCGCAGGTCACCGAGGTCGATCCGAAGCTCGACGAAGCGCTCCGCCCCACGGTGGCGGCAGCGGAGATGTTCGGGGCGTTTGCGCCGTAACGAATCCGGAATACGGATTTCACAGTCCGCAGTCCGCAAGCCCAAGTCCTTGATTCACGATTCTCATTTCGCATTCGTGAATTGAGGATCAAGGAGTGGGGATTTCGGACTGCGGAATGCGGAATGCGGATCTCGGATTTGCCGTTGGCAGGGGGAATGGACAGGCCACCACCGGGGTCCTTTACTCCGGTATGGCCCTGCCCGGCCCTGGAGCCCCTACTCACGGCCGGCACGGGGCCTGCCATCAGGCAGCGAGCGTGTGGAGGCCACGATGGCACAGGCAATCAACGAGGCCAAACTCCGGGAGTGGATGGAGAAACTCGGTCCCCGTCTGATCACGATCAGCACGGGAATCTGCCGCGACCGGCACCAGGCCGAGGAGATCGTCCAGGAGGCGTTCATCAAGCTGTGGCGCAGTCCGCCCGACGCGGGCGAAGTTGCGTACACGTCCTGGATGCGGCGCGTGGTCACGAACCTCTCGATCAACGCCCTGAAACGCACGAAGCGCCCCGGGGCGCTCCCGGAGTTCTCGCAGGATCCGGCCATGCACTCCGGCGATCGTCCGGAGGCCCAGCGCCGGGTGCGGGAGCGCGTCGACCTCGTGCGCGAAGCCCTGGAGCGGCTGGATCCCGCCAAGCGGACGATCCTCGTCCTCCGGGCCGTGCAGGGGCTCAGCTACGATGAGATCGCCGAGCACCTGGGCGTCCCGATCGGGACGGTGATGAGCCGGCTGAACCGGGCGCGGCTCGCGCTCGCCGAGGAGATGGGCGCAATCGAGCGAGAGAACGAAGAGACCGGGGAGGCTCCCGCCGCCTACCCGTTTCAAGAGTACAGGCGGGCCTGACGGCTGATCCGCGAACGGATCGAGGCACGAACGATGGACACGATCGACTGCACCGACATCAAGGTTCTTCTCTCCGGGCTGATCGACGACGAGGTCGACGAGCAGACGCGGTACCGCGCCGAGCGGCACCTCGCCGAGTGCGCCGCGTGTCGCCACACGATGGACGAGATGGAGTCGCTGAATCACCTCATGGCGCTCGAGGCCGCCGAAGAGACGCCCGCAACGGGCGCGCTCTCCGACGACTTCATCGGCGCCGTGCTCGAACGCACGGTCCACGCCGACGCGCCGCGCCGGCACATCGGCGCGTGGACGAACTGGTTCGGCTGGATCGCGGCCGCGGCGACGGTCGCGCTCGCCGCCACCGTGTGGGTCATGGATCAGCAGCGTCTTCCCGTCGAGCGCCCGGAGTTCGTCGAGGCGACATCCTCCGGCGCAGCGCCGCGCCGCGCGACCAACGCGCCGCTGCTCGTGTCGCAGATCTTCGACGGCACGGTGCCCGACGAGATCAGCCCCGCCGTCCCGATTCTCGCCCGTATCGAGCGCGACGATGCGGAGACGCTCGACATGGCGTCCCTGCTCCTGGAGATGCTGCTCGACGAAAGCGCCGAGACCGAGCCGAACCTCGCCCTGATCCGCGAGATCGCCGAGTACGACGAGGTGCTGCCGCGGTTGGAGATCGCCCGCCATCGCATCGACCCCGACGACCGTCCGGCGATCCTCGCCACGGAACTCATCCTGCGGCAGGTGCTGGACCACGAGACGATCACCGACCTCGTCCTGCAGGATTTGCGCGATTCCGTCGCGGAAAGCTCCCTCAGCGAGCGTCTGTCGGCGGTGAGCAGCCGCTGGGACTTCACCTCGCCGTCGCTGTGATCGCGCCACGGCACCGGCGTCTTCGCCTATTCTGAACCCCGGATCGGGAAACGGCCGATGGGCTTGTTTCCCCCTTCGCCCGCACCGGAACCACCATGCAGATCGCCGGCTCCCTCCCGATGCACATTGCGCGCGCCTACGGCGTTACGCCGACGGCGCGCCCCCAGGCGCCGGCCGCGCCTGCGGAGCCGAGTGCGCCGGGTGCGCCGTCGAAGATCGATCGCCTCGTCGCGGGAACGGTGAACGTCAGCGCATCGCCACCGCCGTCGGTGCCGGACGTCGTCGGGGGCGCCGCCGGCCAGGGACCGTTCCAGCTCTACACGCGCGCCGCCGATCGCATCGAAGCGGCGGTCGCCGTGCAGATCGGCCGGTCGATCGACGTGCGCGGCTAGGTCTTAGATCATGATCACGATCGACGACTTCCTCGAGCGTTTCCGGAGCGCCCGCGCATCGGCCATCCTCCGCACCGACGTCCCCGGCGCCGCCGGCCCCGCCATGGAAGCGGCGGTGCGCGGCGGGTTTCGCATCGTCGAGTTCACGCTGACGACCCCAGGCGCCCTGGAGTTGATCGGCGCGTTCTCGCGCCGCGACGACGTCGTGACCGGCGCCGGCACCGTGCTCACCGTGGAAGACGCCCGCGCCGCCGTGGACGCCGGCGCGTCGTTCCTCGTGTCGCCCGTCACGGACGAGGCGGTGATCGAGGAGGCGGCGCGGCTCGGCGTGGCCATGATGC
>JAAELP010000126.1 GCA_024226535.1 Planctomycetota bacterium | reverse complement strand
GGCGCAGCGATTGCCCCGCCGCGCCGTGCGGGAGGCGGCAGGACGCCGCCGGCATTGCGCACGCCCCTGCAGCCCGTAGGGCTGCACTCATATAGAAACGGCCCCGTCCGGCGGACATTCACATAGCCGGCAGGATGCCGGCGTCTATGAGCACGCAAGGACTTCCCTGCATGAGCCGCAGGACGCGGCGTCGAAGCACGGATCCCCGAACGTCACCAGTGCTCCGTCGCGCAACCACCCAGCCGTCAGCGGAGCCGGCAGGACGCCGGCGCAGCGGCAGGTCAACCACCGCCCAGCGGTAGATCAACCGCCGCGCAAAGCGCCTTCAACGCGCCCTGCCCACTCCTCGTATCCCTCCCGCCCCATCAACCCGAACGTCGCCTGCTTGCCCGTCTCCACCGCCGGTTGGTCGTACGCGTTCACGTCGAGCAGGAGTCCCGCGTACGCCGTCGTCATCTGCCAAAGCCAGATGAACTGACCAATCGTGTGCGCCGTGATCTCCGGCATCCGAATCGTGTAATGTGGTCGCCGACTCTCCACGAGCGCGTACTCCGTCGCGCGCTTTTCCGCGGCGAGCAGCGCTCCCAGCGACTTTCCGTGCAGATAGCGCAGCGGCTCGACGTCGAGATCGCCGGGGATCGCGACGTCCTCGGCGAACCGCTCGACCTCGACGAAACCGATCACCTTGTCGGCGGGACCTTCCCGGTAGAGCTGGATCTGGCTGTGTTGATCCGTCGCGCCGAGCGCCTTGATCGGCGTCGGGCCGGCGAAGATCTCGCGACCGTCGCGGGCCTGCCGCTTGCCGAGTGATTCCGCCCAGAGCTGGCGGTACCAGTCGGCGAGGCCGTCGAGCGCGTTCGCGTAGGGCATGAGGACGTGCTGGGAGCGGCCGTGCCGCGCGTGCTCGATCAGCAGCCACGCGAGGAGCGCGGCGGGGTTCTCGCGGACCTCGGGACGACGGCATCGCTCGTCCATCTCCGCCGCGCCGTCGAGCAGGGCGGCGACGTCGATGCCGCACATCGCGCTGCTGAACAGGCCTACGGGCGAGAGCACGCTGAAGCGTCCGCCGACGCCGCCCGGTACCGGCAGCGTCGCGTATCCCTCGGCGTCGCAGATCGATCGCATCGTGCCGCGCTCGGTGTCGGTGATCGCCACCACGCGTTCGGCGTGGGCATCGCCGAGCGCCTCGACGAGCATCGATCGCGCGACGAGGAACTGCGCCGCGGTCTCGGCGGTCTCGCCGGATTTGCTGACCACGTTGAGCACGGTGCGCTCGAAGCGGGGGTCCGTTTCCCGTACGCAGGCGAGCGTGCGTCCGACGAGCACCGGATCGACGTTGTCGAGCACGAACAGACGCGGTCCCCCTCGCTTCTCGCGGGGCAGGAGGTTCCACGTCGGCGGGTTCAGGGCGGCTTGGAGCGCCGAGTTGCCCAGGGCGCTGCCGCCGATGCCGAGGACGATGAGATCGTCGGTGCCGGGGGCGAGCTTCGTGACGAGTGCGTCGACGGCCGACAGGTGCTCGGCGCGGACGGGATCGTGGGGAAGGCTCCGCCAGCGTTCGAGGCCGGTGTCGCACGTCGCCTCCAGCTCTTCGGTCAGCGTTCGCAGCCGGGGCGCGGCGTCGTCGAGCGTTGCGAGATCGAGCCCGGCATCCCCGACGCGGTCGGCGAGGCAGCCGGCGAAGTCGATCGTGAGCGCGGTGGTGAGTTGAGTCATGCCGGGAGGATATCGCGCACGGACGCGGACGCGGACCCGGCCCGCTCAGCCGCCGACGGACGCGGGCAGGCGCACGGCGGCGAGGGCGGCTTCGAGGTCCGCGAGGAGGTCGTCGGCGGCCTCGATGCCCACCGAGATCCGGATCAGCGAGTCGCTGATGCCGAGGCTCGCGCGGGTCTCCGGCGGCACGGAGGCGTGGGTCATGATCGCGGGGTGCTCGATGAGCGACTCGACGCCACCGAGCGACTCGGCGAGCGCGAACACGCGGACGTTCTCCAGGAACTGCCGCGATTCGTCGAGGCCGCCGGCGAGGTGGATCGTGATCATGCCGCCGAAGCCGGGCTGGCCATTGAACTGCATCTGCCGCCGCGCGAGGTCGTGCTGCGGGTGGCTGGCGAGGCCCGGGTAGACGACCCGGGCGACCTTCGGGTGTCGCTCGAGCCACTCGGCGATACGCAGCGCGCTCGCCGAGTGCCGCTCCATGCGCAGCGCGAGCGTCTTGATGCCGCGAAGGCAGAGGTAGGCATCGAACGGGCCCATCACCGAGCCGATCGCGTTCTGGAGGTACCGGAGACGGTCGGCGAGGTCCGCGCGGTTCGTCACGAGCACGCCCCCGAGCACGTCGCTGTGCCCGCCGAGGTACTTCGTCGCCGAGTGCATGGCGATGTCGAAGCCGGCCTCGATCGGGCGCTGGAGGATCGGCGTGGCGAACGTGTTGTCGCACACCGTGACGATGTTCCGATCCCGCGCGATGTTCACGATCGCCTCGAGATCCACGAGCTTGAGCGTGGGGTTCGTCGGCGTCTCGACCCAGATCATGCGGGTCTCGTCGGTGATCGCCTCGGCGACGCGTCGCGGATCGGTCAGGTCCACGTAGGTGATCTTCAGGCCTTGCGACCGTTCGCGCACGTTCGTGAGCAGGCGATACGTCCCGCCGTAGAGGTCGTCCATCGCGATCACGTGCTGGCCGTGATCGAGCAGCTCCAGCGCGGTGGCGGTCGCGGCGAGCCCCGACGAGAACGCGAAGCCGCCGCAGGAGACGTCGTCATCGACGGTGAGCGTCGATCCCTCGAGCCGCGCGATGAGCCGCTCCATCGCGTACCGCGTGGGGTTGTGCGACCTCGTGTACTCATACCCGGCGTGCTGTCCGGGTGACTCCTGGGCGTAGGTCGTGGACAGCGAGATGGGCGGCATCACCGCACCCGTGATGGGGTCGGGATGCTGTCCACCGTGGATGACGAGGGAGTCGATGTGGAGATCACGGTCGCCGAGGTGGTCGCTCATGCGGCCATGATATGTCGGCGGTCGGCGGTCAGCTATCACCGATCAACGGGATCGCGTCGTGGTGACCGCTGGCTGATGGCTGACCGCTGACCGCTCCCAATCAGTTGCTCGCGGCGATGACGTCGCGGCCGAGGATGCCGTCGGTGGTCAGCACGTGGAAGCTGCTGTTCACGTTGTCGTAACTGCGCCCGATGAAGTAGCCGTCAGTTCCGAACGGTGTGTTGCGACTCCAGAGTCCCCAGTCGCCGCTGCCGGTCTGGGCCTGCATGCGGCCGTCCGCCTGCTGCGCGTCGTTCACGCCGACGAGGTTCACGTGACCGTCGTAGAACAGCGTGACCGGCGACGACGACTCGCTCTGGTTGAAGAAGTACGGCTGGCAGCCCTTGTACGGGAGCTCGCGCGCCTCCGTGACCGCCGGATTGCACGCGGCCCGGTCGTTCTGGAGCCAGTGGTGCTCGAGCATGTGGGTCTTGAGGTTTGCGTATCGAGCCTGCGACATCGACGGCGCCCGGAAGCCGGCCGGGAGCGACCACGGGCTGACCCAGCCGTTGGAGGCGGGATCGTCGTCGTCTCTGTGCCGCATCACGTCGGGGCTGAACAGGGCGGCGGGGCTGAGCGAGTAGCTGGAGTAGCAGAAGTCGGTGTTTACCCAGCCGTAGTTCTCCTGCATCACGTCCAGCCGCGTGAACTCGTCGGGCATGTCCTCCGTGTCCCGGAGCATGTCGGTGACCATCCGGTCCTTGGGCGCGTAGAACACGGGGTCGTAGAACCGGCTGGTGAGGTACCGCGTGAACTGCTGGGCGTTGGGCAGGCGAAAGTAGCCGAAGCGTGGCTTGTCGAACTCGGAAGAGCCCCACGCCCCGCTGAAAGCGATGGGCTCGAGCATCGAGTAGTTGCGTTTGAAGTCGCCGTCGGGCCTGATGACCAGCGCCTGGAGTTCCCGAGAGACCGGGTATTCCGGGTCCCCGCTCCAACCGAGGATGACCGGCGGTGGCCACGCGAGCCCCATCTCAAAGCCCTGGTCGATCATGGAGTCGTGAAGGCACTGGACCGATCCCACCGCGCCGGGCGTGCAGTTATCCAGGAGACCGAACGAGGCGATGTCGTCTCGCGTCAAGGTGAACTGCCGGTCGTTCCATTCGCTGGCGTAGTTGTTGTGGGCGATCCCGAGCTGTCGGAGGTTCGACTCGGAGACGGCGATCTTGGCCTGGTTGCGGGCGTTGGAGATCGCCGGCATCAGCACACCGACGAGCAGCGCGATGATCGCGATGACCACGAGCATCTCGACGATCGTGAATCCACGGGAGTGTCTGGACATGGTCGTCGGGGCCTCCTGTCGCCCCCGCCCAAGTGTATGGGAGAAATGGTGACCGTCACCATTTACCGCCGGAAGACCCGCCGTTCGGTGGCACTCCGGGGCGTTTCGAGACGCTCCGTCGGTGGTGACGGTCATCATTCTGATACGCGGCGGGGCGTCGCTTGCTGCGCCCTCAGCCGCTGAACAGCGTGCTGGGGCCCGCATCGACGCCGGCCTGCTCCGCTCCCGCCGGGGTTAGCCGCCGGCCCTGACGCGTGCGGGCGAGGAACCCCCGCTGGAGCAAGTAGGGCTCGACGACGTCCTCCAGCGTGCCGCTGTCCTCGCCGAGGGTGGCCGCGATCGCCTCGACCCCGACCGGGCCGCCCTCGTAGACGGTCGCGATCGTTCGCAGGTACGACCGGTCGAGCCGGTCGAGGCCAAGCTCGTCGACGCCCTCGAGGGCGAGCGCGTCGGCGATGACCTGCTCGTCGATCCGTCCCGCGCAGCGAACCTGCGCGTAGTCGCGCACGCGACGCAGGAGCCGGAGCGTGACCCGGGGCGTGCCGCGCGACCGGCTCGCGATCGCGGGCAGCGCCGCGGGATCGAGCCCGTCGAGCCGAAGTCGCTCCGCGGCGCGCTGCAGGATCAGGAGCAGATCGTCCGGCGAGTAGAACTGAAGATGGTGCGTGATGCCGAACCGGCTTCGCAGCGCGCCGGTGAGCAGGCCGGCGCGTGTCGTCGCCCCGATCAGCGTGAACGGCTTGAGGTGATAGGTGATGACCTTCGCGTGCAACCCCGAGTCGAGCGTGAAGTCGATCTTGAAGTCCTCCATCGCCGGGTAGATGTACTCCTCGACGGCGGCGGGAAGACGGTGGATCTCGTCGATGAACAGGACGTCGTTGGGCTCCATCTTGGTGAGGGTGCCGACGAGGTCGCCACCCTTCGTGAGCGCGGGACCGGAGGTGACGTACAGCCGCGTGCCCATCTCGGTCGCGATCAGGTGCGAGAGCGTGGTCTTGCCGAGGCCGGGCGGGCCGTGCACGAGCACGTGCTCCATGGGCTCGCCCCGCGCCTGCACGGCCGTGAGGGCGATGGACATCTTCTCGATGAGGTCCCCCTGGCCGACGAAGTCCTCCAGCCGCGTCGGCCGCAGCGCGGGCGCTGCGGTCGGCTCGTCCTCGGGCGTGGCCTGGGTGGAGACGAGGCGTTCGCGGGTCATGCGGGGATGATAGAGCGTGGCGCGATGGCGGGGATGGCGGGGATGTCAGATCGCGCGATCCGCCATCCCAGCAATCCCCGCCATCCCCAGGAACGGCTACCCGTCCGTGACGTCCCGCCCCCGGATGCCGTCGGTGGTCAGGATGTGGAAGCTCGTGGCGGCCTGGTCGTACCCGTACTCTTGCAGATAGCCGTTCGCGCCGAAGGGCGTGTCCTTGCTCCACAGGCCCCAGTTGTCGTTCCCGGTCTGGGCTCGCATGCGGCCGTCGGCGCGCATCGCGTCGCGGACGCCGACGGAGCCGATGTGCCCGTCGTAGAACAACGTGATCGGCGAGGAGAGCCAGGAGTGGTTGAAGAAGTACGGCTCGCATCCGTCGTAGGTGCCGGGGACGAAGGCGGGGTTGCACCCGTTGTTGGCGTTCTGGAGCCAGTGGTGCTCGAGCATGTGCGTCTTGAGCGAGGGATACAAACTCTGCGAGAACGCCGGGGTGCGGAACGCGCCGGGCATCTCCCACGGATCGTGAATGGCGCCGTTGGAGCGCGGGTCGTCCGGATCATCGCGTCGCATCACGTCCGGCGAGAACATGGCGGCGGGGCTCAGGCAGTAGCTCGACCAGGCGGGAATGAACCCGAGTTCCGGGGGGATCTCCACCTCGAAGCTGAACTCGCCCGGATCGTCGAACGCCGGCTCGACCGTGTCCATGACGATCGTGTCCTTGGGGGCGTAGAAGACCTTGTCGTAGAAGCGCCCGCTCACGTACCGGTTGAACTGGCCGACGTTCGGCAGGCGGAACGAGCCGAACGCCGCGAGCGGTCCCTCGAAGACGATCGGCTGCGCGAGATCGTAGTTGCCCTCCGCGTCCCCGCCGAGCGGGAAGACCCACATCCCGTACCCCTGGAACGGATCGTACGCCCAGCCGAGGCGAATCGGCGCGTGGTGCACGCCGTTGTTGCGGGTGGAGAACTCCACGAACGCGTCACCCGCCGTCGGCCCGTAGGAGGCGATGGTGTCGGAGATGAGGGTGAACTGGCGGTCGTTCCATTCGGCGGCGTACGCCGCGTGCGCCGCGGCCAGGTTCCGCAGGTTCGCCTGCGATATCGTCATCCGCGCCTGGTCCCGCGCCTTGCCGATCGCGGGCAGCAGAATGCCGACGAGCAGGGCGATGATCGACACCACGACGAGCAGTTCGATGACCGTGAATCCGCTCCTCTTCTTCATGTTCTTACTCGTCCTTTCCTTAGACGATTACCCACGAAGGACGGCGCCGCTGCATGGCCCGCCCACTCCCCGCGCCGGTGGCTCCCTCTCGCCGGCGTCGACACGTGAATCGCGCGAGGTGCGCGATTCGACGGCCCGCGTACGTCCGTGTACGGCCTGGAATCCTCGAACAACATGACGGCCCGCCCAAACCGGAATGGCGCCCCTCTCCTGCTGGCACGCCACGTTGATCGCAACCGATGACTTCAGATTGCCAGATTCCCCCAGAGTACGCAAGCAAAATCGGACCTGGAAGCCGTGGCGTGGAGGAACGGGGGCCTTTATCGGACGAGTTGCGGTTCGCGCGTGCCGAAGCGCGCACGACCTCCCCGGCGTGTCCCCGTCGGGACACGTCCGGTTCGCCCGGGAAGCGGGGCTATTCGGTGATTTCGACGATCTCGAACCGCTTCGGTCCGCGGCGCAGGTTCACGCGCACGACCTCGCCGACATGGGACTTCATCAGCGCCTCGCCGAGCGGTGAGTTCGGGGTCACCTCGATGAACTCGTCGTCGACCGCGCCCGTCGCGTCGCCGACCAACCGGTAGAGGTCCTCGTCTCCCGTCTCGACGTTGCGCAGACGCACGGTGGCGCCCACGAAGACCATGTCCGGGGGCACCGTCTCGGTATCGGCGACGACGGCGTTCGAGAGCCGGTGCTCCAGCTCGCGGATCTTGGCCTCGTTGAGCCCCTGGTCCTCGCGGGCCGCGTGGTATTCGGCGTTCTCGCGGAGATCGCCCATTTCGCGGGCAGTCTCGATGCGCTTGGAGATCACCCTGCGCAACTCGTCGCACTTCTTGAGTTGCGACTCGAGACGGGACTTCTCTTCGGCGGAGAGATACTCCATGGTGCTCGTCCGTTCCTGCAGGTCACGGCCCGTCCGGTCGCCGGTGGGGCCTTGCGTCAGCAGTGACCTTAGTGGGCGGCCGCGAGCGGGGTCAAGCCTCGCGGCCCCGGGGGCGGGGCGGGGCCGTCTGGAATCGGGTACCGTGGGCGGCGAACAAGGCAATGGACGCCGGGAATCCAGACCGCCCGGCCACTGGATCGAAAGGAATCTCGCATGTCCAGAGCACTCGGAATCGCGATGGGGATCATGGCCGCGGTGTGTCTCGCCGGCTGTGGCGGCGGGAACGACGCCGATGATGCCGGCGACGCGATGGAGGAAGCGGCCGACAAGGCCCCGGCAGCGACCCTTCCGGCCGACGAGTAGCCTCACGGCACCTCGCTGAACCGAAGATGCGCGACCACGAACTGCCGTCTCATGACGGGAGCGTATCGCAGCGCGCGCATCCACCGCCAGCGGTGCGGTGACTCGTCGAGCATCGAGCGAAGGCCCAGCAGCTCCACCCGGTCGGACCACCGGCGCAGGTCCCGTGCCCCGCGCACACCCCATGCGAAGCGAGCGCGGGTGAACGGCAACGTGTCGTGCAGCCACGGGCAGCGGACCATCACGCCCCCGATCAGGTCCATGAGCATCTCGCCGGACGGGAACGCACCGGCGAGATCCGCGAGCAGCCGGGTCACGCGCCGCCGGTGGAGGAACATGAGCACGCCCTCGGACACGAGCAGGACCGGGCGCCGCCCGCAGGCCCGCACCCGATCGATCCACGCCGGGTCCGTCGCGCTGTGGGCGAGCGCGTGCTGCCGGTCGCGGGGAGGCAGGCACCGACGCCGCAACGCGATCGCGCGGGGGGTATCGACGTCGAACCAGTCGATGCGCCCGTTGTCCACGCGATCGAACCGCGTGTCCAGGCCCGCCCCGAGATTCACGACGACCGCCTCGGGGTGACGCGCGACGAAGGAGCCGACGGCGTCGTCGAGGTATCGCGTCCGTACGGCGACGCCGACCTGGCTCTTCCAGGCACCGTCGAAGCGGGTGAAGTCGAAGTCGATCGCGTCGAGCAGACGGACCGCCTCGGGATCGCGCACGATCCCGTCGGGGCGGCGCGTCTCCACCGCCCGGGCCCAGAGCGGGATGAGCATGGTCTCCTCGACGGCGCCGAGGCCCGTGACGTCGATTCGATCCCGGTTGGGCGGCACGAATCTATGATACGGGCTACATGCTCCACTACCGGATCATCCGAGCGTTCAACCACGGCTACCCGCTCGTGATGCTGGGGCTCTACGTCGGGTCGCTGATCCTGGCGATGGGGCTCATGTTCGTCTTCCCGCCCGGAACGCTGCTCCTGCTCGGGCTCGGGCTCGCAAGCCTTGGGATCGTCATCCTCTTCGCGCGGCTCCTGGAGATGCTCGAGCACCTCCTGGCTCGGCTGATCCTGCGCTCCGGCACCTGCCCGAACTGCGGGCGCCGCATGCAGACGATCCACGACGAGGAACGACCGTGGACGTGCGAGTCGTGCGAACGCGTGTTCAGTGCAACGGGAAAATCGGGGTAAGGGCCCCCTCTCCCTCCGGGAGAGGACAGCCTCGCGCCAGCGAGGCAGGTGAGGGCGAGCGTCCTTGCCCGCGCCCCCCTCACCCGGCTCGCTGCGCTCGCCGACCTCTCCCCACCGGCGGCCGGCGGGGAGAGGTGGTCGGAGTCGCGCGACCGTGTCCGCGTCCGCGTTATAATCCGCGCGCCCTTGGCGCAGGGGACACGACGTGGACAAATACACCGTCCGGTACGGCGGGAGGGACGGAAAGCCGCACGCGCTTGCCGTGAGCGACGATTACGTCGTCGTGCGCACGAGGTCGCGCGCCCGCCTCGATGAAACAGCCCTCAGCGCCCGCGCCCGGCGCGAGGTCGGCCCGCTCGAGTCGATGGTGCGCTATCACGACGCCGGCGTGGAGGTCTTCCGTTGCGTCGGTACCCGCAAGGAGCGGGCGACGCGGCGCAACCGGGCGCGCTCGCTGCTCAAGCAGGAACGGGCCGTGCAGTTCGCGGGGCGCGTCCTGTGCGAGCCGCGGAGCCGGGCGCCGGTCGTGTACACGGAGAACTTCTTCATCAAGTTCGCCGACGATTGCGCGGAATCCACGTGTCGACGGGTCCTGCGGCAGCACGGCCTGACGATCAAGCGCGTCGTCGAGTTCGCCGCGAACGCGTTCTTCGCCGCCGCCCCGGACGGGACCGGGCTCCAGGTCTTCGCGGCCGCGACCGGGCTGCTCCAGATCGAGTCCGTCGAGCTGTGTCACCCGGAACTCGTCCGACCCGCCCGCCGGCGCGGCGCCGCTGACGAGCAGTGGCACCTGAAGCGCACGACGATCGACGGAGCGACGATCGACGAGCACGCGAACGTGGTGTCCGCGTGGGACCTGACGCAAGGGGCGGGGATCACGATCGCGGTGATCGACGACGGGTTCGACATCCACCACGAGGAGTTCGACGGTTCGTGGAAGATCCACGCCCCGCGCGACGTGACGCGGGCGTCGGACGATCCGCGGCCCGGCAACGAGGATCATCACGGTACCGCGTGCGCCGCCGTCGCCTGCGCGAACGGCGGGCACCGGGCATCCGGCGTCGCCCCGATGGCGCGGCTGATGCCCGTGCGCAACGTCTCCGGGCTGGGCTCGCAGTCCGAAGCGGACGCGTTCTTCTGGGCGGCGCAGAACGGGGCGGACGTGATCTCGTGCAGTTGGGGCCCGGTGGACGGCGACTGGTGGGACGACCGCGACCCGACGCACGAGCAGGTCACGCCGATCCCCGACGCGACGCGTCTCGCCATCGACTGGGCCGTCGAGCACGGGCGCGGCGGGCGCGGGTGCGTCGTGGCGTGGGCCGCGGGAAACGGCAACGAGTCGGTGGACAACGACGGCTATGCCAGCCACGAGAAGGTGCTCGCCGTCGCCGCGTGCAATGACCGCGGCACGCGCAGCGCCTACAGCGACTTCGGCGACGCGATCTGGTGCTGCTTTCCATCCGATGACGGGTACGTCGCGCGGACGGTGGGCATCTGGACGGCGGACCGCACCGGCGCCGTCGGCTACAACCCGGGAACGACCGCGCGCGGCGACGCGTCCGGCGACTACACGAACGGCTTCGGCGGCACGTCCGCCGCCTGCCCGGGCGTGGCGGGCGTGGCGGCGCTGATCCTCGCCCGCAACCCGGACCTGCGCTGGGACGAGGTCATGGACGTGATCATGAACTCGTGCGATCAGATCGACGTCGATGACGGCGCGTACGACGACAACGGGCACAGCCCGTTCTACGGGTACGGTCGCGTCAACGCCCGCCGGGCGGTGGACCTCGCCGTCGCCGCGCCGCCCCGACGCACGATCATCCACACCGCGGTGCAGGAGGTACCGGTTCGCGACTTCCGGATGGCGACGCTGGCGCTGGAGGTCGGCGACCGCAAGCCCATCGACCGAGTGCGCGTCCACGTGGACGTCGAGCACACCTTCATCGGCGACCTCATCGTCCGCCTTGCGCCGCCGGCGGCGACGGGCGTGTCGTCGATCGTGCTCCACGACCGCACCGGCGCCGGGCGCAACAACCTCAAGCGCACCTACGACGTCGCGAGCACGCCGGAACTCGCGGACCTGACGGGCGTCGTCCCCCAGGGCAGGTGGACGCTGAAGGTCTCCGACCGCGGCGCGCGGAACACGGGGAGGATCCGACGGCTGAGCCTCGCGATCACGAGCTAGCAGGTTGTTGAGGAACTCCGGCGCGACCGAGATCGAGCGAGGTTTCGTCCTGAGCGTGCCGGCGATTCGAAGGCATATCCCCTGTGATACGTCGAGAATCGACGGTGCGGTCAGGGCGGAAGCTCGCCGATGTCGGG
>JAAELP010000125.1 GCA_024226535.1 Planctomycetota bacterium | reverse complement strand
TAGGCGCCGTCGATCACCAGGGCATCGTTCGATCCGGTCGCGGCCCGCGCGATCCGCAGGGCGAGTTCGTTCGCCTCCGATCCTGAGTTCACCAGAAACACCGTGTCCAGCGGGTCGGGAAGACGCGCCGCCAGCATCTCCGCATACTCGGCGAATCCCTCGTGGAGATACCGGGTGTTGGTGTTGAGCGTGGCCGCCTGGCGCGAGATCGCTTCCACGACTCGAGGATGACAGTGCCCGACGTGACAGACGTTGTTCACCAGATCGAGGTACGGGCGACCGTTCGCGGCGATCAGGTACGGGCCGCGACCCTCCACGATGTGCAGGGGTTCGTCGTAGCTCAGCGAGAGGTTGGCACCCGTGGCGGCACGGCGCCGGTGCAGAAGTGACGCGTCACTCGCCGGATCATGCGGCCGCCTCGATTCGATCCCGGCGCACAACATCGACCGGCCGACGTCCGGCATGATCGAGCCCAGCGACTCGATCGTCTCCCAGGTCGTCTCCTCATGCGAATACCAGGTGGCGTGTTCGGGTGATTCCGCCCGACGCGCCGCCCCGATCAGGGCGCTGGTCGCGAGCCGGGAACGAAGCAGTGGAAACAGCGCTCGCCGCTCCGCCTCGAGCAGGGGCCTGACTTCGTGATACCCCGCCACCACCGATGCCGCGAGATCGAGATTCGGCGGCGTCCCGTGTTGCGCCGCGTAGGCGAGGGTGATCCCGAGATCCTGGACCAGCGCGCCCTGCAAGGCGTCGCCGAAGTCGATCAGACCCGCGACCCGCTCGCCGTCCACGAGGATGTTCTCGTCGTTCGCGTCGCCGTGCAGCATGCCGCGAGGGCACTTCGCGAGCAGCGGCTCCACGATCGCGGCCTGCTCCTGCATGATCATCTCGAGAATCGTCCGCCTGGATTTCGACTCGACGTGGACGATCGCCGCCCGATGCCTTCCGCAGGCCGCGACGTCCCAGGCATGCGACCGATCCGACCCCGCGTGCTCGAACGCCGCCAGCGTCGCATGGACCTCGGCCAGCATTCGTCCGACCGAGCGCCCGAGGGCCGGCGTGGCGGCGGCGTCCCTCCAGGCCGATCCCGGCAGGAACCGTTGCATTCGCGCGATGGCGTCGAAGCCGTTCAGATCGAATCGCACGATGCGCTCGCCCGC
>JAAELP010000124.1 GCA_024226535.1 Planctomycetota bacterium | reverse complement strand
CGTTCTGCGCGAGATGGAACTGGCATCGTTGCCATGGGACGCCGGGGAACATCGCTTTGCGCGCGGCACCAAGGCCGGCGTGATCGTCGCTGACGATCAGGTGAACGCCGTGCATGCCTCGGGCGATGAGCGATTCGAGTTCGAGGGACAAGCGTAGGATGACCGAGCGGGTAGCCGGCTGATCCCCGGCGAGCGGAGCGAACGTGACGGTGCGACCTGCCTTCCCCGTCATGTCCGCCCGGCCCGCAGAAAGGCAGGACGCCATGCGACGTTCCGCATGGGATGATCTGCGCGAAGATGCGCGGACCTTCTCTCGACAGAATCCGCAGACCGGGCACACGCTCGTTTGTGTTCCCGATCGGAGCACAGAGGGTGTCGCGGCAATCGACGTTGACGCCGATGGTTCCGGCGACTTCGCCGCGATGCTCGCCGGCGCATTCAATACCGATGGACCGTTGCGCGCGCTGCAAGTCGGCGGAATCGAATCACGCATCCGTCATCGCACACAGCGGACACTCGGCGACGATGACGGTTTCGTGGCGGAATGGCTCTGGTCCGATCCCGTAGGCGGGACGATCCACCCGAACGAGGAAGTCGGCCAAGCTTGGCCTCGGCTTTGTGATGCGCTCTGGCAGTTGGTCGTCGATCGTGTTGATTCGATCCTGCCTGTCGCGCTCGCTGCGGGGGACGTTGACGCACCGGCGATCGGGAAGGAACCGAACACGTCCGACGCGGCCCAGCTGCTGCATTGGCTCGCGTGGTCGGGTCAGGTAGAGGGCCTGCGCGCGAACGTCGGCTGGCGGCTGCTGTTTCGACCGACCGACGATTCGCAGCTCGCGGAGTTTGCGACCTTCCCTAAGACGCTCACGCAATCGTCCCCTTTCGACGCCGGACGACCCGAGCACCCGGCTGCGATCCCGAACAAACCGTGGCTGCACGTCGCCGGCTGGTGGTGGAGCACAATCGAGCCGGCGGGCGCGGCGCTAATCTCGGCGGTTGACTGGCTGAGGACCGCCGTTGTCGCGGACCGGGTGCAAGCCGGCGCGGCTGCGGTCGGCGCACTGGCGGGCGGGGTGATTCCGGATGCGTCGGGCCTGCCAGTTGATCCGAACGCAGACGCAACTCCACGCCGACCCGTTGCGAAGCTGGAGGGATGGACGAAATCCGAGCTGGTGGCAAAGGCGAGCATTAGCGATTCGACATTCGACCGCATCCGTGAGGCGGCCGGAGTAAAGGCCAGCGAGAGTGGAGGGCGTGGCCAACAGCGGCGATTCTCGCCCGCCGAATTGGCCAAGCTCATCGAGGCGACTGAGGCCGGGACGTTTCGAAGCAAGACCGCCACGGCGAACTCGTGGCGTGAACTGCTACCCGAATGATCACGTGATGAGTCATCACTTAGTCCCCAGTGATGACCGCGCTCATCACTTGAGTCATCACACGATCTAAGGCCCTCGACGCGGCTGGTCATCAGCCGATGCTTGGGGGCATGAACGACGAAGAACGCATCGTGTCCATCGACGAGCTGGCGCGGAGGCTACGGCTTTCCAAGCGCTGGCTGCACACGGAAGCAACCGCGCGCCGGATTCCGTCACTCAAGGCGGGACGGCGGCGGCTGTTCAACATCGAGGCCGTGCGCCGGGCGCTCGCCGCTCGCGCGGCGGAGGCGGAAGGGGGTGCGACATGAAGTCGCCCACGGACTCCGCCCGGACGCCGGGAAGCAACACGGGCGGCACGTCGAACGCACAACAGGATAGCCCGCTGCTGATCGACGCGAAGGCGGCAGCCGCGATGCTCGCCATCGGCGCGCGGACGCTCTGGACCTACACGAACTGCAACGCGATCCCGTCGCGGAAGATCGGCCGAGCGGTCCGCTACTGCCCGGACGAGCTGCGGGCATGGATCGCGGCAGGCTGCCCGACCGACGCCGGCGCAGGGGATCGGGTGAGGGCTGTCATGCGGAAGGGGGCGCGCCGATGAGAGCGCCCGACCTCCGACCACCCGCGCATCACAACGCACTGAAGGGCACGAGCGAGATTGCCGCGCGGCGCATTGCCGGGTACTCCTCGACGCAACGCGCCCGCATCCTCGCGCTGATCCGCGAACGCGGCCCGTTCGGCCTGACCGACGACGAGGGCGTCGATACGCCTGGGCAAGGCGCGCCCACACAGTTTGCACTATTCCCTACGGACGTACTGCCCGAGCCGATCCGCGCATACGTCGATGACGGTGCGAAGGCAATCGGTTGTGATCCGTCGTTCGTCGCGCTGCCGATGCTCTCGGGCCTTGCTTCGGCCATTGGCAACACGCACCGGCTCAGGCTGAAGCGTTCCTGGGATGAACCTCCGATCATCTGGACTGCAATCGTGGGCGAATCGGGGACGGCCAAGAGCCCGGCCCTGGAACTCGCGCTGCGGCCTGTTCGGAAACGACAACACCGGGCAATGAAAGAGCACGCCGCCGCTGTACGGGAATGGGAAGCTGAGTACGCCCGTTGGGAAGCCGAAAGGGCCGCTTGGAAGAGGGACGCCACGCGCGACAAGGCGGAGGGCGACCCGCCCATGCCACCCGATCCGCCCGTCTGTCCGCGCACCTGGACCGACGACACGACGACGGAAGCTCTTGTGAAGCGACTTCAGGAGAACCCGCGCGGGCTGCTGGTGGTGCGCGACGAACTTGCCGGATGGTTCGGCGGCTTCGATCAGTACAAGGGCGGCAAAGGCAGCGACGCGGCAAAGTGGCTCGAAGTGTTTGGGGGCCGCGCTCTGATCGTGGACAGAAAGGGCAGCGGCACCGAGTATGTCCCGCGCGCATCGGTCAGCATCACCGGCGGCATCCAGCCTGAGACGCTGCACCGATCACTCGGGCAAGAGCATCGCGATAGCGGGCTTGCGGCACGGGTGGTGTTCGCCATGCCGCCACGTAAGGCGAAACGGTGGACCGAGAACGACATACACGAACGCACCGAAGGGGCCGTGGTGAACGTGTTCGAGGCGCTCTACGCCTTGGAACCTGCCACCGACGCCGACGGCGATGAAGTGCCCCGGCTCGTTCGGCTGAGCCCGGAGGCGAAGCGGGCGTGGATCCGTTTCGTGAACGAACACGCCGACGAGCAGGCGAGCATGATCGGTGATGAAGCGGCGGCATGGAGCAAGCTGGAAGGCTACTGTGCCCGCTTCGCCTTGGTGATCCACCTGACGCGCGTGGCGGCGGGCGACGCCACCCTTGCCGATGCGGGCGTGCTTGATGAGGCAAGCATCGCCGCCGGCATTGTCCTGGTTCGGTGGTTCGCCGGCGAAGCTGAGCGCGTCTATGCAGTCCTGCGCGACGACTCGAACCGCGAGCTGCACCGGCTCGCGGAGTGGATTGAGGGCAAGGGCGGCTCGGTGACGGCCCGCGATCTCACCAAGGGACTCCGGGCGTACAAGGGCAAGCCGGACAAGGCGGCCCAAATGCTGGCCGCGCTGGTCGATGCTGGTTTCGGTGCATGGGAGAAACCCAAGCCGGGTGCAATCGGACGGCCCACGAAGCGCTTCATACTTGCCCGCGGTGTCCCCGTCCCCGAAACCCCACCGGACGGAGCGGGGAATCAGGGTATTGGGGACGGGGACGGTGGGGACAACGGCTGGGGCACGCTCTGATGGCGGCTGGTGTACCGATCCCCAACGAACTCCCGGCGGTCCTCGTGGACGCCGGCGCGCGGGGCGTTGAACTCGCCACCGACACCGCCGGGCGGCTGAGACACCGCCCCGCAACGCTGCCCCCGGATCTCGCGGCACGCCTGCGGCTCTACCGGGCCGACGTGCTTGGAATCCTGGCTGGCGAGGGGATCCCGCACATCGACGACGGCGAGGCGGGCTACATCATCGGCGAACGCCTTGGGATGGCGGACGAACTCGGAATGCAGACGCATCCGGGCGCACCCGCCTGGCTGGTGGCGACAGGCGAGGCACTCATCATAGTTGCCAAATGGCAACGCACGCACTAGACTACAGGAATGGCGAAGATGCTCGACACCCTGCGGCGAGCGGTGGAGAAGTCGGATGAATCGCGGTATCGGATCGCCCACGGCTCTGGCGTCGCGGCGTCGCAACTGGCCCGGCTGGTCAGCGGCGAGCGCGGGTTGAGCGTGGAATCAGTCGAGCGACTGTCGGACTACCTTGGGCTTGAAATCATCATCCGGCCGAAGCGCCGAACACGGAAGGCGAAGTGATGGCACGACGTAAGCGCGGCAACGGCAAGGGCTCCTTGTTCAGACGCACCGAGGGCGGATCGTGGATCGCCAGTTGGTATCCAGCGGACGGGAAGCGTAAGGAGCGATCGACTCGCACCACGAGCAAGGCGGACGCCGAACGCATCATGCAAAAGTGGGTCGAGCGGACAGCGCTTGTACGCGAAGGGCTCGCCGCGCCCGAGGGCGGCACCGATCTGGATCGGCACGCGGCGGCGTCGATCGAGTCGCACCTGGACGCATTCCAAGCGGCCAAGCGGGCCGAGGGCCGCACGGAGCGGCACGTCACTGAGACGGCCAACATGATCCGCGAATGCGCGAACGGTTGCGACTGGACGGCTCTCGGCGAGCTTTCAGCGGAAGACCTGGAGCGGTACATCACGCGGAAGCGCGCACCGATCAAGACCGACAAGAAGAAGCAGCCGCGACCGTGGACGCCCCGCACGGCGCACAAGTGCATCACGGCCCTTCGGACGTTCGCCCGCTGGTGCGTGGCGGACGGCCGCCTGGAGGCCGACCCGCTGGCCCGCGTGAAGAAGCCGAGGCCGACACGACAGCGGACTCGCCGGATGCTCCAGGTCGAGGAATGGCGCTGGCTGCGGGCGGTCACGGAAAGCGGCCCGGAGCGGATGGGGATGGACGGGCACTCGCGGCGGCTGTTGTACGAACTGGCGATCCAGACCGGGCTCCGGTCAAGCGAGCTTCGATCTCTGTCGCGCTCGTGCCTCGTGCTGGACGGCGATCGTCCCTACGTCATCCTCGAAGCGAAGCGCACGAAGAACCGCAAGGCCGCGCGGCAGTACGTCCGCCCCGAACTCGCGCCGGCCCTCGCTCGCTTCTCCGCTCGGATGACGCCGGGCGCTCCGGTGTTCACCATGCCGCGCCGCGAACACGTCGCCGCGATGCTGCGGGCCGACCTTGACGCTGCCCGCAAGGCGTGGCTCGATGACGCCGGCACGAACGCCGCCGAGCGCGTGAAGCGGGAAGGCTCGGACTTCCTCCTGGCCGAAGATCACGACGGCCGTCGATTCGACTTCCATTCCCTGCGGCACACCTGCGGCGCGTGGGCCGCCATCGGCGGGGCGAGCCCGAAGGCGATTCAAACCCTCATGCGGCACTCGTCCATCACGCTGACGCTGGACACCTACGGCCACCTGTTGCCCGACGAGGCTGCCGAGACGGTCACGCGGATGCCGATGGTCCATACGACCTCTCTGCGGCTCACCGGGACCGACGCCGCGCCCGTCGATGATGGCGACTCGTTGCCGGATGGCACCCCCGCAGTAGACTACGCAACGCCGGGGCGAACCGTGGCCGAACACGGCGACTCAGCGCGATGGTCGCGCAAGACGAACGGCCCTGGCATTACGCCAAGGCCGTTTTCCAAGCGAGGCGGACGGGACTCGAACCCGCAACCACCGGATCGACAGTCCGGTACTCTAACCAATTGAGCTACCGCCCCAGGGGGGACTTTTCTGGTTGTTTCCATCGGCCGTCGGGCCACGGGACTGTAGACCCGGCGGCGAGGGAGGAACACTGTATCCCGGGTCCGGCGGCTGTCAAGACGGGGGCTGGGCGGACCGGGCGTCCGCCGACGCTCGCCCTCACCTGCCTCGCCCCGGGGGGGCGAGGCTGTCCTCTCCCGCTGCGCGGGAGAGGGGTTCCCGGGCCCGCCGCCTCGACCGCGGGCCGCACGTGGGGCACGGCCGGCTGCCCTTCTACGCGTCGATCCAGCTCGTCGAGTACGCGGTGTCCACGACAAGGGGGACGCGGAGGTCCATCGCCCGCTCCATGCGGTCGCGGACGAAGTCCTGCACGACGGCGGCGTCGGCGGCGGGTGCCTCGAAGACCAGCTCATCGTGGATCTGAAGGAGCATGCGGGTCGTCGGATGCTCGGTTGGCAGCCGCCGGTGGATGTCGATCATCGTGAGCTTGATGAGGTCGGCGGCGCTGCCCTGCACCACCGTGTTGATCGCCATGCGCTCGCCCAGCCCGCGCCGCTGGGGGTGACGCTCGTTGATCTCGGGGATGTTGCGGCGGCGGCCGAGGATCGTCTCCACCCAGCCGTTGGCCTGCGCCTGGGCGACGCACTCGGCGAGGAATCCGTCGATGCGGCTGAAGCGGGCCTTGTAGTCGGCGATGATCGCGGCGGCTTCGTCCACGGGCGTGTCGCCGAGCCTCCGCGCGAGACCGTAGGGCGTGATGCCGTAGACGATCCCGAAGTTGACCATCTTCGCCATGCCGCGCTGCTTCGACGTGACCTCGTCCGGCGCGACGCCGAACACCTGCGCGGCGACGGCGGTGTGGATGTCCTGTCCCTCGTTGAACGCGTCGATCAGCGCCGGGTCCTCGGCGAGGTGCGCGAGCAGACGAAGCTCGATCTGCGAATAGTCGGCGCTGATGAGCACGTGGTCTTTCTCTGCGACGAACGCGCGGCGGATCTCCCTGCCGATGTCGGTGCGGATCGGGATGTTCTGGAGGTTCGGATCCGAGCTGCTGAGCCTCCCCGTCGCCGCGACCGTCTGGTTGAACGACGCGTGCACGCGCCCTGTCTCGGGGTTGATCGCGTCCTTCAGCGACACGAGATACGTGCTCACCAGCTTCGTGAGCTGGCGGTGCTCGAGGATGAGCGACGGCACTTCGGACGTGACGACCGGATCGGCGGCGAGCTTCTCGAGCACCTCCTGGTCGGTGGAGGGGCCGGTCTTGCCCTTCCTGAGCGGCTTGATGCCGAGACCGGGCGGCTCGGCTTCGGGATCGTTGAACAGCGCCTGGGCGAGCTGCTTCGGGGAATCGGGGTTGAACGGGAACGGAGCGACCCGCGCGATCGCCTGCTTCAGCTCGTCGATCCGGCCGGTGAGCTTGTCGCGCTGACGCTCCAGCTCTTCCGGATCCACGTGGATGCCGTTGAACTCCAGCTCCGCGAGCACGTCCACGAGCGGGATCTCCACGTCCGTGAACAACGCGCCGAGACCCGTGACCTCCAGTTGCGGCGCGAACACGTCCCGCAGCCGCAGGGTGATGTCCGCATCCTCGGCGGCGTACGGCACCGCCTGCTCCAGCGGGACGCGATCGAAGGTCGTCTGGTTCCGGCCGCGCCCGATCAGCTCGGTGATCGGGATGCACGTGTAGTCCAGCAGCGCGAGCGCCAGCACGTCCATCTTGTGGCTGGAGCGCGTGGCGTCGATGACGTAGCTGGCGATCATCGTGTCGAACAGCGGGCCGGCGACGCGCACACCGTGACGCCGGAAGACGATCAGGTCGTACTTGAGGTTGTGGCCGACCTTGGTGATCGCCGGGTCCTCCAGCACCTCGCGGAGGGCGGCGATGACGGTGTCGGTGTCGAGGTGCGTGGCCGGCTCCGGCGACCGCGTGGGGATGTAGACCGCGCGGCCCGTCTCCGTCGCGAGCGATACGCCGCACAACGCAGCCCGCACCGGAAACAGCGAATCGGTCTCGGTGTCCACGGCCACGGTTCCGGCGGCCCGCACCTCCGCGATGACCTCGGCCAGCTCCTCGGCGGTCGTGACGGCGCGGTAGGTCCCCCGCTGCTCCTCGGAGATCGACGACACCGACGGCTCGGCGCCGAAGAGGCTGCCCTGGAAGTCGTCGCCCCGCGACGCCGGGGCCCGCGCCGGGGTCGCGCTCGTGGCCGGCGTGGCCGCGGGCTCGTCGCGCCCGGCGAGCGCGCGGAGCGTCCCGCGGTGGGCGCCGAACGACAGCTCGCGGAAGGCGGCTTCCAGGTCGTCGACCGGAAGCTCGCGGGCGTCGTACCGCGCGGCCTCCAGGTCCAGGTCCACGTCCACGTCGCGCTTCAGCTCGACGAGCTGGCGGGCGAGGTCGACGGTCTCGCGGTTCGCCTCGAGGTTCTCGCGGCGTTTGCCCTTGATCTCCTCGAGGTGGTCGTACAGGTTCTCCAGCGAGCCGTATTGGAGGATCAGCTTTGCGGCGGTCTTGGGGCCGACGCCGGGGACGCCAGGGATGTTGTCGGAGGTGTCGCCCATGAGGGCGAGGATGTCCGCGACGTGCTTCGGCTCGACGCCCTCGGTCTTGAAGATGTCCGACGGCGCGACGGGCTCGTCCTTGTGCGGGTCGAACAGCTCGACGGCTTCGTCGACGAGCTGCGCGAGGTCCTTGTCGCGCGAGACGATCCGCACGTCGACGTCCGGGTGCTCGGCGCGGATCCGTTTCACCACCGTCGCGATCACGTCGTCCGCCTCGACGCCCTCGACCCCGAGGACCGGCACGCCCATGCGCTCCAGCAGGTCGAGGCAACGCTCCACCTGGGGATGGAAGTCGTCCGGCGCCGATTCGCGGTTGGCCTTGTACTCGGGGTACAACGCGGAACGAAACGACTCGCGGTCGCCGCTGACGTCGATCGCCACCAGCAGGTAGTCCGGCGCGTGGTCGCGCAGGAGCTTCAGGAGCATGCCCACGAACCCGAAGGTCATGTTCGTCGGCTCGTTGGTGACCGGGCTCCGCATGCTCGTGCGGATCGCGTGGTAGGCGCGGAAGAACTGGGCGTGGCCGTCGATGAGGTAGAGCGTCTTGCGCGACCGGCCGGGCATCATGCCCTCGCCGCTCCCTCGTTGACGCGATAGAGCGCCTCGACGGCCGCCAGGTACTCCGAGCTCAGCGTCTTCTCCCGGCGCTCCATCATCGCTCGCATCGTCTCGACGAACTTGCTCAACCGGTAGGCGCGTTCGCCGTCGTCGGTGAGCCAGGCGAAACGGCGAACGCAGGTCGGCGGCGGGATCGTTCCGGCGATCATCGCCCCCGTGCCCACGACCGACCCGGTCATGAGCCGCGTGCCGATCGCGAACTTCACGTGGTCACCGATGATCGCACCGAGGTAGCGGAGACCGGTGCGGTGACGCGGCCCCTCCGGCTCGATCCGCATCGTCACGTTGCCGTAGGTGTTCAGCAGGTTCGAGTTCGTCGTACCCGCTCCGAAGTTCACCCACTTGCCGATCCACGAGTCGCCGAGATGACCGTCGTGGGACTTGTTCGAGTAGCCCTGGAAGATCGTCCCGCCGACCTCGCCGCCCACCTTGCAGCGCGGGCCGATCACGGTGTTGGGCTTGATGAGGGCCTGGTCGATGACGGTCGCGCCGGAACCGACGGAGCACGGGCCGCACACCACCGCATTGGGCCGGATCACGGCGTCCTCGTGCACGATGATCGGCCCCTGCGACGCGTCGAACACGACGTTCGGCCCGACCGCCACCGTGCGGTGGACCTCGACGGGGTACGGCGGAATCACGTGGGCGACGTTGCTGATGACCTTCACGTCCACGAGCCGGAAGGAACTGATGTCGTGCGGGATCGTCTCCTTCATGAGCGCCATGACGTCCCACGGATACTTGTAGAGCAGCCGCTCACGGCGATGGTGGATGTGCACGCGTTCGTGCAGCTCGCCGGTATCGAAGAGGTACTCCGCGTTCGCGCGGCGGAGCAGCGCGACGACGACGTGGCCCGTCGACTCCTCGACGATCGCGTGCTCCGGCGCGATCTCCAGGTGCGGGTCGGGCACCGCCCAGCGTCCGTTGACGCACAGGAGCATCTCCTCGTTGGGCAGCACGTTCACCGGCGCGTTCGCCCGCGAGGCGACGAGGGAGCGCAGGTGCGCGGGAACCCAGTAGCCGGAGAGCATCTTCGGCCGATGGGCGTCGATGCGCCCGCCTGTCGTGAACATCCCCGTCCGCACCTCGAACGCGGCGCGCAGATCGGTCATCGGACCGAGCTGGCCCTTGTCGTCGTCGAAGATGATCATGGGGGTGCGGTGCATGGGGCCACGTAATACTACCGCCAGCCCGACGCCCGCTGGGCGGGGGTGCGGAACGACCAGAGCGGCGTCGTCCACAGGAGCAGGGGCGAGAGGACCAGCGCGAGGAGCCCGGAGTACACGCCGATGCCGAGCCGGCGTCCCAACTCGCCGACGAGGCCCAGGTCCGCCCAGGCGATCTCCTCGCCGGGGTACCAGCCGTGCACGACGTAGATGAAGACCGCGACAATCGTCGCCGCCGCGAAGAACAGCACGGTCATCACCGCCATCGTCAGGGCCCGGCCACGCATGAGCATCGCGCGGGCCTGGAGCAGCAGGTACGTCCCGAACGGGTAGCCGAGCGCGTAGGGGCCGATGAGCGGGCCGGCGGCCCAGCCTTCCCCGTGGTCGAGGTCGTTGGTGAGGTCCATCATGAGACCGAGGATCCACGCCGCCCACAACGCCGCGGAGCGCGGCGCGAACAGCGAGACGAACACGACGAGCACCGCCACGAAGCTCGGCGAGACCGCGCCCGGCGCGCTGACCACGAGCAGGTTGCGCAGGCTGTGCTCCAGCACGAGGAACACGTACGCGAAGATGGCGAACACCGCCCATCTCACGGACTCGTCTCCTCCCCCGCCGGCTCCGCGTCCGCGGTCGACTGCACGATGAGCATCACCGACGAGACCTCCCGCACCTGGTAGCGCGGCCGGACGGTGATCGTGTTGCGCAACGGCTCCCGGTCGTAGACCTCGATCGACTCGACCTCGCCGAGCTCCAGCATCTGCGCGGTGTGCGGCCAGAGCGCATCGTCGACACGCACCACGTCGCCCTCCTGCACCGGCACCGCGCGGTCGATCTGGCCGGTGAACGCGCCGGTGCCCGTCGGCGCCAGCGCGACCCGCTCCGCCCGCATCGCCGGGATTTCGTGGTCCTCCTGCGGGAAGATCCGCGCCCAGATCTCCCCCGAGCCGGTGTTCACCACGGGCAGGAGCGAGGGCACCGACGGGCGCCCCTCGTCCACGAGGCGGCCGAGCAGGTGAACGCTGCGGTACACCGCGATCGTGGACTCGTCGGCGGGTATCGCCGAACCGGGCTCGACGCGAAGCTCCACGATCCCGTACGGCGAGTCGGGGTTGCGGGCGGTGATGTAGCCGAAGACGGCCGACTTCGCCCACTTCCACACCGAGGCGGGCACGCCGTGAACTTCGCGCAGACGCTCCTCCAGTTCGCCGACGGCCATGCGCTCGCGCTGGAGCAGGTGCTGGAGGTATTCGATGTCCTCCTGGAGGCGTTCGAGATCGCTGCGATCCTCATCCGCCCCCTCGCCCGTCATCCGGTTACTGAAGTCGCTGAACGGACGGAGCGGAAATCGGACGATCCTCGCCAGGTCGCTCGACCACCCCAGCCGCCACCCGGCCGGCAGCAGCGCGACGGCGGCCGTGACGAGAAGCGTGACGGCGAAGACGAGGTTTGAGCGGGAGTGCATGGCCCCCCCTAGCAGCCCGTTGAAGAAGTCGCGCGGGCTGCGAGCGGCCCAGATCCGCCAGCTCTGCGTCGCCGAATCTCGGCGTATCTCCCTGGATATGCCATCGATTCGGCTCCTTGATCTGACGAATCTGGTCGCGCTCTCGCCGCGCGGGACTTCCTCAACGGGCTGCTAAAACTCATCCAAGTCCGACTCCATCGTCCCCTTCCACTCCTCGAGGTTCTCGAGGTAGATGCTCGTGCCGCGGGCGACGCAGGTGGTCGGCTCCTCGGCGATGCGCACGTCCAACCCGGTGGAGTTGGAGAAGACGATGTCGATGCCCCGCAGCAACGCGCCGCCGCCGACGAGACAGATGCCGTTGTCGATGAGGTCCGCGGCAAGCTCGGGCTCGGCGCGTTCGAGCGTGCGGGTCACCGCTTCGACGATCGCGCCCACCGGCTCCAGCAGCGCCTCGCAGATCTCCTCGCTCGTCACGACCATCTTGCGGGGCAGGCCCGAGATGTTGTCGCGCCCGCGCACGTCCATCGTCTGCGGCTCGCCGACCGGGGCCGCCGAGCCGATCTCGATCTTGATCCGCTCGGCCGTCTGCTCGCCGATCGTGAGGTTGTAGGTTTTCTTCATGTAGCTGATGATCGCCTCGTCCATGTCGTCGCCGGCGACGCGCACGGACTCGCAGGTGGCGATGTCGGCCAGCGACATGATGGCGACCTCGGTGGTGCCGCCGCCGATGTCCACGATCATCGATGCCGTTGGCTCCACGATCGGCAACCCCGCCCCGATGCCCGCCGCCATCGGCTCCTCGACCAGGTACACGCGCCGCGCACCGGCGCGCTCCGCCGAGTCGAGCACCGCGCGCTTCTCGACGGCGGTGATGCCCGAGGGCACCGCGATGACGACCCGCGGTCCGAGGATGCGGCTGCGCCCGTTCACCTTGCGGATGAAATAACCGAGCATCGCCTCGGTGATCTCGAAGTCGCTGATCACGCCGTCCTTGAGCGGACGGATGGCCGTGATCGACCCCGGCGTCTTGCCGAGCATCTCCTTGGCCGACCAGCCGACGGCGTTGCCGTTGTTGAGGACCTTGTTGGTGCCGCGCTTGACGGCCACCACCGACGGCTCGTTCAGCACGATGCCCTCGCCTCGAACGCACACCAGGGTGTTGCATGTGCCCAGGTCGATACCCATATCGACGCTGAACCAGCCGAGGAGCTTGTCGAGGAACACCGAGTGGCTCTCCTTCGCCGAGTCAGCAGGGATGATACAGGATCGCGACGAAGCGCACGGATGAACGCGTCATCCCCAAAAAGACCGGCGGGCCCGGCGATCCGCAGAAAATGGTGACAGACACCTATTTCCGTCCCACCGCGCGAGCGCGCAGCGACCGCCCGATCGGAAATAGGTGTCTGTCACCATTTTGGGGTGTGTGACCGGCGTGTCCGGTCAGTCGATGAGCTTGATCGGGCCGCCCGACTGGGTGCCGACGGCGGAGTGATCCATGTTCCGCATCGCGAGGAGCCCCACACCGGCGGCGAGCACGAGGAACGCCACGAACATGAGACCGGTGTAGACGTCGATGCCTCCGCCGCGTCGTACTGGTGCGTTGAACTGGCTCATCCAGCGTCTCCGTAGGTGCTCGTCCGCAACGATTGCGCGATCCCGGGGTCTAGCGTTTCCGCCCGTACACGTGGTGGCCGATCATGACCTTGCCACGGCCGAACTCGTCCTCGAGCTCCACGATCCCGGTGGAGCGGTTGATATCCACCTCGATGACGTGGAGCCGGGCGATGAACTGCCCGCCGTGACCGATCGTCAGCACGTTGCCTTCCTTCACGCCGTCGCGGGAGCCGACGTCGATGTCGGCGAAGATCCGGTCGGCACGCCGGTTGACGGCGATGATCTTGGCATCGAGATCGTGCTCGATGGGACGCTCGCTCATCATCATCCCGGCGGCGAGCTGGTCGTCCCTGAGCGTGCCGTACTGCGCGACGTAGGTCTGGATCGTGCCGATCGCGTCGGCATGGTCGTCCTTGAGGCGGTGCAGCTCCTCCTGGAGCGCTCGCCGCGCCTCGTCGGCGGCATCGAGCTTCGCGAGGGCGTCACGCAGGGCTTCGTCCAGCTCGACCTTCTGCCGTTCGCTGGTCAGGGCGCTCTTGCGCAGGGCGCCGAGGTCCTCGATGAGCACGTCGAGGAGCTGCTGGCTGGCGTCCACCGCGGTGGCGAGGGTGGAGAGCTGGGCCCGCATGTCGGTGTCAACGCCCTGGGCCTCGACGAGCTGACCTTCGAGACGACGCAGCTCGGTGACCTGGCGGTCGGTCTGCCGCTGAAGCTCGCGGGCGGATCCGTCCAGCTCCTGGATCTGGGCGTCCTTTCGCACCACCACGGCGGCGTGCGAGGACTTCGACGACTCGAACGCGGCGCGCGCGGCGTTGGCCTGCGATATGGCCGCTTGGTACTTCTTCTGGAAGCTGTCCTCGTTATGGGCGTAGACGACCACCAGCGGTACCAGCAGCACCGAAAGCAGCGACACGAGAACGATGAAGATCTTGGTCAGAACGTGCACGGCCAGGTCCTCTCGAGGGGGGGATCCGCGTGGGGATCAGGGGGTCCTCTGCATCACGGGACGCGTCTGCTCCGTCCCTTCCGCCACCATTTTCCAGGCATGTTCCCGCAAGCGAGGCGGGCGCCGGGAAGATCATGGAAGTGTTCAGTTTACAGCAAGCCCTCGCCGAGCGGGAGGCTCCGTGCCCAACGGCCCCCTCCCCAATGCGTATTTTTAGGCCGCGGGAGCCCGTTGAGGAAATCCCGCGAGGCGAGAGCGCGACCAGGTTCGTCAGATCAAGGAGCCGGATCGATGGCATATCAGGGAGATACGGCGAGATTCGGCGACGCAGAGCTGGCGGAGCTGGGCCGCTCGCAGCCCGCGCGACTTCTTCAACGGGCTGCCAGGGTCCCTCCCCTACCGCCCCTCCAGATTCGCGTCCGCGGCGACGCCGGTTCCCGCGCCCGCAGCCATCGGCGCGGTGGTGCGGAGGATCGCCCCCGCCGCACCGACCTGCACCAGCGGATTCGGATCCTCGAGCATCAGCGACAGACGCGGCAGGAGCACCGGATTGCGCAGCCATCCGAGGGTGACCGCCGCCTGCATGCGAAGTTCGTATCGGTCGTCGCCGACGTATCCGAGCGCGACGTCCGCCGGGGCTCGGGCAGGGTCCATCTGGGCGAGGGCCTGCACCGCCGCCAGCCGGATCTCGGCCGGCTCCCGCTCCTGGCCCGTCCGCATCGCCTTGTCCAGCAAGGACGGGGCAAACGTCACGTCCCCCAGCCGACCACAGATCAGACACGCGAGAACGGTCAGCTCCGCCTGCTCCGGCGGCGAGAATGCCGCGGCGCGGACGGCCTCCAGCTCGCGGTCGGAGCCGAGCTTGACCATCGCCTCGGCGATCTGGAGCTCGATGATGCGAGCACGAATCGGCGGCACCCGCGGGCTCCGCTGGCGGGCCGCGGCCCGGAGCATGGGCAGGGCCGACGGGTCGCCCAGCTCGCCAAGCACGAGCACGGCGTTGGCCTTCACCTCGGGGTCGTCGGACATCACCATCCGCGACAGCGGGTTCATGTCCGGACGCCGCCCGCACCGCCGAAGTGCGTAGATCGCCGCCGCCCGCACGGAGTCGGACGGATCGTCCAGCAGCGGCTCGACGAGATCGGCCAACTCGTCCATCCGCAGGCGGCCGATGGTCATGGCCGCGACGAAACGGACCCCGCGATTGGTGTCGCCGAGCGCGAAACGGACCGTGACCTCGAGGTCCGAGGGCGCTTCCTCCATCGCCTCCAGGGCGTTGGCCCGCAGGAGGGCGTTCGTGGACCCACTCGCCTGCTCGAGCAGGTGGAGCGCCGACGCCCGCAGGTCGGTGACGTCCGCCCTCATCCTCGGGCGTTCGACGTTGAGGTGGGCGAGCGACGGATCGTCGGGCAGGACCGACTGGGCCTTGGTGCTCCACGGCGTCGTAGGGATCGACGGCGGCGGCTCCGCGGGCGGTGGCGGCGTCTCGCAGCCGGCGAGGGTGAGTACGAAGAGCGCGGCGAGCCAACGGTACGAGCGCGGCCTCGCCTTCGGCGAGACCACGGCACCCGTCGCAGGCGAGACCACGGCACCCGTCTCAGTCGTTGCGGTCATCGTGTCGTCCTCCGTCGAACCGTCGCAGCGTCACCATCATGAGCCCTACGACGACCACGAGACAGGAGATCGGCCAAAGCTCGCCGACTCGTCCTGCCAAAGTGCGTCGCGTGTCCAGCCGAACCTCCGTCCGCATCCAGCCGCTGACCCGGGTCGGGCCGAATCGGCCGTCGCCGGCGACGGTATCCACGACCCGGCCGCTGGAGTCGATCGAGATGCTCACGCCGGTGTTCGCGGCCCGGACCATCGGCACACGGTTCTCGATGCACCGCATCCGCGAGGCGTGCGCGTGCTGCATTCGTGCCCCGTCATGCGTGCCGAACCACCCATCGTTGCTCAGGTTCACCAGAAGCCGCGCGGTCTTGCGACGGCCGTCGTGGACCATCGCGCGGCAGACGCCGGCCACGGTGTCCTCGAAGCAGATCGGGGTGCCGATCGTGACCTCGTGGTCCGCCCACCGCAGCGAAAGCCGGTTCGGCTCCGATCCGGGCTCCATGTCGAAGCTCATCCCCGGGGCGCCGATGCCCAGCACACGTTCCTCCAGCCAGGGCCACGCCGAGATGTAGGGCATCACTTCGCCGAACGGGGTCAGGTGGATCTTGTCGTAGCGCTGGAGATCGGCGTCGGGACCGATGAGGTACGCGGAGTTGTGGTACCCGTCGTGCACCCATCGCATGGTGTCCTGGTCGACGTCGAGCCCGTTGTAATGAAGCGAGCCGATGAGCGCGGGCACGCCGAGATCCCGCGTCAGCCCGAACGCCGCCTCAGCGAAGGCGACCTCCTCGCGGTGACCCCACTGCGCGAGCTTGTCGAGCGTGGCCCGCTCCAGGCCCCGGACGGGGAGCATCGTCTCCGGCCAGACGATGAGATCCGTGTCGCCGCCGGCATCCTCGAACGCCTCGCGGGTCAGCGCGACGAACGACGCGACGTCGCGCACCTGCGCCTCCAGCTCCCAGCGGATCTTGTTGCTCTGGGGGAGGTTGGTCTGGACGACGAGGATCGTCGGCCCGTCGCGCAGCACCTCCGTCTGGGCGAGACGGAACAGCCCGTAGGCGACGTTGGCCCCGTGTGCCACGGCGAGCGCCGCGACCGATGGGACGAGCACGCGTCGTGACAGGTCCCCGGAGCGGACGCGGAGCAGGTCGACCACGGCCCCCGCGACGGCAGCGGCGAGGAAGCTGACCAGGTAGGTGCCGAGCAGGTCCGCCGACTGCGCCATCTCCGGCCGATCCACGAGCGACTGCCCCAGCAGGTACCACGCATACCCGCGGAAGATGATCTCCCCGCGGATGAACTCCAGCGCGACCCAGACCAGCGGCACGAGCAGCGTCATCGGCAACCGCGCGGTGCGCCGGCGGTGCGCGAACCGCCGGATGAGCCAGGTGAACGCGACGCCGTAGGAGGAAAGGTACAGGACCAGCAGCGGGTACCCGGCCAGCGTGACGCCGGTCAGCCAGCGTTCGGTCCACAGCCACATCGGGATGAGGCCGACCATCGCGGCGCCGAGCGCGACCGGCGTCGTGCGCGCCCGCACCGCCATCCACGCCAGCGGCGCCGGCGCGAGAAACGCCAGCGGCCACAACCAGAGCGGCTCGATCAGGGCGATGAACATCGCCGCGTGCAACAGCACGAGCAGCAGCGACAGGCCGAAGCCGAAACCGCCCCGCTGCCCCGGTCCCGGGCGTGGGTCACTTGCCGGCATAGTCGATGATGCTGCTGATCTCGCTGCGCAGCTCACCGCGCGGCACGACCCGGTCCACGAATCCGCACGTCATGAGCAGTTCGGAACGCTGGAAACCTTCCGGAAGCTCCTGCCGGATGGTCTGCTGGATCACGCGGGGGCCCGCGAAGCCGATGAGCGCCTTCGGCTCGGCGAGGATGACGTCTCCCAGCATCGCGAAGCTCGCGGTGACCCCGCCGGTCGTCGGGTCGGCGAGCACCGAGATATACAGCCCGCCCGCGTCGTTGAAGCGCCCCAGCGCGGCGGAGGTCTTGGCCATCTGCATCAGCGAATAGCCGCTCTCCATCATCCTCGCGCCGCCGGAGGCGCTGACGATCACCAGCGGCAGGTCGCTGTCCTCGGCCAGCTCGACGGTGCGGGTGATCTTCTCGCCGATCACCGATCCCATCGACCCGCCGAGGAACGTGAAGTCCATCACCGCCAGCGCGACCTTCCGGCCCTTGATGAACGCGATCCCCGTCTGGACTCCGTCGTTCTGGCCCGTGCGCTTCTGCGCCGCCTCGATGCGGGTGGTGTACGGCTTGAGATCGACGAACCCGAGCGGGTCGGCCGGCGCGAGGTCGGCGTGGGTGGGTTCGTAGCTGTCGGGATCGACGAGTTGCTGGATCCGCTGCTGCGCGTTGACCCGGAAGTGGTACTGGCACGCGGGGCAGACCCAGAGGTTGTTCTCGACCGAGCGCCGGAACAGCGACTCGCTGCACTCCGGGCACTGGATCCACAGCCCCTCGGGCACCGCCTTCTTGGCCTTGGTGCCAACCTCCGGGATGTCCGCCCAGGTTCGGGGAGGCGTCTGGGTCATGGCGCGGGTATCGTCCCTCATCTTGTTGGGCGGCTCAACCACGGGGCATCCTATGAGACGATCGGCCATCGTGGTCATTCCAGCCCTGATCGCGGCCGCGGCGGTCGCGGCGTCCGAGGAGTGGGGCGATCCCAGCCCGGACCAGGCTCCCTCGCTGCGCGTAACCCGCGAGCAGGCCCTGGCCATGGCCGACGACCTGGGCCTGGAGGGGCGGCGCCGGACCGAGGTCGCGGCCGCGTACTCCGGGTACGCCGCAGAGTTCCAGCGTGCGCTCGAGGCCTGGCGCGACGCGCAACGCTGGATCGATTCCACCTACCCCGGCAACTACGGGGCATCCGATCGCTCGCTCGAGTGGGAGCTGCGCGAGGAAGCGCACGCGGTGCACGCGGCGTGGCAGGAGGGAGCGAGGCACCTGGAGCAACGGCTGATCGACGAGATCGCCGGTCTCGCCGGCGCGCGACCGGACCTCACCGAACGGTTGCGACGCGAGCGCGCCCGCCGGCGCATCCTCGCCGCCATCGGAGAGGGACGGGGCGCGCCGGCCGGTGCCGGTACGGACGTCGCCGACCTCGTCGCGCGATGCGCCCCCGACCACGTCCGCGATCCCATCGTCGTCGAGGTGATCGACGCGTACCACGACGAGCTCGACGGACGGCTGCGCGAGCTGGACGGGTTCCTCTGGCGGCAGCGGTTCGACTAGCGGGCCGCGATCCGCGTCTTCGCGGCAACGGCGGACGAGGACCCGTGGGTGGACCTCGGGCCGGCGCGCGATCGGCTGGTGCACCTGGGCACACGGAAGCGCCGCGTCACGTTCTCGATCCGCGAGTTGAACCGGCGGACGGTCGAGGCGGTCGCGCACCTGCTGTCTGACGGCGAGGCGACGACGCTTCGGCTCGCGGCATCCCGGGTCACCCAGCCGTTCCTGTTCGAGGCCGACGATCCGGGCGACCGAGCGCGGCGGGCGCTGGAGCGTGACGACCTCGACGCGGCAAGACGGGTTCGCGTGCGGGAGGTCGCCGCGGACGTGGAGATCCGGCGGCGAAGCACGGGGCATCGGATGGAGCCCGAGTACGCCCGCTTGAACCACCCCGGTCGTTTCGCCGCTGGATGGCGGGCGTGGTGCCCAACCTACGCGGCCCGCCGGCGCGGGCTCGAGCCGGAGCCGGCCGACCCGGCGCCGGACGAGTGGGATCGCGCCGAAGCGTCATTCGGCGATGAGCGGACCACCTGGCGGGAGCTTCTCGCGGTTCTGGGCAAGCGTGTCGACACGCTGCTCGACGCGGAACCGGAGACGCTCGAATGAGACGGTGGAAGCTGCTCCGATGGATCGTCCTCGGTGTCCTGCTCGGCGCGGCCCCGCCGCCCGGCAAGACGTTGTTCACGCCGTGGCTGCCCCCGGACCGGCTCGACGCGTTCCTCGACCGGCCTGACGTCTCCGACCCGGCACGCGCGGCCGTGCGCAAGCGATACGAAGAACTCGAAGCGGCGTACGCCGCCCGCGCCGAGCCCGTCCGCGTCGCGTTGGAGAACGCCGAGGACCGGCGTCACGCGTCCATGGCGTGGCGCGAGGAGCGCCGCGGGCTGGAGCGCCGCTTCGCGGCGGACGTGACGGAGCTTCTGGCGTCGTTCGCGGCCAGCGCGTGGGCGACGGAGATCCGCGCCCTGCGCCGGGAGCGGGTGCTACCCGAGATCGCCATGCAGGTCGGAGGTCGCGCGATCCCGGATCTCGTGATCGTCGCCACGGAGGCGGCGCCCGACGACGCCCGACGCGCCGCCCTGGCCCCGGCGCTCGACGCCTACGCGCTCGAGCTGGACGTCTTGCTGGTGGATTGGGAGTCGAAGATCGACGGGCTCATCCGCGAGATGCACGAAGCGGCCGGCAACCCGGTGCGCCCCGCCGCGAAACCGCCCGCCGGCGCCACCAGCCGTCCCGCCGCGACGCGGTCGGCGGGCGAGCCCGATCGCGACGAGCTGGAACGCCTGGGCCGCCGTCTCGCCGCCATGGCGGAGCGGGTGCGCGCCGTCAACGACCGGCACGTCGAAGATCTCGACGCCGCGCTCGGCGGGCCGGACCGCCCGGTGGCCGCGGCGCGACAACGCCGACGACACCCCGAGGTGTTCCGCGCCGACCCGGTGGAGTTGGCGTTCGCGGCCCTTCGCGCCCGCGAGCTGCCCGCGGAACGGGCCGCGGCGGTCGAGGCGGTCTTCGGGGACTTCATCGCCCGGCGGGACGCCAACCGCCGGCGCATCGTCGCGGCGATCGAGGCGTGGGACACGCCGGAGCGGCAGCGGCAACGCGAGGCCCGCCGGCGCGAGATCCACGCCGCGGGCGGCGATCAGTGGACGATCCGAACGGAGCACCCCGTCATCGAACTGCTGCATGCGCGGCTGGAGCTCTCACGGGAAACGCGGGACCGGCTGCGCGGGATCTTCGACGAGGCGGAGTATCGGCGCCTGCCGTTGGAGGTGCGTGTGCTTCTGGCGGCGCCGTGACCACCCGTGGGTCACGGTGTCTCCGGCTTCGGATCCACCCACGGGCCCGGCTTCGGTGTGACCCGCTTGGGAACGGGCCGGGCACGCGGCTCGGGCAACGGGTCCTCCGTCGCCCCCGGCGGCGCCGTGAACGTTCCGGGTTCGGGCGTGATGAAACGCAGGTCGTCGAAGGCGACGTTGCCGATTCGGTTGCCCCGGGGACCGTGCCCGTCCCTCCATTTCTGGATCCGCATGTTCGTTGCGAGGGTGACGCCGTCGATCGTGTCGAACCCCTCGTAGATGATCGAGTGCGGATCCTCCTCCGCGATGTCCACGAACGTGCCGTAGGAGACGATGTACCCCATGCCCAGCAGGAAGTCGGTACCGGGCTGGCAGTAGAAGTGCATCCAGTCGGTGCTGTCCCCGACGCCCGGCTCGAACATGATTCGCCCGGTCTCGCACTGCTGCCAGAGGAGTTGCATCGTCTCCCTGACCTCGTAGCGCGTCCCCGGATCGCCGAGCTTGAACGGCGCGAAGAGGAAGTACGGCCATGTCCGCACGTGGAACCGGACCTGTCCGGGGCTCACGATCGTGCCGGTCGTCCACGCGCGCTCGCCGTCCCAGATCATCGCCGCCCCGTTATCGAGGTTCATGCGCACGCGTCCGCGGACCGGTTCGTAGATCATCTCGCCACGCAGCACCTCCTGGTTGGCGTAGTCGACGACGATCCGGGCGGCGAGCGCCTTCTTCGTGCGCCACACGTCGATGCCGTGGGCCTTCGCGATGCGGGCGCGGAGGTCCGTGGGGTCGAGCGTCGTGGTCGGCTGCGTCGCGGCCGGGCGCGTCGTCGCCGCGTTCGACGGCGCCGTCGCACCGGCAGGCGAGCCGTTCGACGCGACGTTCCCGCCGCCGGCGGGTTGCGAGTCGCCGCACGCGCCAAGCGCGCCAAGCAGGATGATGGCAATGATCATTCTCATGGAAGTGACTCCACGTCTTGGACCGATGCCATCGTAGCGCGCCGGTGTGTCGCCCTCCCCGCCGTCATGTTGACTCCACCGGCTCCGCTCGCGCCGTCTCGCGCAGCCGGTTGATGAACGCCGTTCCCAGGGCATAGCGTTCGACACGCCGGCCGTCGGAGAGAATCGGCCAGATCTCCGCACCCGGCCGATCGGCCAGCCAGCAGCGGAGCAACCCGAAGCCGATCTGGTGCAGAACGACGGCGATCTCGTCGGCGCGGCTGCGGCGCAGCAGTTTGGCGAGCGCGAGAAAGACCCGGTCGCGGGCGTCGCTGATGGGCTCGCCTTCCGGCGGCACGATCGCGAGGAGGTCGTCCTGCCACGTCTTGTGTCGCTTCGGATACCGCTCGGCGAGGTCCTGCTGCCGAAGCCCCTCGAGCAGACCGAGGTCCGGATCGGCGAGATCGTCCACCGCCTTCGTGCGGGAGCCATGGACGGAGGCGATCATCCGCGCCGTCTCGGTCGCCGCCTCGTCGGCGGCGTGGTACACGGTCGCGAGATGGCCGGGGGGCAGACGCGCGATCTCGGCGCTCACCGCGGCGCGCCCGACCGGGCTGAGCGGCAGGTCGGTCGCGCCGTGCAGACGCTCGTCCACTTCCCATTGCGTGTCGCCGCAACGCACGAGCGTCATCATGATGTAGAAGCGTTTGGCCAACGGGGCGGCATTCTACCTTTGCAGCCCGTTGAAGAAGTCCCGCGCGGCGAGAGCGCGACCAGATTCGTCAGATCAAGGAGCCGAATCGATGGCATATCCAGGGAGATACGGCGAGATTCGGCGACGCAGAGCTGGCGGATCTGGGCCGCTCGCAGCCCGCG